>DATINJ010000267.1:0-9607 GCA_035474375.1 Kineosporiaceae bacterium | reverse complement strand
CAGCAGCCTCCGCACAGAAGTCGGAGAGATCAAGGGAACACTCAAAGAGCACGGCCAGGCCATCAGCAGCCTCCGCACAGAAGTCGGCGAGATCAAGGGAACACTCAAAGAACACGGGCGGCTCCTCCACGAGGTCGGGGTCGGGATGGCCGGAATCGCGCGCTCGCTCGACTATTTGATCACCGAGCAGGGCGGCCAGCCTCGGTCATGATCATCCGTCGTGACTAGCGTTCAAACCTAGATCCCGCCCAAGCGCGGCTGCCAGGTCAGCCCATCGGCGCCGCGGCGGAGATCACCAATTCTGTATGGACTTGGCGAAAATATCGGCGATGTCAGCTTCGCTGGGCTGGCGCGGGCAGGTGGCCAGCAGCCGCTGCTGTTTCAGGGTCCCGGCGACCAGATTCGGAATGTCCGCTTCGGTGTAGCCAACAGCTCCGATCCCATTGGGTATGTCGATGTCACGCATCAGATCGATGACGGCCGCCGGGAGCTGCTCGCTCTGATCATTGAGCTTGTCCTGGTTCGGAGCGAGCAAGGCTGCGGCCCGCAGATGCCGCTGCGGGGCGCTGGGAAAGCCGAAGCGGAAAGCCTCCGGAGCGGTCAGCGAAACCGCCTGCCCATGCGGAACCATCGGCTCGTCCTGCGGATATCCCGGAGGCGTGTAGTGCTGGACCATCCCGGCGATCGGATAGGCATTGGCGTGCGGGATGTGCACGCCGGCGTTGCCGAAGCCCATTCCGGCAAAGGTGGCGGCGAGCATCATGTCACTGCGGGCCGCCAGGTTCGCTCCGTCGAATACCGCAGTCCGGAAGGCAGTGGCAATCAGCGAGAGCGCCTTCTCGCACCAGAGGTCGGAAACCGGGTTGGATCCGCAGTAGGTCACACGTTGGTCGGCCTGCTTACGGTCGAAAGACGTGTAATAGCGGGCGGTATACGACTCCAGGGCGTGGCAGACGATATCCATCCCGGCGGCCGCTGTGACTTCCGGTGAAAGGGTGAGCGACAGCCGTGGATCAACCACGGCCAGTGTTGGGCGCAACCGCCAGTGACTGATTCCGGTCTTGACCTTCATCGCCAGCACATCAAGCACGCACATGGCGGTGCTCTCGGAACCGGTGCCGGCCGTCGTCGGCACCGCGATCAGCGGTTTGAGCTGCCCGGTTGGCGCTTTGCCCTGGCCGATCGGCTTGTTGATGTAGTCCATCAGCTCGCCGCCCTCGCTGAGGATCAGATTGACCGCCTTGGCGGTATCGATGGACGAACCACCACCGACCGCGATGAAGCCGTCCCAGGGGCCAAGGCCGCGGGCGAAGGCGATTGCCTGATTCAGGCTGTCGTCGGTCGGCTCGATCCGGCAACCGTCGTAGATTTCCGCGACAATGCCACTCCCAGCGAGTGATTCGGCGATTCGTGTCGGAATGCCGAGGGAATGGATCTTAGCGTCGGTGAGGATCAGTACCCGGGCGGCGCCCAGCTGAAGCATCTCGAAGCCGATCTCATCGATCGCCCCGGCGCCGAACTTCAGCGGGGGCGCGCCCCAGGTGAAGATGGTTTCTTCGGTCCCGTCGAATTCCTCTGTTGCAGCCATCATTGGCTCCCTTGCGAAGGTCGTCTGGTCAGGTTGTCCGCAGTGATCCGGCAGCGGTGCGGCGGCCGGTCCGGTCCCACGCCGAGGTACCGATCCCGTCGTCCCCCGCAATGGCGTCGACCACCAGGCCTTGATGATCGAATAGTGTTGACAGCAAGCGGTATTCGAACCACAGATCGACACCGGCCAGCCTCGGGTGCCGACGGGCGGCCTCGGCCATCGCCAGTGCCTGCAACGGGCCGTGCACGACGAGCCCCGGGTATCCCTCGATATCGCGGGCATAGTCCCGGTCATAGTGGATTCGGTGCCCGTTGTAGGTCAGCGCGGAGAACCGGAACAACAAGGACGGCGAGGTGTCGATCTGCCACTCCCCCGGCCCTCCCGGCCGATCTGGTTGAGTTGGTGCCAGTGAACCGGAGACCACCGGCAAGGCCCCGGCGTCGCGGTAGACGATGTCTTGCTCTTCGTCGACGACCATTCGATCGTCTTGCAGAATCTGATGGCTCACGGTGACGAAGGTGAGCCGACCCGAACGGCCGGTCTTCTCCTCGACCCTGGCGATCGAGGTCCGCCGAGTGGCCGGGTGCCCACAGCGGAGGGCACCCTCGGTACGCACCCGCCCGCCGGCCCACATCCGGCGCCGGCCCGGTCCGGGCGGGATCGGGATGCCACCTCTGATCGGGTGCCCGTCGGGGCCGAGATCGCTTTGCGCGGGTCGGTCGAGGAGGTAGAGCCAGTGCCAGAGCAACGGCAGGCCGGTCTCGAGATCGGGCAGCGGGATGTCGAGCAGACCGGCGAGCCCGATGGCTGGACCGGGGACCAGTACCTCGGTGCGCTGCAGGTGACTCATGCCAGCCCCAGCTCGCGGCGTACCGCCTCGGTATCCGCGCCGAGCGCCGGCACCGGGCCCATCGACGGCACCCAACCGGCCACCGTGACCGGCGGCAGCAATGCCCGCACCGGGCCGCCCGGCGTGTCGACCTCTCGCCAGCGATCACGCGCCGCCAGTTGGGGATGCTCGGCGAACTCCTCGGGTGTGCGCAGGCGGGCGTTGGCGATCCCAGCTCGATCGAGCAACGCCACCGCCTCGTCAGCGGTCAACGCCGCGAGCGCCGCTTCGATGATCAGAGTCAGCTCGGCATCGTGGGCCACTCGGTCCAGGTTGCCCTGGAATCGAGGATCGGCGATCAGGCTGTCCCGCTTCAACACCTGTCGGCACAGCGCTGCCCATTCCCGATCGTTCTGCACACCGAGGAACACCGCCGAGCCGTCACCAGCGGTGTAGGGGCCGTACGGAGAGATCGACGCATGTCGGGCCCCGGTGCGACGGGCAGGTTGGCCGCCGTACCCGGAGAAGTACATCGGCTGGGTCATCCACTCGCCGAGCGCGTCGAGCATCGCCACCGTCAAGGTGCTGCCCTCACCGGTGCGCTGGCGTTCGTATAGCGCGGTGAGAATGCCGGTGTAGGTGTACATCCCGGCGGCGATGTCGGCCACCGAGATGCCGGCCTTCACCGGCTCCTCCGGGGTGCCGGTGACGGCGAGCAGCCCGACCTCGCATTGGATCAGCAGGTCGTAGGCCTTCTTGTGCTGGTAGGGCCCTTCGGGGCCGTACCCGGACACCGAGCAGGTGATCAGGCGTGGATGGCGGGCGCGCAGGGTCTGAGCGTCCAACCCGAGTCGCTCGACCGCGCCGGGGCCGAGGTTCTGCACGAAAACGTCCGCCCGAGCGATCAGTTCGGTGAGTAGCGCCAGATCGGCCGGGTTTTTGATGTCCAGCGCGACGCTCTCCTTGCCTCGGTTGAGCCAAACGAAGTAGCTGGCCTGCCCTTTTACCGTCTGGTCGTAGTCGCGGGCAAAGTCACCGACGTCCGGGCGTTCGATTTTGATCACCCGGGCGCCGAGATCCGCCAGTTGCCGGGTGGCGAAGGGCACGGCGACGGCTTGCTCGAGCGCAACGACAGTTATGCCTTCGAGTGGACGCCCGGTCACGGTGCCACCGAGTTGCGCTTGACCAGCTGGCGGGCGATCACGGTGCGCTGGACCTCGTTCGTCCCCTCGCCAACAATCATCAACGGAGCATCGCGAAAGTAGCGCTCGACGTCGAACTCCGTGGAGTAACCGTACCCGCCGTGGATCCGGATCGCGTTGAGCGTGATCTGCATTGCCGTTTCCGAGGCGAACAGCTTCGCCATCCCGGCTTCCAGGTCGGCGCGCTCCCCACTGTCGTAGCGGCAGGCGGCAAACCGTACGAGTTGCCGGGCCGCCGTCAGACTCGTGACCATGTCGGCCAGGTAGTTGCCGATCGATTGGTGCTGCCAGATCGGCTTGCCGAAGCTCTCCCGTTCCTGCGAGTACTGGAGGGAATCCTCCAGCGCGGCCCGGCCGACCCCGACCGCGCGGGCCGCGACCTGGATCCGGCCGATCTCCAAACCCCGCATCATCTGGCCGAATCCCTGCCCTTCAGCAGCTCCCAGCAGAGTGTCGGCGGGAACTCTGAAGTCGTCAAAGGACAGCTCGCAGCTCTCCACTCCCCGATAGCCCAGCTTGGGCAGATCTCGGGAAAGCGAGAACCCGGGCCCCTTTTCCACCAGCAGGATGCTGATCCCATGGTGCGCAGGCAGCGCCGCCGGATCGGTCTTGCACAGCAATGCGATCAGCTGCGAGGTTCGAGCATTCGTGATCCAGGTCTTCGATCCATTGATCACGTAGTCGTCGCCGTCCCGACGGGCGGTCGTCCGGATGGCTTGCAGGTCGGAGCCGCCGCTCGGCTCGGTCAGCGCCATCGTGGCCCGGATCTCGCCGGTCGCCATTCTCGGCAGGTAGCGGTCCTGCTGATCCTGCCGACCATAGGCGAGAAGGAGTTTCGCGACTACCGTGTGTCCACCCATGGCCCCGGCCAGACTCATCCAACCGCGCGCCAGTTCCTCGGTGACCGCCGCATAGCAAGGTGTGCTGACCCGCACGGTCCCCCAAGGTTCGGGAATCACCAGGCCGAAGATGCCGAGCTCTTTCATTTGTTGGATCAGCTTCGTCGGATACGTATTCGCGTGATCCAGCTCTCGAGCAACCGGTTTCACCTCCCGGTCCACGAACTCGCGAACCAGGCGGACGATCGCGGATTCGTCCTCATTCAGATCATCCATCGGTTTCCCTTCCGGTACAGCCAGAATCAGACGTTCCGCCAGGTATCCTGGACAGCACCGCGGCCGCGTCGGCCATCACCTGTGGCGACGCGAGCGGGCGCCAGCCGGCGAACAGATCGCGGAAGTACTGGCCATGCTTTTCGGCGATCGCCGGGGCCCGCTCGAGGACGTCCAGCTCATTCACGATGCTCAAGTCGACGAAGGCTCGCAGGTCAGCCGGGGCCAACAGGTCGACGCTGCGATCGAACCGGCTCCAGACCTGCTTCGTTCTTGCCAGCTCTGACCAGGTGCGCGAGCGGTCGCAGCCGCCATAGCGATAGATCATCAATTCCGCCTCCGAGCCGACCAGAGCGCGCAACGGCTCCCGGTCGAGATGGCTGAGGAGGGCGACGTCGAATCCATCCGTGCCATACGCGGCATGGGCCAGACCTGCGTACTGGAGTTCGCGACTCGCGCCGTGCCCCGCGAGGCGCTCGAAGATCCGGATCAGATGTGCCAGCAATGTGCCACCCGGGTGCTCGATCGTTTCCGCACCCCGCTCGCGCAGCATCACCAAAACCGCATCGAACGCTGGTTCTTGCCTCGGTCCCGCCCCGATTCCGGTCACGAGTCCAAGTCTGACATCACCGTGCGGTCGTGATCTTGACCAATCAGTCCGAGGATGCTGGCATGACCGAGAGCGACGAACGACTCGAGAGCTTGGCCAAGACCATCGACGAAGGGAAGGCCGCTGCTAAGGCATTGTCCGAGAAGGACCTGATCGACCCGGACGCCGTAGAGGGCGAAGCTCCTGGTTCCGTTGACGAAGCCACCGGAAGGGCGGACGAAGCGGACGCGGACGAAGACCAGGACCGCGGCCCCACCCCGGAGCCATGATCGAAGGCCTCGATCGGGACGTCAGGTCGGCAGCGCTCCGATCGAAGTGGTCGGCCGCACACCGCCGGAACGCCGCCTGGTGGTCATCAGTCGCGGCACCAGGCTGCAGACGGTGATCGCGATCAGTGCCCCGGCCGCAACATCGAGGACGTAGTGGTTGGCGGTCAGGACGACGGCGGTCGCGATGCTCGCCGGGTAGAGCCAGCCGAACCGCCGGACCAGGGCACTGGAGGAGTTACGCCAAGCCCAGGCGCACCAGACGGCCCAGCCGACGTGCAGGCTCGGCATCGCCGCGTACTGGTCGGTGAGGTGCTCGAATCCGGCCGGGGCGCTCGCCGCCCCACCCCACCAACCGACGTGAGACCACGACTTCATGGTGTCTACCCAGCCGGCATCCGGCAGTAAGCGCGGTGGGGCGACCGGAAGCAAGATGTAGAAGGTGAGCCCGATCGCGCTCATCACCAGCAGGGCGGTCAGTGCCGAACGATAGGCCTCTGGCCGCCGTCGCCACAGCCAGACCAGCACCAGCGGAGTGACTATGTAGTGCAGCGATGCGTACTCGAAGGCGAAGGGGACCGCGACCAAGGCATGGGCCGTGGCCCACTGGTTCAGGTTCAGCGTCCACCCGAACCCGAGCGCTTGGTCCCAGTCGAGCAGCAGTCGACCGTTGCGAACGGCCTGCGCGACGTCGTCCCCGGACAACGAACGAGCGAAGGAATAGAACACCCAGGCAACCGCGACCAGGGCGACCTGGCCGAGCACCCCGCCGCGCGGATGCACCCGAGCAAGCGAAGCCTGCTTCATGGAGAGCGAGCGTTTCATGATGAATCCTCGGCTGGGCTGCGACAGCGTGCTTACTGATCGATCGTTTAGCACCGTAGGCAGGAACTTAACGATCGTCAAGTAAGTTGAGGTAATCTCACTGTGTGACCCCGCAGACACCGACCCCACCCGCAGATACCCGGCAGCGAATCCTCAACATCGCTACCGAACTCTTTCGCGAGCACGGTTATGCCGGGACCTCGATCCGCGACATCGCGGACGGCCTGGGCATGACAAAGGCCGCGCTCTACTACCACTTCACCTGCAAGGACGACGTCCTCGACGCTCTGGTCGCCCCTACCATCCGAGCGATCGAAGCGTTCATCGAATCGGCGGAGGCGAACCCCGGCACCGACCCGGTTGAACTGCTTCGCCAGTTCGTCACCGTCCTTGCCCAGAACGCGCCCAACCTCGCAACCACACTCAGCGACCCCGTGGTGTTGCGCATCGAGGAGGGCCGCTGGCGACTGACGGAGAAGCAGACCCGGCTGGTCATGCTGATCGCCGGGCCGGACCCGGACGCCGCTCGCGTGCTACGAGCCCACGCGGCGTTCGGAGCAATCCGCGCGGCGATGGAGTCGCTGACCCCGACCTGCCAAGAGCTCCACGATCCGCTCGCGATGCGGCGGACCATCGAAAAACATGCCGACACGATCGTCGCAGCAGCGGTTGGTGCGCTTCAGGGCTAGAGCCCTTCAGCGCCCGCGTGCTTGATCAGCCACGCAGCGCGGAGACCAGGATCTTCGGCAGCCGGGCCCAGCCCGGCTTGGTGGCGAACTCGGTCAACGCTCGGCCTGTGGTCGTGCCCGTGCGGTTGGTGACGAACCACGGCGGCCGGGGCAAGATCGAGAGCTCGCCGTTCAGCAACGAACGAGGAAACGGCCGGAAGGGCCCGCGGACCACGGTTCGCTCCGGGTTCTCCAGCAGCAAGGCATTGTGGACGACGCCGATCCCGCTTTGCACGTCCTCAATCGTGTGACCGGGGAACGCTCCCCAGCTCGCGGTGGCGGTCAGGAAACCGACCGCGGTCCAGGCATTGACGGCAATGCAGCCGTACCGCAGCCGGGCCAGGGCTTCCTCGAACCCGGCACCGAGTTCCTTGAGCGTGCTGGGTCGAGCGATCAGGTTGATCCCGAGCGTCCCGACGAAATCGTCGTTCGCCGTCTTCACCGCCGCATCAAGGAACGCCTGACCGGTACCAGGCAATTCGATGATCCCGAGCACGGGAGCGAAAAACTCCGTCCTGAGCAGGAATTCACGATCCTCGGCGGTGGACGGCCGGATCAGAACCCGGCCGCCGTCGGGCCCGAGCCGCTCGGCCGCCGGGTACGCCTGGAGCGCACTGGCCACCCGTTGATCGCTACCTGGATAGTAGGCAGGCCGGCCTGGCGCGCGGTTCAGCGCGGCCCGAACCTCGGCGATGAATTCATCCTTCTGCGCCCAGTCGGAGCTGAGCACCGCCACCTGTCCGGCGATGCAGTTGTACCCGCCGTTGTGCAGGCGCTGGGTCACCAGGTGTTCGGCCTGGAACCGAAGGTCTGCCTTGGACCAAGCGCCGGGCAGCACGATCGTCGGCGACACACCGCCGAGCTCACTGGTGATCTGCTTGGTCAGCCGCGGCCGGTTCTCGGCCTTGCGCCGCGCGCCGTCCGGGCCGGTCCCGAAGACGATCGCATCATGGGTCACCGAACTGCCGGTCATGTGCACATGTGCGACCTGCGGATGGTGCACCAGGTACTCGCCGACGTCTGCCCCGCCGGTGACGATCCGGACCACCCCGTGCTCGATCAAGGGCTCGAAGACGCTGGTGAGGACGGCGAAAAGCGGGTCGGTGATCGGGTTCAGCTTGAGTACCACGACCCGGTTGTTGGCGTAGAGCTCATAGAGCACGTCCAGCGGCGGGATCGAGCTGACATTGCCGGCCCCGAGTACCACCGCGATCCCGTGCGTGGCACTGGGTTCCCGCTCCGCCAGGCCTGCACGGTTGCGTACGGTGGCCTCGTCCACGCCCGGCGACAGCCAGACCTCGGCGCTGAAGCCGCTGAGCAGAATCTGGTCGAACAAGCTGTGCGGCAGGGTTTTCACCGTCACCCGGTGACCCGGAGCACGACCGAACGCGTACCCGTCAACCGGACTGCCACCGCCCTGGAGCGCCGTCAGGGATTCGATCAACACGGCAACGCCGTTGAGCACGCCGTACGGCCCGGACAGCCATTCCTCGCCGAGCAGCGGGGAATCGGCCGGCAACCCCTTGATCACCGCGGCCGCGTCAACCCAGGCCTGAGCGTGCCGCCCAGTCAGTTCGTGCACCCGAGCCAGCAGTTCACCCCGCGCGGCCACCGGCGTCGCCGCCCAGACGGCCTCGCCTCGCCCGAGATCCGCCAGCACGGCGTCAAGGGTCGCGGAGCGCTGCTCAGAGATGGCCTCCTGAATGGTCATGCGCACATCATTGCCTTACCGGAAGCTGGTTTGCCAGGGGCTGGTCAGTAGATCGTCAGCGGGCCGGTTGGTCCGAGTCTTCCGGATGATGCAAGGCCTGGCCGGTCACCGGGTCGAAGACATGCACTCGGCTGACATCCACCGATATCGGTACTGTCTCGCCAGGCCGCACCGAGGTATCCCGGGCGAAACGGGAACGCAGCCGCGCTCGGCCCTCCGCCCCGGTCTCCCAGGGCCGGGATCCGGGCGTGGTCACGGCGGCCGCCGCCACCTCGAGGGTCACGATGGCGTCCGGCCCGGTCTCCTCGACCAGGACGACGGTGGCCGGCATCGTCACCACGCTCGGATCGTTGCCGGTCCGGGCGTCCTGCACATGTTCCGGGCGGACCCCGAGGACGACGTCCTGGTCCACCAGGTCGACCAGCCCGGAAGGTAGCGGCCGCCACAGCGGGAGTGTTCGAGCGCCGACCCGGAATCCGGCCACCCCGCCGGAGATCACCGGGCGGGCCGGGAGCAGGCCAATCGTCGGGGATCCGACGAAGCAGGCGGCAAAGACGTTGACCGGTCGGGAGTAGAGCGAGCGTGGCGTACCGGCCTGGACCACCGTGCCGGAGTTGAGCAGGGCCACGCGGTCGGCGACGGCCATCGCCTCCTCCTGATCGTGGGTGACGTAGATGGTGCTGACCGGGTGACTCTTCACGACTTCGACGATCCGGCGGCGGACCGCCCAGCGCTG
>DATINJ010000266.1:0-8027 GCA_035474375.1 Kineosporiaceae bacterium | reverse complement strand
ATCGTCTGGGTACCCGGTAGGTGGCCAAGGTCGATGACGACCAGCCACAACCGGCCGGGCTGGCGTGGCTTGCGGGCTTCGTGGATCACCGGTTCGGTGCCGCAGTAGTGCTTGGTGTCGTCGTCCACGCAGACGCCGGCGTCGACCAGGCCATCGACGAGGGGCTTGAGCGCGCGGGACAGGTTGTGTGTGTCGCGTTTGCGGTTGTCTATGGGCTGGTAGTGCAGGACGGCGGTGAACCGGGCCAGCATCGGGATGTTGGCGGCCGAGGCCAGGTCTCGGGCGTGAGCACGCCAAGCCTTGATCTCCTTGCGGCGCATGTGCATCGCGCCGACGCTGATGGATGGTCGGTCGTTCATGTTCAGCGGTTTGGTGAACGCGAGCGGCAGCGTCCATTCCTGAGCGGTCATGAGCCACCCCCGTTGGCCAGCTCCAGCAAGACATCCGCGTGGCAGGCCACATCCGGATCACACCAGCAGGCAAGGTCTTTCCCCGCTAGTTCGCGGCGGATGTCCTCGACGGTCACCTTGGCGAACCGGCCGCCCTTGCTCGGGTACGCCATCCGCATGGACACCGTTGGTTCGGTGAGCGTGAGGCGGAACAGTTCGACGACCTCGGTGCGCGTTGCCCACCGGTTCCAGCAGTGGACGATCCTGCCGTCGCCGAAGTAGAAGTCGTGGCTGGTTTCGGGCGCGCTGATCCGGCCCTCGTAGTCCCACTCACGGTCACCACCGATGCCGGGCTCTTGCACCAGGCCCATGGTCTGGTCGCGCAGGATGAACGGGTTTCCCCACTTCGTCGGCCGGGCTACGACGACGGCGCCTTCCGGCTTGCGCCAGCCTTTGATCCGCCGCAGCTGGATGCGGGCGCTCATCGGTCGATCACCACCTGGTGGCTGATCCGGCCGTGCGGGAAGGTCGTGTCCCCACAGCGGACACCGGCCAGCGCGAACCCGACCAGGACGATGGCCAGCACCCACGTGCCGGGCTTGCGCAGTGCCGCGATCTGCGGGGTCATCGCAGCCACCGCCAGATCACGAGCAGGCCGGCCACGATCCCGGCGAGCAGCCCGAGGGCAGTCTCGAGGCGGCCTCCGTCCTCGCGGGGGGTGTTCTCCGCGCGGGGCCGGCTGAACTCCCTGGCGGCGCGGGTGAGGTTGTCGACGGCATTGGGGTCGAGCGACCGGCCGGCGGCCTTGAGCGCGGCTCGCGCGACGGCGCGCTCCCGGCTGGCCCTCACGCCCGACCCTCCCGCTTCACGCGGGCGATCAGGTCGGGGATCGGCTCGTAGCCCTTGGCTTTCGCTAGGGCGTCCTGGCCGAGGGCCAACTCGAGGTAGTGGTCGATCTGCTGACCGACCCGCTCAACCGAGCGGTCCATCGCCTCCTTGGTCTTCTCGCCAAGCAGCTCCAACGCCGGGGTAAGCGCCGCCTCGATCATCGTCTCGGCCCGTTGCTGCACGGCCTCCCGGACCTCGATCAGCAGTGAGGACAGCAGTTTCCGTTCGGCGCGCATGTCGGCGATCGCCTGGTGTGCGCGCTCGGTCGCCGTGTTCAGCGCGGCGAACTCGCGCACGAGTTGCGTTGCAATGTCTACGGGTTCGCTCATGTCCATCGGCTCCAGTTCTCGACGTGGCGGGGCTGGGCGCGCTCCCGGCGGGCGGCGAGGACCATGCCCACCAGGGCGATCAACGCGGCCACCGAGTACGAGGCGGCCCACGTCGTGCGCCCAGCGACGAGGCACTGCCAGGTTGTGTTGACGGCGGTGAGGACGGCGACGGCGTACCACCAGGGCCGCGCTGCCCACCCGGTCCACCGGTGGAAGATGACGCCGGCTGCGACGACCGCCAGGGCGGCCCACTGGGCGAGTAGCCAGAGGGTGCCGATCATGCGGGCACACCCTCGGGCTCGGCCGTCCACCGGTCGATCTCGCCTCGCGGGCAGTACTTCTCGTTGAGGTCGCCCGGCATGTACAGGAACGCCCACTGGCGCCCGAGCCGGTTGATGACGACGTCGCGGGCGTCCTCGTACGTCGGGGCCAGCACCGTGACATAGCCGTCCGGGTGTGCGGCGGGGAACAGCGGGTGCTCCTCGTGCCGGTAGCGGATGCCGAACGTCAACTTGAACTCCTGCAGCTCAGGCATCCTGGCCACCTCCCTGCATCCGCTCCCATTCCGCGTCGGAGGGCTCGGCCGGGTCGCGCTCAGGCACCCCGCCGTCCGAGTTGGCCTCGGCATCAGTCGGCGGCTGATTGCCGGCCAATGCTGCGATGACCTTGGCCACCTCATCGGGTGTCAGGTCCTTCGCCGACGCGAGCTCGCGCTGCACGATGTCCCGGCAGTAGGTCAACCGTGCGGCAGGGTTACGGTCGACCCCCGCCGCGTTCATCGCCCACACCAGCTGATCCATCGGCCCCGGAACCTTCGCCGGTGGCACCTGATCAGACAACGGCTCAACCCGGTACGGTTCCCGTTTCCCTCTTGTTACTGTCAGATTCGCCGTCAACGGCTTCCTGATCCCGGACATGTGACTGATGCGGATCCCTCCTGGCTGGTCCCGCCCGAACCTCACGTCAGGGTCGCGGTAGAGGGTCACCCGCTTGCCGTGCCAGTCATCCGATTCCTGGCCCCAACCGAGCACCATCAGCCGGCACATCGTCACGTTCGGGATCCATGGCCGGCCCTCGGGACCCTCCGCGAGGAACACTCGGGCCCGTTGCTCGGCGGATCCTTCGCGGACGTCGGTGATGGTGAAGGTCCGGGGTCCAGAGAGCAGGTCTTCCGCGTTCAACTGGTCGGATCGAGGCTCGATCGACTTGGTCATGTCCATTAGCTGATCACCATCTCGTCCTCATGCATTCTCTCGATCCACGCCGGAACCCCTGACGTAGCACGACCTTTGACATATCCGGGCCATTCACCGGTAGCGACACACTCCGCCCACAGCTCCAGTGCCTCCCGGTTCTCGGCCGCCGCGATCAACATGGCCGGGGTGTCCAGGTCGACCGGAACGATCAGGTAGGGAGGCTTTTTCGACTGCATGATGAACACGACCTCGGCGTCACGGTTGAACAACGCCTCAACCCCGGCCGCGTACGTGTCGGCCTGCCGGTGATAGGCGTAGTCGTAGATCTTCTTTCGCAGGCCGTCGTCCGGTTTCACCTCGTCCGCCGTCTTCCCGTCGACCAGGGTGACGGTCTCGCCCTCGGCCGGCATGTCGGGTAGGTGGTCGATCATCGCCCGCCGCTGCACCGTGACGATCTGCCCGTACAGCTTGTTGTTCGGGTTCGTCACCTTGATCTTCTGACGCCAGAACAAGCAGACTTCCTGCCTGCCTGGTTGGTTCATCAGGTCGAACGCGACCCGGTCCGCTTTCACTGCCTCGGCCATCGCCTCGATTAGGGCGAACTGGTCGCCGTAGATCGGGGTGATCCCAGCCGCCCGAGCCTCGTCGACGGCCAGCTTCTGCTCCTTGCCAACCTTCGTCCGGCCGTCGAGCTTCTTGGGCTCGAACACCTGGTACGCCTCGCCTTTCCCGAGGATCACCGCGTGCCACACATGTCCGAGATCGAACGCATCGCTGATCTTCCGGACCCCATGCCTGCGGTCGTAGTCGAACTGTGCGGGGCACGTGGCGAGCAGCTTCTTGGCGTCGGAGTTGGAGAACCACTCGCCGGTGACCTTGACGTCGTGGTACTCGGCCGCGGTGAGGTCGTAGACGCCAGGGCGGGTGATCCGGATCGGCTCATCCGGGCCGAGGACGGTGCGCCACGGAGGGACGATGACCGCATCGGCCACCAGGTCCTCGCTCTCGTCCGGGCCGGCCTCGAGGAACACCACCTCCTCTGCGACGTCGGCCGCGACGTTGAGCCGACCAGCAGCCTCGGCCAGCGCAGCCTGACGATCAGAGCGGGCCATCAGCACCGCCCCGCCGTCTGCGTTTCGGCCGGCACCGGCGGCGGCCCGGACAGGTCAGCATCAGCGACCTTCCGGGCGGTCGCCCCGGTGACGCTCTCGGTCCGCCGCTTGAGGATGTCCGCGCACGTCTGGTACCGGACCCCGATGGCGTCGGCTACCGCCTTGAGCGTCCACTCCCGGGCCAGCGCGGCAGCGATGATCTCCCGGGTGGGCTCGGCCGGGACGAACCCACCGCGCGGTTCCCGCACCGTCTGCGGCCTCGCGAAGCCCCTAGCCCGCTCCCGGGCGTTGCGGCGCTTCAGCGCCCGCCGCTCGTCCTCGGACAGGCCGCCCCAGACACCGGCGTCCTGCCCGGTGTCCAGCGCCCACCGCAAGCACGTCGACATGACGGGGCAGGTGCGGCACCACGCCTTGGCCGTCTCGATCTGCAGGATGGCGGGGCCGGTGTTCCCGATCGGGAACCACAGCTCTGGGTCCTTGCCGAGGCACACTGCCTGGTCCCGCCAGTCGCCGCTGCGATCGGCGGTCGAGGTGCCGTGCGCGGCCAGCTTGATGTCGGTCATGACCTCTCCTTTCCAGCGGCGTGCGGTGGCGGGCCAGGTTTCGGCCGGAATGCGGTCGACGACTGCTCGCCGCTCAGGACGGTGGGCAGTGGCCGGCGGGCGGTCTGACGTTCGGCCTGCGACGGCGCGGCCCGCTTCAGCAGGTCGGCGACCTCCTGCTCGACCCCGGGCCCGGCGCAGGCCAGCTGCGCGTGGATCTGCGCGGCCCGCAGGTAGAGCCGGATCTCGCCGTGGAGGTGGGCGCGCTTGGTGATCGACGTCTCGCGCGAGGCCTTGTCCTGGTCCTCGCTGGCCTGCTCGAGCAGCTGCTCGGCGACCAGATAGTGATCTGCGCGCTTCACTGGCTCACCGGCATCTGCGCGCCTGCCCGGTAACGGTTTTCAAGGAACTGACCCAACGCCTCACGCATGGTCAGGGACCGGGCCCGGCCCATGTCGAGGGTCAGCGATCCGGACGGGGTGGCCCTGGCCGGTACCGGGTCGTGCATGGCCCCGGGCATGCTGACTCCCGCCATGTCGAGTTCTTCCCCGGCCATCAACAGCGCGGTCGCGGCGACACCCGCTCGCCGATCGAACTGCGGGTCATGTGCATCGAGCGCGACTCGTAGTTCATTCAGCCGGCGCAGGATCCGACGGACCTCGACTGAGGTGGCACGGTCAGTTGTGGGCACGATGTGCTCCTTCGGGGTTTGGGTGGGATGCTTTCCGGCGCGGTCGGGCTCTCTAGGGGTGAGCCCGACCGCGCCACGTGGTGGGCGGGCAGCGCCAAGGCGTCGGGGCCGATGGTTCGCCGCCCGCCAGTCAGTGGGAGCCAGCCGCTTTCCAAGCGGCATGACGCTCGGCGAGGACAGCGCGGGTGATCGCGACGAACGTGGCGTCGTCGGCGTCGCGGGTGTGACCTTCGATGACGGCGAGGGCGAGCACGGCGAGAAAGCCAGCGGTGTCAGTCGTTTTGGTGGCCTCGGCCGGCGCGCCCTGGCGGTAGAACGCCAGGGCCGCCTCGATCCGCTCAGCGGTATCGTCCGGCTTCGCGCTCATCGGGTACCAGCCCAGTCGAGCAGCGCCGACGCGCCCGGGCGCATGGCCCGCCATGTCTCTTCCAGCGCGTCACCGAGCTGCGCCTCAGACGACCCGGGGGGCGCGGCGATCGCGTGCTCCGTGCGGGCCCTGTCGAGATCACACCGGAGGTCTGCCAGGACGGCATCCAGGACCCAGGCGGGGATTTCCACGCGAGGCCGGTCAGCGTCCAGCAGCGGCGGTGACGTGACGGCGCTCACCGGGGCATCTCCGGCTGCATCGCCGCGGTGTCCTCGGACGGGCCCGGGCGGTCGCCGCGCCCCAGGCGGTCGATCCACGCGGTGAGGGACAGCTGCCACCGGTCGATGCGGGCGAAGAGCACGAAGGAGTCCAGGCGGAACCCGGCCCACTCCTTGCGGAATCCCTTCCATCCGGTCATGACCGCACCCGTCCTTCCGTGTTGATCGGCAGCAGGGTCGGGCGGACCTCTTCGGGGTCGGGGTGCAGGTCGCCGAACGGCGGGTTCGGGTAGTTGACGCGCCGGGGCACGACAGGGCGCACCCGGCGGGCCAGATCACCCGGGAACAACTCCACCGGCTCGGGCCAGGTCGCGCCGACCAGCGGCTCGGTGCCGCGCGGTAGCCGGCGGCGGGCGGTCAGCTCGTCGGGTTCGTGCGGGGTGGTGGTCGCGCCGAGCATCCGCCACCAGCCCCCGGCGTAGACCACGAGCAGGACCGCCAGCGGGTACCCGTTGAGCACGGGTTCCGGCATCGGCAGCCAGCGGATGAATGCACCGAGCTTGCCGGTCGCGCCGGCCAGGCCGAGCAGGACGACGACGATGAACGCGATGGACAGGACCGAGGAGATCCGGGCGCGCCCGGTCTCCCGGCAGAGCCCGCAGTCGCGCAGGTGCTCGACGTCCCGCTCGGGCGGGCCCGGCAGCGGCTCGAAGCAGTCGATGCACGTCGTGCCGTCGGTGCTGCGGCGGGAGAACCGGTGCTCGCAGTCGACGGGAGCCAGTTCAGTCGTCTTATCGCCGCGACTGACGCAGGTCGCGCAGAGACGCCACCGGTAGCCGGGCAGGTTGATCGTGACCTTGGCGGGTGCCGTCCGTCGGCACTGGCTGCACGTCTGGGCGGGGCGGCCGGGCTCGGTGGGGGGGTTCACCGGCCAGGCCACCCCGGTGCGAGCGGAGGGGCTCGCACCCTCCCGGACATCGGCCACGGGGGAAGCCGACGTGCGGGTGGTCTGGGTGGGGATCACGGCGTCACCGTCGGGGCTGCGCCGCCCGACTCGACAACAGGCACCGGTGGCAGGGTGATCAAGGCCCGGACCTCGGACTCGAGGTAGCGGCGACCACCGCCGGGGAGACGGCCGCTGCGGATCCGGCCCTGGTCTTCGTAGCGCAGCAGCGTTCGCTGGTGGATGTGGAGAAGGTCTGCCGCTTGCTCAAGGGTCAGGTAGTCACCCTGTGCGGCTTCAGTCATGGGGTGCATAAGCAGAGGTTTAGTGCCCCGCCATGATCACTGTCAAGTCATGTCATGAATATTTCGTAGCTGAGTGTCTTGACTTGCTGTCAGTGAATGTCAGACGATGTCACTCATGACGACGAATCCTGCGGGGGATCCGGTCCTGAGCGCGGACGCGCTTCTGGGCGCGAAGATCCACCAGACGATGTTCCTCAAGCGCATCAGCCAGACGAAATTGGCACCCAAGATCGGCATCAGCCAATCGGTGCTCAGCAAGAAACTGCGCGGCCAAGTCCCGTGGTCCGTTACCGAACTGTTGTATGCCGCAAACGCACTTGGGGTCGACCCCGGCGAACTACTGCCGAAAGTCGACCCCAAGTCAGCCACCGATGCGGCTGGTGCGCTCCCCCGGCTGGACTTGAACCAGCAACCCTTCGGTTACCCGACGTCACAGCTCAGGGCGGTGCCCGATCTGCCCTCGATGCCCCGGGTCCCCGAGCTGCCCGCATACCCGAACGTGATTCCGCTGCGCGACCCACGTCCAGGGGATAGCCAGCCAGCGACACGCCAAGAGCCCCATCGGACGTTCAGACCGGTGATCCTGAACTTCCCGAATGCTGTTACAGCATGAAGCAGGGTCAAATCATGATCACCGGAAGCAACACCATCCCGGGCGTCAATCTGACCTGGGACATCGCGCTTAGAAACTGGCGCACCGAGCAGGCCGCAGCAGGGATCGCGGCCACGACCATCCGCCTCTGGACCTACTATTTGACCCGCTGGGCGCGCACCTGCAAGTGGCCGGCGGCTGCGACCCGGGCGGGGATCCTGGAATTCCTGGCCCGCCCGAGCTGGGCGCCGAACACCCGAAAGTCCGCGCGCAGCGCCCTGATCAGCTTCTACGCCTGGATGTGGACCGAGGGCCTCCTGCCGCCGAACCCGGACGGCACCGCGGCCCTGAACCCAGCCGGCCGCCTGCCCGCCGTCCACGCGCCGGTTGGCCAGCCGCGCCCGGCCAGCGACGAGGCGATCACCACCGGCCTGGCGGGTGCCAGCGCGCGGGTG
>DATINJ010000265.1:0-19729 GCA_035474375.1 Kineosporiaceae bacterium | reverse complement strand
ACCAGAATGGCGGCCAGCGCCTCGCCGCGAACCACGATCGCGGCCTCTCCGGTGTCGCTCACGTGCAGCGGAATGATCCCCGAGCTGCGGTCGAAAATCAGCATTCGAGTGGGCACCGAGCGCGCACAGCGCACCTGCATGCCAACTTTGGTGACGGCGGCGTGATAGTCGACGGTGGCGGCGTCGAGCTGGCTGCTGTCGCTGTAGATCGACCGCAGCGATACACCGCGCTCGATCGCCTTGATATCGAGCGCGAGCGCCTCGGCCAGGGCCGCGACCGAGTGCTCCCGGGACGGGTGCATGGCCAGGACCTCGCGCTGCGCAGTGGAACTCAGCTCCTCGATCGTCGACCGGATTCGATCGATCCCCTCGAGGTGGTCGACCGACTCGGTGGCGGAACGGCTTCCGACCCCACTCGCGTAGTCCTGAACCAGGTCGGTCAGCCCGGCCCGGGCCGCCAGCAGCTCCTTCTGCTGCTGCGCCAGCCTGAGTTGCTCCTCCTGGTAGATCCGTTCGACGGCGATGCCGGGATTGACCGGCACCAGCCGGCCGGGCTCCTCCCAGGAGACCAGCAGCAGTCCGCGGTCAAGGAGCACCTGCTGAGCCCGTTGAACGACGTCCTGGCTGACATCTAGCTGTTGCGCAACCTCGGCGATGGTCAGCGTGGCGTTGCGCAGCCAGATCCGGTAAGCGGACGTGGTCGTCCCGTCCAGTCCCAGGGATTCCAGCATGGCCTTTCCTCTCTCGATTCGATCCCCGACGTGTCCACTCCCGGCCAAGAGGCCGACCTGCAGCTTGCTGACACCCTCGCGGGCTTACGCCCATCGCCTTGAGCAGCGAACCTGGTGGAGAAGCACTTCCCGAACCACTCGAACCACCAGAACCACCGCCGAATCCTCTTCCTGACAATCACTTTGGAGCTTCTGATGACCACCAACTCGATCACCCGGATCAGCCTCACCGTCGCCGCCCTGCTGTCCGCGCTGGGCGCGGTGGGCGCCGTGACCACCGTCACCGCAGCCACGCCCGCCACGCAGCAGGTGTTCGTCGCCGACGGCACCACTCCGGTGGAGCCGACCCCGACGGTGTCCGCCGACGGCCACCACTGGTGACAAGTCGGCGCAAACCGGTAGATTCGCGCCGCTCAGCGATCCGCCAGCGAACCCGCTCCCACCGAGGAGATCACCCGTGTACACAGTCACCGTCGACGTCGCCTCCCCCTCCGACCGTGTTGCCAGCTCCTCGGACGTCGACGCGATCTGTACCGAACTGGAACGACTCGTCACCCTTCGCCCCTGGTCCGGGCGGGTTCGCCGACTGCAATGTCTGGAGAGCCCGTCCGGCGTCATCCTCGCGGTGACCACCAGCGACCTGCCTTCCCGAGAATCGGCCCGGACTCTGGCCGAGGAACTCCTGGAGTGCACCTTCGCCGGCATCCAGACCGATGGCTGGAGCGTGCAGAGCTTCACCGTGCTCACCGATTCGGTTCGCAGCACGAATTCGCCCGCCGGATGACGCCAGAACGCGCCGCGCACCCCGAGGACCAGTCCTGGGGGTGCGCGGCGACGGCGGTTGATGAGATCCTCCTACCGGGCCCGAGTCGACGCCGCCGGAGCGGATCGCCGAATCACCGGTCGATCGGCGGGTGGCACGGTCGGCACCGTCTCCGCCGGAACCACGGCAGCGGGCCCGGAACGTCTTCCCCGGAGCGCCACGCCAACCAGCACCGCCAGCAGCAAACCACTGAGCGCGCCGAGAAGTACGAAGGCCACCCGTCCGGTGAGTTGGTACAGGAATACCCCGACGAGCGGCCCAAGGATGTTGCCGACATCCGAGACCATGCCGAACAGCCCGAAGGCTTTGCCCTGGTGCGTCGCCGCCGCCTTGAGTTCCAGGATGCCCCGCCGGGCGGTCAGGAACAGCAGCGAGTAGCCCACCATGAAGACCACGAACCAGGCCGCGACCGGTAGCACCGCGGCGCTGATGGCCAGCCCGGTCAGCCCGATCGCGAGAAACCCCAGTCCGAACATCACCAAGCTCAGCAGCGGCACCGCCCCGGTCCAGCGACCGAGTGCCCAGATGCTCAGACCCGAGGTGGCCAGACCCGCAGCGAAGACCACGGAGATCGCCGAGCGGGCCGAGGCGTCGTGCTCGGCGCTGAGGTAGAGCGGCAGCACCGGTTCCAGCGCCGAGTAGATCAGGAACGTGAACAGGTCCAGCCCGCCGAGCACCAGCACCCACACCCACCAGCGCTGGACGGCCGGGACGCTGGTCACCACCGTCGCGGCCGGCGGCACCGTCGGTACCAGATCCGGCTGGGACGCCGGGTCCGGGTCCGCCGGAGTGCCTCGAGGAATGGCGTAGAGCAGGCCGAACGCCGTCACCACGGTGAGCGCCGCCCCGGCCAGGAACAGGCCTTCGATCCCGACCGGTGCGGCCACCCCGGCGGCCAGCGGTCCGAGCAGGAATCCGGCGACCGCCGCTGACCCGAAGTTGCCCATCATCCGACTGGTCGGGATGGCGTAGTGGCGGCACAGCGCCGACATCCCGGCGTACAGCGCCGGCGAGACCAGGCCCTCCCCGACCCCCCAGACGATCCGTCCGGTGAACAGGGTTGCCGGGTCGCGAGCCAGTGCCGTGATCACGATTCCGACGGCACAGATCAGCAACGAGATCAGGGCGACACTGCCGGGCCACCACCGGTCGACCCACCAGCCACCGACCGGTTGGGCGAGCGTCTTGGCGGCCGCGAACAGCGCGAAAGTCAGTGCGATGTCGGCCGGTCCGGCACCAGCCCGGTCCTCGAGCTCCTGCACGAACGGGATCAGCACGGTGTACGAGGCGTTGACGCTGATCACCGCGATCAGCAGCAACGCTGCCCGACCGCGGGCCGGCCCCATCACGGCGCCTCGATGTAGTCGGAGAGGACCCGGTGCATGCCGGCCAGGTCGAGAGCCAGATCCGGGCGCGGGCCCGGCGCATAGACCAGCGCCCAGAGGTCGGTCCCGGTCAGCCCGTGCCGCTCCTTGAACCGGTAATTGTCCCGGCCCCACTCGATCCGGCGCATCCCGTTCTCCCGGGCCCACTCGGTGCTGCGGTACATCAGCGCCACGTACGTGCTCAGCTCGTGCAACCCGGCGTAATCGACTCCACCGCAGAGGAACGTGACCTCGGTGCCACGGCGGAACCCGAAGAAGACCCCGACCAGGCGGCCCGCCACCCGGGCGGCCGCCATCAGGGCGCCTGGTACCCGCAGCAGACCGTGCAGTGAGTCCTCGTCGAAAAGGGCTGGCCAGTCGTTCTTGTCGCTGGTGTCGACGGTCAGTGGGTAAGCCTCGGCGACCAGCGCGTGAGCCTGCTCCCCCTCGAACATCTGCACGGTCAGACCGCGCTCGGCGGAGCGACGCAGCCGGCGGCGGACGTCCCGCTGGATCTTCGACGTCACCCGACTCAGGTGATCGCCGGTCAGATCGTAGCTGTAAGTGCGTTCCAGCAGGATCTTTCCGATCGGTTCACCGACCGAAGCGATCCAGTCGGCCACACCCTCATCGGTGAGGTTGGGAACGACCAGCACTTCGGCGGCACCGGTGTCGATCCACTCCATCGCGGTCCGGTGTGCCCCCTGGGCCAGGGCGTGCGGTACCGGCCCACGCTTGCTGTACATCGAGTACGACGAGCCGGCGAAGATCATCGGGTTGCCGAACCGGCCAACCAGCCCGACCTGCATCTCGTACCCGTGCCAGAACGGCGAGCTCGTCACCTCGTAGAGCGGGAGTACCGACGGGCCCTCCGGGCCGGCCGGATCGGTGCTCAGGTAGGCCGACCTGGTCCGCCGCTCGATGCCGATGGCCTCCCAGGCTCGCAGCCAGCCGACACTGTCGAACAGGCAACTGGCGGCGGTCCGCTCCGGCAGTTGGTCACCGAGCGACCAGCCGGATCGGGTCACCTCGATCCGGTCCTGATGGCTGACGCTCATACCTTGTACCTCCTGCTCCGGGTGCACCATTGGATCTGGGGACGGCGGTTCCGCGGCCGCTTCGTCATGACCCCACCGGGGGCTTGGCCAGTTCGGCCGCGAGCCGCTCCAGCGCGTCCCGCAACACCTCGATGGCCCGCGCGTACTCGACCAGATCGATGTGCTCGCGGTCGGTGTGGTCCAGGCCGGAATCCCCCGGCCCATAGACCGCGGCCGGCACCTGCCAGCGTGGCTCGACGATGTTCAGGTCGGCGGTACCGGTCTTGAGCTTGAGCTTGGGCCGCTCGCCATGGCCTCTGATCGCGGCACAGAGCGCCCGTACCGCGGCGCTGTCGGTCGGAATCCGAACCGCCGGGGTACGGTCGTCGATCTTGAGAATGCCGCCCGCAGCCGCCTCGTCGACGACCCGTTCGAACGCCGGCAGGTCGAACCCCGGCGGCGTGCGGCAGGAGATCACCATCGAGGCGTCCTCGATAGTGCCGGTCATCTCGATCAGCGTTGCCACCGGCCGGTCGAAGACCCGCTCCCCGGTGGCAATCTCGTCAAAGTAGCTGGTGATCGTGTTCCAGAAGGCAACCGCTGCCTCGGTTGCCTTCTGTTCCGGGCTGGCGGTGTGCACGGACGGCCGGTTCACCGAGTATCGCAGCATCACCCTGCCCTTGTAGCCGATGCCGACCCCGGCCCAGCCGTTCGGCTCGCCGACGAAAGCGGCGTCCGGCCGGAAGGTCTCGGCCAGGTGGGTGGCACCCCGGCCGTAGGTCTCCTCCTCGACCACCCCAGCGACGACGATTTGCACGCCGCTGACGTCGGCCGCGGCGGCGGCGCAGATCATCGCCGCCAGCGGGCCCTTGGCGTCGACCGTGCCCCGGCCGTGCAGGATCGTGCCGTCCTGGCGCACCGGCAGCTGACTCGGCACGGTGTCCATGTGGCCGAGCAGCATGATCATCGGCGCGGCCGGATCGCCGCGCCGGCCGATCACGTTGCCAACCTCGTCGAGGTGGCTCTCGAAACCCCAGTCCGGCAACGTCCGGGCCAGGAAGGCGGCGATCTGCGCTTCCTCGCCCGACGGTGAGGGGATGTCGACCATCTGGCGTAGCAGGTTCTCGGCTGGCGTGCTCATCATGCTCCTCTGACGATCCTGGTTCCGGCACCGGCACGGGCGGCCATCACCGGCGAGGTCAGCCGGCCGTCCGCGAGGACCACGTGCGGCACCCCGGCCAGGTGCGCTTCACACGCGCTGCGCAGTTTCACCTTCATCCGCCCACCGGCCATCCCGAGGTAGTGCGGCAGCTCGTCGCACGGCAACTCGGTGACCAGATCGGTCGGGTCGTCCGGATCTCGCAGCAGACCGGGCACGTTGGACAGGACGATCAGCCAGTCCGCGGCCAAGGCGGTGGCCAGCTCGGCCGCGAACCGATCGGCGTCGACGTTCAGCGGGCCGGCGACCGGGTCCAGCGCCGGTGGACAGACCACCGGCACGTATCCGCCGTCCAGCAGGGTCTGCAGCAGGTGCGGATCCACGGCACTGATCCGCCCGGCGAGGTCGTCGCGCACCACCTGTTCCACGTCGTCCAGGACGACCCGCACCGGTGGCATCCGCCGGGCGGTGACCAGACCGCCGTCGATCCCGGACAGCCCGACCGCTCGAACTCCGAGCCCGAGCAGCCCGGCCACCAGCACCGGCTTGACCCGGCCCAGCATCCCGAGGGTGAGGACGTCCAGGGCGGCCGCGTCGGTGTACCGGCTCCGCCGTCCGTTCGTCGAGGTCAGGTACCGCTTCGGCCGGCCCAGCTCGATGCTCAGCAGGTCGGCCTCGGCACCGCCGCCATGGACGACCACCACCGAACAGCCGGCCTCGACCAGGTCCCGGATGTCGGCGCAGGCCTGGGACATCTCGGCCCCCAGGGAACCACCGACCTTGATCACGTAACGTTCAGACCGGATGGAGCCCGACGAACCGCAGTCCGGCGGTCTCGTCGAGCCCGCTGGCGATGTTGAAACAGTGGACGGCATTGCCGGCACCTCCTTTCACCAGGTTGTCGAGCGCGGAGACGACGATCAGGTGGTCGCCTTCGGCATTGATCGCGAACCCGATGTCGCAGAAGTTCGTGCCGCTGAGGATCTTCGGGTCCGGCAGCCGATGCAGGGCTGTGCGCTCGCGAATCAGTCGAACGAAAGGCTCGTCCCGATAGGCGGCCCGGTAGATGGCCGCCACCTCCCGCTCGGTGATCGGCCGCGACGGGGTGATGTGGCAAACCACCTGCACCCCCCGGACCGCTTCCACCGCGGTCACCGACATCTGCACCTTGACCCCGCAGGCCTGCTCGATCTCGGCGGTGTGCCGGTGGCCGTGCGGCTTCGCCATCCGCATCGCGCCGCTGCGCTCGGGATGATGGCTGCCTTCGTCCGGGCTCCGGCCACCACCGCTGGACCCGGTACGGGCATCGACCAGCACCGAACCCTGGATCACCCCGGCCGCGGCCAGCGGATGCAACGCCAGGATGCCGGCGTTGGCCATGCACCCGGGCATCGCGATGTGGTCTGCCGAACGCAGGTTCGCCCGATTGAGCTCGGGAATCCCGGCTTGAAAACGATCCAGCCAGAACGGATCCGGGTTTGATCCGGGGTAGTACCGCTGCCGGGCGGTGGCATCCTTCAGCCGGAAGTCGGCACTGAGATCGATCACCGTCGGCGCGATCTTCGACCACTCCTCGACCGCGTTCGCTGACGCGCCGTGCGGCACCGCGAGGAACACCACGTCCGAGTCCGTCACCTCGCTCTCGGACACGAAGCACAGATCGGTCTGATCGCGCAGGTTCGGGTGCGCGACCCGCACCGGGCGCCCGCTGCGGCGCTCCGATGTGGCGTGCGCCAGTTCGACGTCCGGGTGATGCAGTAGCAGCCGCACGAGCTCGCCACCGATGTACCCACCGCCGCCGATTACCGAGGCTCTCATCGTGACAGCACCTCATCCACGTAGCCGACCAGGGCGTCCGCCACGTCCACCTCGGTGACAGCGGCCAGGCCGTGAAACTCCATCGTGTGATTGACCTCGGTGACCAAGACCTCACCGGTAGAGCGCTCGATCAGGTCGACGGCCAGCATTCCGCCGCCGACCGCTTCCGCGGCCCGCAGCGAGAGCTTCACCAGTTCTGGCGTCAATTCACAACTTTCGGTAGTGGCACCGCGGGCGGTGTTGGTGATCCAATGCTCCGAGCGGCGATAGACCGCGGCCACCACCTGGTCGCCGAGCACGATCACCCGGATGTCGCGGCCCGGCTTGTCAATGAACTCCTGGACGTAGAACACCGAGTGCGCCGGCGAGCGCATCGCCTGCTTGTGCTCGATCAGGGTCTCGGCGGCGTCCCGGTCGTTGACCTTCGAGAGCAACCGGCCCCAGGACCCGACGGCGGGTTTGACCACCGCCGGGTACCCGATGGCCTCGATGGCCTGCAGGGCCGCGTCCGGCGTCACGGCGACGACGGTCCGCGGGGTGGGCAGGCCGGCACGGACGAGCGCCAGCGACGTCAAGATCTTGTCACCGCAGGTTTCGATGACCTGGCTGGAGTTGAACACCTGGTGGCCCGTCGCCTCGAACAACCTTGCGGCGTAACCACTCCGGGTATGCGACATGATCCGGTTGAGCACGCCACGGTAATGCTCCGCAGGTGGTGGTGACTGCAGGTGGCTGACCAGACTGCGGTCGTTGACCGGCTCGTACGGCACCCCTCGCCGCTCCAGAGCGGCGAAGATCATTCGCTCCTCCAGGCGGACCCGGGTGGTCAGGACCGCCAGCCGACCTTCCTTCTCGACGCTGGTGCTCATGATTACTCCCCGAAGTCTTCCTCGATCTCCGGCGCCAGCGCGAACTCGGCCGGGTCGAGGCTGATTACCTCGAGCTCGGCCGAACAGGCCGAGCAGACGACGATGGACGTTACTCGAAGCCCTTCCGAGGTCGGGACGAATTCCGTGCAGTCAGGGCAGGTGCTGGTGAGCGGGATGGTTGTCATTGCACACTCTCCTCCGGATATCCTGGATCAGTTGTTCGGAACAATGTGAAGCGTTCTTGGACAATGGCTTTCGCCGCCATCACGACACGCTCCACGGAGACCCCACCAGTCACGAGTTGTTCGTGATGGGTGCCTGGACGGGCGCAGAACACGTCCGCCGTACCGACCCGAAGTACCCGGGTCGGCCGATGCTCGGCGACGGCTTCGGCGACCGCGCCGCCGAGCCCGCCGAGCGCCGAATGGTCCTCGACCGTCACGATGCCGGCAGTACTGCCGGCCGCCCGGATCAGCGCCGGGACGTCGAGGGGTTTGATGGTGTGCATGTTCAGCACCGTGGCCTGGATCCCGGCAGCGGCCAGCAGATCGGCCGCCTCCAGCGCGAACAGCACAGGAAATGCTCCTGCGGCAACGATCGTCACATCGGACCCGGAGCGCAGCTCGATCGCCTTGCCTACCGTGAACCCGACCTCACCCGGGTAGACGGGTGCTGTCGCGCTTCGGCCGAGCCGGATGTACACCGGTCCCGGCAGGTCGGCGGCGGCCCGGACCATCCGGGCGGTCTCGCCGGCGTCGGCCGGGGTCATCACGGTCAGGTTGGGCAGCGCCCGCATCACCGCGAGGTCCTGCTGGGCGTGGTGGGTCGGGCCCAGCTGTGCGGCGGAGAACCCGGAGTGCGTGCCGACGATCCGGACCGGCAGCGCGGGGTAGGCGATGTCCAGCTTTACCTGTTCCAGCGCGCGGGCGGTGGCGAACGCCGCCATCGTGTTGACCCACGGCAGCAGGCCGGTGCTCGCCAGTGCTGCCCCGACCGACATCAGATTCGCCTCGGCGATTCCGAGATCCACATACTGATCGGGCAGTTCGGCCTCGAACAACTTCTCCAGGCCACCCATGTCCGAGTCCAGGCACCAGATCCGGTCGTCGGCCCGGGCCAGTTCCAGCAGGGTGGCCCGGTAGGCGTCCCGGTCGGACGTTCCCGGTCCAGGGACGTACCTGGCCGCCGGAGCCGGATCGGCGGTGATCTCCGGGATGACGTCGGTGCCGAGCAGCGCGCTCATCCGGTGGCTCGCACGGTGGCGAGCGCCCGCTCGTAGGCCCTCGGGGTGAGCTGGACGAAGTGTCCCTGCTTGCGGTTCTCCAGCTGCCGGGCGCCACGTCCCTTGACGGTGTCGGCAATCACCATCGTCGGGCGTCCCGGTTCCGGGGCGGCCTCCAGAGCCGGAACCAACTCGGTGAAGTCGTGACCGTTGACGGTGCTCACCTGCCAGCCGAAGGCCCGCCACTTGGCGGCCAGCGGTTCCAGCCGCATCCGGTCCTCGGTGCAGCCGTTGATCTGTAGCCGGTTGCGGTCCACCACCGCGGTGAGGTTGTCCAGCTCGAGGTGGCCGGCCGACATCGCCGCCTCCCAGACCGACCCTTCCTGTAGCTCGCCGTCGCCGAGCAAGGTGAACACCCGGTTGGGCCGGCCACCCCGCTTCGCCGCCAGTGCCAGCCCGACGGCCAGCGACAGGCCGTGCCCGAGCGAGCCGGTGGCGAACTCGACGCCGGGCACCGCGAGCGTGGGATGCGCCATCAGCCTGCCGCCGGCCCGCCCGTAGGTCTCCAGTTCGGCCTTGGGCAGGAATCCGCGCTCGGCCAGCGTCGCGTAGAGCGCGGATCCGGCGTGGCCCTTGCTCAGCACGAAGTGGTCGCGGCCGCTCCACCGAGGCTCGTCCGGACGGATCCGGAGCACGTGGAAGTAGAGGGCAACCAGGATGTCGGTCGCCGACAGCGCCCCGCCGACGTGCGTCCCGACCGGTCCGGCGCCGATCGCCAGCACCTGCTCGCGGACCGCCAGCGCGGCCCGCCGCAGCTCGCCCAGGTCAGTGGCCCGGTCGGCGATCGCCTCCGCGGCGGCGATCGCCGCCGCGGGGGTGATCTCCATTGCTGGGGTCGGTGCGGTCGGCACTGTCACGCCGCACCGACCCGCGTCCGGGAGGCCTCCACCACGGCCCATGGCGGCTGGTAGTCCAGGGACCGGGCGAACCGGCCGATCACGTCGAGGTTCTGCCAGACCCGGTCGAATGCGTCGGCGTACTGCTCCAGCGCCGGTCCGGCGTCCGGGTTCAGGTGCATCCGCCGCAGGCACAGCGAGTCCTCGATGACCGCGCAGGTCACCGGGTAGTCGGCGAGGTCATAGCGCTGCGGGTTGGTGCCCGGCAGCGACCATGGCAAGCCCTTGCCGAAGGCGTCCTGATCCTGGAACACCGGTTGCCCGGGCAGCGGAATGATCTGGTAGTGGGTGAGCGGCACGCCCTCGGCGAGCAGCGCCCGGCGCAGCGCCTGGCGGAACCGGCCGGCACTGATGCCGTCCAGGCCGGCGGACTGCGGGTCGAACCGGAAGCGCAGCATGTGCCACATGTGGGTGCGGTCCGCGGGCACGGTCGGGATGACGATGCCGGGTAGGCCGGCGAGCCGGTCCAGGAACACCGGGACGTTCTCTTCGCGATGCACCTGGTAGTCCCAGAACCGGGCCAGCTGGGACCGGGTGAACGCCGCCTGTACGGAGCTGAGCTTGAGGTTCGATCCGCGGGTCGCGGAGACGTAGAGCCGCTCCTCGGTGCTGAGGTCCTCCCCGAGGACCCGCAGGCTCCGGCAGCGCTCGGCGACCTGCTCGTCGTCGGTGACGATCAAGCCACCCTCGCCGCAGGTCGGAATGCTCTTCTCCACGTTCAGGCTGAACACCCCGGCGGCACCCATCGAACCGGCCGTCTCGCCCCGGTACTTGCCACCCTGCGCCTGGACCGCGTCCTCGACCACGAACAGGTTGTACTTGCGGGCCAGCGCCCGGATCTCGTCCATATCCGCAGGCAGACCGCCGAGGTGGACCGGGACGATGGCTCGGGTGCGGTCAGTGATCTTGGCTTCGATCTGGGTGACGTCGATGTTGAAGGTGACCGGGTCGATATCCACGAACACCGGTACGGCCAGCGAATACAGCGGCGCCATCGCGGTCGCGACGTAGCTGAGGGCCGGCACGATCACCTCGTCACCGGGCTGCAGGCCGAGCGCGGTCAGCGCCAGCTCGAGGGCCACCGTTCCGCTGTTCACCGATACCGCGTACCGGGTGTTGCAGAACTGCGCCCAGTCGCTCTCCAGGGCATGAATTTCTTGCTCGTTCTTCGCGCCGACCGTGAACTTTCCACTGTCCAGCACGCCGAGTACGGCATCCTTGTCGGCCTTCGTCACGATCGGCCACTCCAGCCGCCGGTTCTCCGGACGGACCGTGGGCGTGCCACCCAACATCGCCAGCTTTGCCTTCATGTCTCTTCCCTCTCGTCCTGAACGGGCAACTGATACTTCGTGTCCAGCAGGTGCACAGCACCTGTCCGGGAATACCCCCCGGTACTCACCCGCAGTAAGTGAATGCGGCCGTGACCGCGGCCGGGGCATCTAGATCATCGATGCTGAAATTGCCGATGAAGTCTTCATGAACGAATTCCGGAAATTCGGTGATCGTCCAGGTCTGCATCATGAGTTCTGTTAGCCGCCAGTCATTCTCGATAATCGACGCGGTCGAGACAACGGTCGAGATGCTGCTCACAAGATCCTCCTGGACCTGAAATGAATGGGCTGTGTGATGGATTATGTAATGCCCATCGAGGCCCGGCATAGGTGCTCAGATCACCACTGAGGTGTGAGAAATTCACAGGTCACCAACAGGTTCGAACGTCGTCGTGAGCAGGTCACTGGGCTTCCATCGGACTCTGTAGCTGACCGGGCGCCGACATCCGAGCTACCGCGGAGACCAACCTGGGGACCAGCTTCCCGACTCGTGCTCAATGCCGCCCATTTACTTGCAAAGCGCAGCTAGTCACGCGATCATGGGCAAGTTCATCAAATGGGCCACTCATAGCCGATCGTCCGGCTAACTTGTGTGTTCTGTGCGCACTTCGCCAGGCAGTTCCTGGAAATACCCGGGCAGATGGTGAGGGGAGCAGATGGCGGGGGGAGCGGTTGATGCCGCGGCTCGCATCGACCCGGGGTTCGGTTCTGCGCGCCCCGGTACCGATTACGAGCTCGCTGCACCGAGGATGGCCCGCGCGATCATCACAGCGGTCCTGGTGGGATACGCCGTCAACACGATGGTCCTGGTCTGGGGTGGTGGGCTCCGCGGCCTGGAGTTACTGATCTTGGCCGCGTGTCTCGCCGCGGTCTTTCTCCTCCAAGTGCCCCACTCGACCAGCGACATCCAGACCTGGCCGGTCTCCCGGCGGGTGGCGACGCTCGGCGCGCAGACGATCGTCACCTTCGCCCCACTGTTCTGGGTCGGCCCCGAAGCCGGAGCCACCGCCGGCTTTCTGGCCGGATCGGTATTGCTGGTGGTCAGCGGCCCCACTCGGTGGCTGCTGTTCACCGGCGTCGGGCTGGGGATATTTGGCGCCTTGACCCGGGACGGCGTCCCGTCGGCGGACGTCCTCTACGGCTGCTACTTCACGCTGCTGACCGGTCTCACCGTGTACGGCGTCAGCTCGCTGGCTTCGCTGGCCGAGACGCTGCACTCGGCGCGCGGCAATCTGGTCCGGATGGCCGTCATCGGGGAGCAGTTGCGGCTCGCCCGAGACCTGCATGACCTGCTCGGATTCAACATCTCGGCGATCATGCTGAAGAGCGAGCTGGCGTACCGGTTGCTTCCCGGAGCGGCTGAACAAGCCCGCCGCGAGATCCGCGACGTCCTCGGGATCGCCCACCGGGCGCTCGCCGACGTCCGTGCGGTGGCCCACGGATCCAGCCCGATGTCGCTGGCCACGGAGGTCACGTTCACCCAGGCCATGCTGACCACCGCCGAGATCGAGGTGCAGGTGCATTTCTCGGCGACCGACCTGCCCGAGCAACTCGACACCGTGCTGGCGATCGTGCTGCGCGAGGCGGCGACCAATATCCTCCGCCACTCCAAGGCCGAGACCGTACAGATCGACCTGACCGAAACCGACGGCCGAGCCCGGCTCTGCATTCGCAATGACGGGGTCGGCGCCAGCGAGAAATCCGAGTCACTGGTCGACGGAGCCGGGCTGCAGAATCTCACGGCCCGGCTGCAGGGGGTATCAGGGCAGCTCACCGCGGTCACCGACGAGGATTGGTTCCGGTTGACCGTCGAGGCACCACTGGTGGTACCGAGTGCCGGGCCCGCCGACCCCTCGGACGAGGATCGGGCCGAGCCGACGATGATGACGGAGTCCCGGCCCTGGCACCTGCGGATCGCCCGGCTGGTCGTCATCGTCGTGCTCTCCGGCTACGGGCTGCTCGTGCTGATCAATGTGGTCGCCTTGAAGCCAGGGTTACTCGGTCTGCTCGGGATGGCGCTCTGCCTCACCGTGGAAGTCCTGCTCCTGATCGGCTTCGCGCTGAGCGAATCCCGCACCTGGCCGATCTGGGCTCGGGCGACAAGCCTGATGTTTCAGACCGCCATCTCACTGCTACCTCTGCTCTGGATCGGCGAACCCTGGGGTTCGATGGGCGGGTTCGTGGCCGGCTCGTTCCTGTTGGCGCTCTCCGGGCCCGGACGCTGGGTGGGGTACGGCGGGGTCGGAGTCGGCGTCCTGGCGCTGTCGATCACCCACTTCGACACCGGCGCCTACACCGCCTACCTGGTCATCTCCACCCTGCTCACCGGGCTCGTCACCTACGGGGTCGGCTCGCTGGCGAACCTGGTCGCCCAGGTGGACCGGTTCCGGGAGGAACTGGCCCGGCTGGCCGTCAACAAGACCCGACTGGCGGCGGCCGACCAGCTCAACGAGTTCATCGGCCGCGACCTCTCGCTGATGACGGTGAAGAGCGAACTGGCGAACCGGTTGCTGCCACGCTCACTGGATCGGGCCCGCACCGAGGTGGCCGAGGTTCTGCAGATCGCCCGGCTCACCGTGGCCAAGGTGCGCTCGGTGGCCAGCGGGTACCGGCATCAGTCGTTCGCCATGGAACTGGAGTCGGCGGTTTCAGCCCTGCGTACCAGCGGTGTCCTGGTGGAATCCGACGTCCCGACCGACGAGATCCCGGCGGATCTTGATGCCCTGCTCGCTCTGGTGCTGCGCGGGGCGACAATGAACACCCTGGCTCGCCGGGCGGCCAAGCGTTGCCTGGTCGAGATGTCGGTGGACGACGATCGGGTGCACCTGCGGATCGCCGACGACGGGATCGCGGCGGACCCGTCAGCGGTGGCGGGTACCGGCTGCGACGTGCAGGATTTAGCCGAACGTATCCGGGCCATCGGTGGGCAGTTGATCGCTGAGGCGGTCCCCGGCTGGTTCCACGTGGTGGTAGACATCCCCCGCCAACTCCGCTTCAGTTCGACGCCGACCGAAGAGCCCAGGAGAGAGTGATGATCGAGATCATCTGGCCGACGTCCGGAGCCTTCCAGTGAGCGAGCAGGCCCCACCCTTACGAATCCTCATCGCCGAAGACATGCACATGGTCCGCGGTGCCCTGGTCGCGCTGCTCAACCTCGAGCCTGACCTCGAGGTGGTGGCCCAGGTGGACCGCGGGGACAAGATCCTTGCCGCCGCGCTCAAGACCTCTCCGAACGTCGCGATCATCGATGTCGACCTGCCCGGGATCGACGGCCTGACCGCGGCCGAGGCGCTGCACGCGGCCCTGCCCAGCTGCCGGACCGTGATCCTCACCGGTCTGGGCCGGCCCGGCACCCTCCGCCGCGCGCTTTCCGTCTCGGTTTCCGGGTTCCTGCTGAAAGAGGCTCCTTCCGAGCGGCTGGCCCAGGCTGTCCGGGAAGTGGCCGCAGGCCGTCGGGTGATCGACCCACAGCTTGCCCTGACCGCCTGGGACGTCGGCGACATCCCGCTGTCCACCCGCGAACTCGAGGTGCTGCGGCTGGCTGCCGGCGGTGCCGAACCACCGGAGATCGCGGCCGCAATGTATGTCTCCGTCGGAACCGTACGCAACTACCTGACCAAAATCGTCACGAAATTGAACGCCCGAAATCGCGTGGACGCAATCCGGATCGCCACCGACGCCGGCTGGATCTGACCGCTCAGCATCCCGCGATCATCAGCGGAGTGTGAATTTCTCATACTCGACTGATGATCTGAACACTATCGGCGGCCCTGGTGCGCCCCGGAGAATCGAGGCATCCCCGATTCTGCGGAGGCTTTCAGATGAGCATCGTGCCGGACGACGAGTCACCGTTGATCGGGTTCAAGCGGCATCTACGCGCGGCCGTAGTTCCGGGCGATGCCGTCTATCTGACCTCCGGGCGGGGCACGATCACCCTGTCTGGGCCGCACATCCAGACGCTCGCTCCGCTGCTGACCGGGGAGCGAACCCTGGCCGAAGTACATCAGCTGCTCGGCCAGGAGATCCCGCCGGCCGCGCTCTCCCAGATGCTGGCAAAGCTGGCCCAGGCCAACCTGATCGGTCTGCGTCGACCGGCCCCGCGGGACGGCGGTCGACCGGCTGCCGATCCGGCAGCCGAGGCCTACTGGGATCTGGCGCATCTCGAGCCGGACCCGGACGCCGGGCTCGCGGCCGTCGTCGAACTGGTCACCCTGGGAAAGGTGGATGCTGCCTCGGCAACCGTGGCGTTGCGCGCAGCCGGCCTGCCGATCGCCATCACGGTGGTCGAACTTGATTCTCGCTCAGCCGCTTTGCCGTCATCAGCGACACCGGACCTGCGGCTGGTGCTCTGCGACGACTACTTGGACCCGGCTCTGGAGTCGCTGAACGCGCGATTCCTGGCCGACGGCCGGTCATGGCTGCTGGCCAAGCCGACCGGCGTCGACCTGTGGGTCGGCCCGTTCTTCCGGCCCGGCGAAGGCGCTTGCTGGTCCTGCCTGGCCACTCGGCTGAGCGGGCACCGCCGCGGCGAGCAACAGGTGCGCAGCGCTCTGGGTACCGGCCAGGCCGGCCCGGCACCGGAGGCATCGCTGGCCTGCACTCGTTCGCTGGGGCTGCAGCTCGCGGCCCTGGAAGTAACCAAGTGGCTGGCCGGATCCCGGGTCGAGCACCAGGACGAGATCTGGACGCTCGACACCCTCTCGCTCCAGAGCGGGCACCATCGGGTGGACCGGCGACCGCAGTGCCGGTCCTGCGGCGACACCGAACTGATGACCACCCGGCTGCACCAACCGGTGGCCATCACCTCCCGGCCGAAGACCGTGGCCGGCGGCAACGGGCACCGGGCGATGGCCGCTCAGCAAGTGTGGGACCGCTACCAGCAGCTGTCGAACCCGGTGACCGGAGTCACCGGAGCCGTCCAGCGCGACGCCCGCTGCCCCGAGTTCATCCACAGCTACCTGTCCGGCCCCAACCTGGCCCTGGCCGGCGCCAACCTCTCCGCGATGCGAGCCAGCCTCCGCCAGCAAAGCGGTGGCAAGGGGCGGACCGATCTGGAGGCTCGGGTCGGTGCCCTGTGCGAGGGTGTGGAGCGCTACTGCGGAACCCGTTTCGGCGACGAGCCGGTGGTGCGCGACAGCCTGAGTGGCCTGGGCGCCGACGCCGTGGACCCGGATACCTGCCAACTGTACGACCATCGCCAGTTCCAGAGCCGGGAGGACTGGAACGCGAGCACGATGCCCTTCCAGCACGTCCCGGAACCGTTCGACAGTCGTGAGCCCATCGACTGGACTCCCACCTGGTCACTGACCGCCGACCGGCACCGCCTGCTGCCCACCGACCTGCTGTACTTCACCAGCGGCGGGCACCCGGCGATGCGCGCCAACTCGAACGGAAACGCCGCCGGCTCCAGTCCCGAAGACGCCATCGTCCAGGGTTTTCTCGAACTGGTGGAACGTGACGCAGTGGCCCTGTGGTGGTACAACCGGACCCGTGCTGCGGCTGTCGACCTCACGTCCTTGGACGATCCCTGGATTGACGAATTGCGCGCGCAGTACCGCAGCGTGCATCGTGAATTCTGGGTTCTCGACGTCACCGCGGACCTGGGCATCCCGACGATGGTCGCGATCTCGCGCCGGACCGACAAACCGGCCGAGGATCTGATGCTCGGGTTCGGTGCGCACTTCGACCCGCGGATCGCCGCCCGCCGAGCCTTGACCGAGCTCGGGCAGCTGTTGCCCGCCGTGGTCGGGGCCCGCCCGGACGGCTCCGGCTACGGGCAGGCGGACGCATCGATCCAGCACTGGTGGCGGACGGCGACCACCGCCAACCAGCCGTACCTGCGCCCGGACGACAGCCGCAAAGCTCTGCGACCGCAGGACTATGATTACTCACCGCGAACCGATCTCAAGGACGACATCGAGGCCATCGTCGACCTGGCCCGGTGCCGAAACCTGGAAGTGCTGGTGCTCGATCAGACGCGTCCCGACATCGGGATGCCAGTGTTCAAGGTCATCGTCCCTGGCCTGCGGCATTTCTGGGCTCGGTTCGCGCCCGGCCGACTGTTCGACGTCCCGGTCCGGCTCGGCCGGCTGGCGGCCCCGACCGAGTACCAGGATCTCAACCCGACTCCGCTGTTCTTATAACTCCACCTTTGCAGGTGGTTCCACTAGCACCACCTCTTCCGCGGTCCTCGTCGGTGAGACGAGCCGCCAACCCCCGTTGGGAGCACCTGCATGATCGGCGAACCTGACGCCGACGCCGGATCGCGGCTTCGCTTCGAGTTCTGGTCGTTCCGCGAGGACGTCCATCTCGAGACGAGTTCACCCGGGGACACGGTAGTGGTCTACTCCCGCTGGGAGGAGACGTACCTGCCGCTGCCGAGCGCCCGGGTGCTGGAAGCCCTGATGCGGATGAGCCTGGGGCCGATCGCCCTGGCGAATGTGATCACCAACGACGCCGAGAACCGGGAGCTGGAGGTCCTGCTCAAAGGGCTGAAGCACCTCGTGGTGCGCTCGTTCGGGCTTGATCCGGCGCAGCCGCTGATCTCCGTGGTGCCGCTCACCCCGCAGGCTGCCTTCACCTTGCCGACCAGCCTGCCGGTCCGGCCGGTCCGGCTCTCCCGGTTCGCGCTGATCAGCACCAATGGCAATCAGTACCTGATCGAGTCACCACTGGCGTTGCACCGCGTCATCCTGCACAGCCCGGACATCATGTCGCAGCTCGGGCCGCTGATCCGGCCGGTCGATCCGACGAAGGTGGAGCACCTCCAGTCGGTGGTGACCTACTTGATGGCGGCCGGCATGGTCGTTCAGGCGGAAGGCACAAATCCCGACGGCACGCTGGTCTTCGCCGAGGACACCGATCCCGCACTGATCAGCTGGAACCCGATCGACCTGATGTTCCATACCCGATCCACGCTCGGCCGCCACGACCACGACTTCGGTGCCACCTACCCACTGGGTGAACGGGCCGGCGTCGAGCCGGTAGTCAAACCGGCCCGGAAGGAAGGGGCGATCACCCTGCCCCGGCCCAAGTGGAACGAGCTGCTCACCACCGACCCGCCGTTCACGGTTGCGGTCGAGGCCGCCCAGAACACCCGGTCCTACAGCGAACAGCCAATGACCGCAGACGAACTGGGCGAGCTGCTGTACCGAACCACCCGAGTGCGTTCGCTGACCGAGTCCACCGACCCGAATTCGATGACGTCCACCAGCGACCGGCCCTACCTCAGCAGTGGTGTTTCCTACGAGCTGGAGCTGTACGTCACCGCCGGTTCCTGCACCGGTGTTCCGCGCGGCATCTACCATTACGATCCTTTCGACCACCGGCTGGAGCCGATCGAGGCAGACCAGGCGGACCTCGACGAGCTGCTGGAAAAGGGCCGCGTGGAGGCCAACCTGACGACCCGACCGCCGGTCATCCTGGTGGTCACCGCCCGGTTCCGCCGACTGTCCTGGAAGTACGACGGGCTCGGCTACTCGCTCGTGTTGAAGAACGTCGGTGCCCTGACCCAAACCCTGTCGCTGGTGAGCACCGCGATGGGACTGGCATCCTCCGGGCTGGACAGCAGCGACATCGAGGCCTCGCCGCGGATTTTCGGCATCGACTGGCGGATCGAGTCCGCGGTCGGCGGGTTTGCCGTCGGCCATCGCGGCCCGATCGAGAACGCGTCACCGCCGATCCGAGCGGTCAACGACGCCGGCTGGGTCGCCCAGGCCCGCGCCAAGCTTTCGTAGCCTTCAAGGATCGGCGCTGTCGACCGCGGGACGCTGAAATAAGGACGGCGGCCCAGCCTCGAGTTCCCGGCCGTGATGATCTTCAGCCCCTGGGTGATCGGCAGTTGTGCCCGTTCTCGTGCCGCGAAAGGCATTACTTGCGGGCGTAACTGGCGATATTCGCGGAGGGCTGCGGCTAGTTCGACTGAACGTCGATGATCGTGCCGATCACCCCGAGCGATGAAATGCGAGAGCGGCCGTGCCCGAACGTCTGCGGTGATCATGCACGGTTACCCGCTTTGAAGGGGTAACCGTGCATGATCGCGGGCCAGAGGCGGGCAAGCGTGCATGATCGCGGGCGGGAGGTGGGCAAGCGTGCATGATCACGGAATGGGTTGGGGCTATTTCGACTAATCGCGGCAGGGTGGGCTGGGTGATACTCGACGGCGCGCAACCCGGCTCGGACTAACTCCCAGAAGACGCTCGGCAAGCGTTTCCAGCAGAGGTTAGTCCGAGCCGGGTTGCGGCCTCTTCCGAGCCGAGTGCAGCCCTCAAGCTATTTTTCGACTGGTCACTGCGCACGTGGGAGCGGGTCGACCGTGTAATGGATCTGCGTGGATACGGTTTGGGCCAGCCGGCGGACCTCGGCAACGGTGGGAGCCTGGACCATCACCGTCAGGAAGAAGTTCTCCTCGTCCAGCGAC
>DATINJ010000264.1:0-10335 GCA_035474375.1 Kineosporiaceae bacterium | reverse complement strand
CCGCACCCGATACACGCGGCGTTCTCAAAAGCGCTGTCCGCGGCGGGTTTCGGCACCGGGGTGGCGTGCGCGTCCGGCGCCGAGCCAGTCGGTGCGGTGATGTAGCCACCGGCACCGATGATCCGGTCGAAAGCGCTCCGGTCCACCACCAGGTCCTTGATCACCGGGAAGGCACGGGCCCGCCACGGCTCGATCACGATCTCGGCACCGTCTTTGAAGCTGCGCATCTGCAACTGGCAGGTGGTGGTCTGGACCGGGCCGTGGGCCTGGCCGTCGATCATCAGGCTGCAGGAACCGCAGATCCCCTCGCGGCAGTCGTGATCGAACGCCACCGGGTCCTCGCCGGCCAAGGTGAGGTTCTCGTTCAGCGTGTCGAGCATCTCCAGGAACGACATGTCCGGGGTGATCTCGTTGATGTCGTAGGAGACCATCGCGCCGCGGTCTTCGCTGTTTTTCTGGCGCCAGATGCGCAGTTTGAGGTTCATGCGTAACTCCGCTGCGAGGGGTGAACGTACTCGAACTCGAGGGCCTCTTCGTGCAGAACGGGTTTGGTGTTCTCCCCGGTCCATTCCCACGCCGAGACGTAGCTGAAATGGTCGTCGTCCCGGGCCGCCTCGCCGTCCGGGGTCTGGCTCTCCTCGCGGAAGTGCCCACCGCAGGACTCCCGCCGGTTCAGCGCATCCAGGCACATCAGGTACCCGAGTTCGATGAAATCGGCGACCCGGTTGGCCTTCTCCAGCGACTGGTTCAGCTCGACACCGGTACCGGGCACCTTGACGTTGCGCCAGAACTCCTCACGCAGCGAGATCAGCTGGTCCAGAGCCTTCCGCAGGCCGCTCTCGTTGCGGGCCATTCCGCAGTTCTCCCACATGATTTCGCCGAGCTCCTTGTGGAAGGAGTCGACCGTGCGCTTGCCGTTGATCGACAGCAGCTTGTCGATCCGCGCCGTCACCTCGGTTTCCACCGCCGTGACCGCTTCGTCCTTCGGGTCGATCGGCAGGAACGGGCCGCGAGCCAGGTAGTCGTTGATCGTCGAGGGCAGGACGAAGTAGCCGTCCGCCAGGCCCTGCATCAGCGCGCTGGCACCCAGCCGGTTGGCCCCGTGGTCGGAGAAGTTGGCCTCACCGATCGCGAAACAGCCAGGGATCGTCGTCTGCAAGTCGTAGTCCACCCACAGGCCGCCCATCGTGTAATGCACGGCCGGGTAGATCCGCATCGGGGACGCGTACGGGTTCTCCCCAGTGATCTGGGCGTACATGTCGAAGAGGTTGCCGTACTTCTCCCGGACGCTGTCCTCGCCCATCCGGGCAATCGCCTCGGCGAAGTCCAGGTACACGCCCTGCTTGCCGGGCCCGACGCCACGGCCTTCGTCACAGACGTTCTTCGCGGCCCGGGAAGCGATGTCGCGGGGCACCAGGTTGCCGAAGGCCGGGTAGATCCGCTCCAGGTAGTAGTCCCGCTCGTCCTCCGGGATCTGCTCCGGCGACCGCTCGTCACCGACCACCTTCGGCACCCAGATCCGGCCGTCGTTGCGCAGCGACTCACTCATCAGGGTGAGCTTCGACTGATGATCACCCGAGCGCGGGATGCAGGTCGGGTGGATCTGCGTGTAGCAGGGGTTGCCGAAGTAGGCGCCGCGGCGGTGCGCTCGCCAGATCGCCGAGGCGTTCGAGTTCATCGCGTTGGTGGAGAGGTAGAAGACGTTGCCGTAGCCGCCGGTCGCCAGCACGACGGCGTCCGCGAGATAGGTCTTGATCTCGCCGGTGACCAGGTCCCGGGCGACGATCCCGCGGGCCTTGCCCTCCACCATCACCAGGTCGAGCATCTCGGTGCGGGCGTGCATCTCCACGTTGCCGGCGTCGATCTGCCGGGACAGCGCCTGGTAGGCACCGATCAGCAACTGCTGGCCGGTTTGCCCCCGGGCGTAGAAGGTGCGCTGCACCTGGACGCCGCCGAAGGACCGGGTGTCCAGCAGGCCGCCGTACTCCCGGGCGAACGGCACGCCCTGAGCCACGCACTGGTCGATGATCTGCAGGCTGATCTGGGAAAGCCGGTAGATGTTCGACTCCCGGCCGCGGAAGTCGCCGCCTTTGACCGTGTCGTAGAACAGCCGGTACACCGAGTCGCCGTCGTTGCGGTAGTTCTTCGCCGCGTTGATGCCACCCTGGGCGGCGATCGAGTGCGCGCGCCGCGGCGAGTCCTGGAAGCAGAACTGGATCACCTTGTAACCCTGCTCGGCGAGCGTGGCGCCGGCCGAGCCACCGGCCAGGCCGGTCCCGACCACGATCACCGTGTGCTTGCGCCGATTCGCCGGATTGACCAGCTTGGCGGCGAATTGCCGCCGTTCCCAACGAGTCTCAACTGGTCCGTCGGGCGCCTTGGAGTCCAGCAGGGGGACGCCGATGGCATAGGGCAGGTCAGACATCTCGCTCACTCCAACACACCGAAGACGACACCGAACGGAACGAGCAGGAACCCCAGCGTGATCGCTGCCGCGACGGTGACGGCAATGGTGCGATATGCGGCGGTGGTGGCGGCGTTCACCCCGAGGGTGTTGGCCGCGCTCCACAGGCCGTGCGCGATGTGCAGGCAGAGGGCACCCATCGCGACGACGTAGGCCAGCGTGATGTACCAGACGTTGAAGTCGGCGACCACCCGCCCGTACGGGCCGGCATCGTCCGTGGCGGGGTTCGCCACCCCCATCGTCAGGTCGAGGATGTGGTAAATGATGAAGAGCAGCAGGATGACGCCGCCCCAGCGCATCGTGCTGGTCGCGTAGCCGCCGCGTCGCCGGGCCTGGTACGCGACCGGGCGGGCTTTGAGGTCCTGCCGAGACAACGACGCCGCCGCCCAGATGTGCGCGATCAGGGCGGTGGTCAGCACGAACCGCTGGATCCAGAGGAACCAGGTCTCGTGCACGATCGGCTCGCCAATGGTCCGCAACCAGTGCGCGTAGGAGTCGAACTCCGCCTCACCGAAGAAGATCTTCAGGTTGCCGGCCATATGCATGACCACGAAGCCCAGCATCAGCAGGCCGGATACCGCCATCACGATCTTCTTACCGATCGTGGATCGGTAGAGCGTGCCTACTGAAGTCACGCGTGGGCGTGGTTCAGATCTGGTCGTCAGGGTTGCCACGTTTGCAAGGTAAGTCAGATGGGGTTGGTAGGTCCAAGAGATGTAACGTTGGCTGACGATAGTCTTTGGCTATCCCTACAGGAGGATTGCGACCGTGCAGTTACAGCAGCTCGTGTACTTCCTCACAGTTGCCCACACTCGGCACTTCACTCAGGCCGCTCAGCAGCTGGAGATCGCCCAACCGTCGCTCTCGCAACAGATCCGGGCGTTGGAGAAGTCACTTGGGGCCGAGCTGTTCGACCGAATCCGCGGCAACATCACCCTGACTCCGGCCGGCGAGGCGCTGCTGCCGATCGCCGAACGAATCACCGCCGATGTGGAGTCCGCCCGGCAGGAGGTTCGCGAGCTGGTTGAACTGCGTCACGGCCGGGTGCGGCTCGGTGCGCCGCCCAGCCTGCTCACCGGCCTGCTGCCGGGCGTCGCTCGGCTCTACCGGCAGCGCTACCCGGGGATCCGGCTGGTGATCGACGAGAGCGGATCCCGCGACCTGGTCGCGAAGGCGGCGACTGGAGCTCTCGACCTGGCTTTGCTGGTGCTGCCGCTGCATGCGGACGACCCGGCACTGGTGACCACCCCGTTGCTGCGTGAGGACCTGGTGGTGGTGTCGGCGATGAGCGAACCGGCGCCGACCGACGGCCGACCGATCGCCATCGCCGAGTTGCGCGGTCGGCCGATGGTGATGTTCCGGCCCGGCTACGACCTGCGCGAGGCCACCGTGAGCGCGTGTCGACGAGCGGGATTCGTGCCGGTGATGGCCGTGGAAGGAGGCGAGATGGACGCCGTCCTGAGCATGGTCGAAGCCGGTGTCGGGCTCGCCGTCCTGCCCAGCACCGTGGTCGCCGGGCGGACGGCGACACATCGGGTCACGCCGATCACCTCCCCCGGCCTCTCCCGGACGATCGGTTTGGCTCACCGCAGCGGTGCCCAGCCGCCGCGCGCGGCCCGGGAGCTGCGGCAGGCGCTGATGGAGTACCTGTCCGAAATGGCGAGGGATGGCCGCCTGCCCGTGGGCACCGAACTGATCACCCCCACCGCCTGGCGCAACAACACCTGGACCGACGCCCCTTCCGCCCCCTGATCCCGCCCTCTCCCGCGGTGATCATGCACGCTTGCTCGCCATCACCCGAGCAACCCTGCATGATCACGACACGGGGTGGGGGCAAGCGTGCATGATCACGACACGGGGTGGGGCTAGAGCGAGCCCTTGGTGCTGGGGATGCCGGTGACCCGGGGGTCGGGCTCGACCGCCACCCGCAGTGCTCGGGCCAGCGCTTTGAACTGAGCCTCGACGATGTGGTGGGGATCGCGGCCGCCGAGAACCCGGACATGCAGGGCGATCTGGGCATGGAAGGAGAGCGTCTCGAAGACGTGCCGGGTCAGCGAGCCGACGTAGTTGCCACCGATCACGACGTACTGCTGGCCCTCCGGCTCGCCGGTGTGCACGCAGTACGGGCGGCCGGAAACGTCGACCACGGCCTGAACCAGCGCCTCGTCCAGCGGCACGACGGCGTCCCCGAACCGGCGGATGCCGGCCTTGTCGCCGAGCGCCTCCCGCAGTGCCTCGCCGAGCACGATCGCGACGTCCTCCACGGTGTGGTGGGCGTCGATGTGCAGGTCACCGGTGGCGGTGATCGCCAGGTCGATCAGCGAGTGCTTGGACAGGCTGGTGAGCATATGGTCGTAAAAGCCCACACCGGTGGAGATCTGCGCGTGGCCGGTGCCGTCCAGGTCGAGCTCGACGACGACGCCGGACTCCTTGGTGGTGCGCTCGATCCGGGCGGTGCGGGCCATCAGTCGGTACTCCTCAGGTGGTGATTCATCATGGTGTGGGGTCGTCGAGCAGGGAGTCGGCGAGCGCGTCCAAGAACCGGGTGGTCTCGGCCTCGGTGCCGGCCGTGACCCGAAGATAACCGGGCAGCCCGGAGTCGCGGATCAGCACCCCGCGCGACAACAGCGAGCGCCAGATCGCCTTCTCGTCCCCCAGGCCGCCGAACAGGACGAAGTTGGCGTCACTCGCCGCCGGCGCCAAGCCGAGCTCGAGCAGAGCCTCGACGATCCGATCCCGCTGCGCCTTGATCAGCTCCACGGTGTCCAGGAGGACGTCGGAGTGCCAGAGCGCGGCTCGGGCAGCGGCTTGGGTGAGCGAGGACAGGTGGTACGGCAACCGCACCAGGCGCAGCGCGTCGGAGATGGCGGGGTCGGCGGCCAGGTACCCGACCCGGGCTCCGGCCAGCGCGAAAGCCTTGCTCATCGTCCGGCTGACGATCAGTCGTTCCCGCCCCGGCAGCAGGCTGAGCGCGCTCGGCGTCCCGGACCGGGCGAACTCGACGTACGCCTCGTCCACCACCACGATCCCGTCGGTGGCCTCGTAGGCCGCGACCACGACGTCCAGGCTGAGCGCCGTCCCGGTGGGGTTGTTCGGCGAGCAGAGGAACGTGATCTCCGGCTCCAGGCGGCGGATCTGCTCAACGGTCCGGTCGATGTCCAGGTCGAAGCTGCCGGGGCCACCGGCGGCCACCTCGGGCCGACCGCGCAATCCGTCGACCCAGGCGGTGCCGGTGGTCAGGCTGATCTTCGGGTACATCGCGTACGACGGGGTGAACCCGAGCGCGGTCCGGCCTGGCCCGCCGAAGGCCTGCAGTACCTGCTGGAGCACCTCGTTCGACCCGTTGCCCGCCCACAGCTGGTCGGCCTGCAGGTCGTGGCCGAGGTAGGCGGCCAGGTCTTCGCGCAACGCGGTGAATTCGCGGTCCGGGTAGCGGTTGAGGTGTTTCGCCTGCTGGCGGACGGCGTCCACGATCGCCGCGATCACCTCGTCCGGGACGTCGTAGCTGTTCTCGTTGGTGTTGAGCCGGACCGGGACGTCGAGCTGCGGCGCACCATAGGGCGTGCTGTCCCGCAGATCGTCGCGCAGCGGCAGCCGGGCGAGCACATCGGCCCGGACATCGGCACGGTTCTCAGCAGTCACGGAGGTCGGCACCTGGGGATTCTACCGAGCGGACGATGGGAACCTCACCGCGTTCCCGCTAAGCCGGTCGGTGGCGTTCCCCATCGCGGCGTTGCGCAGTGGTTGCGACAGCGGGTGCGTGCCGCCAGGCAACTGCCAGAGTGTTTCCATGGCGAACCAACCGTCGACCCGTGCCACCGGTTGGCGGGCCGGGCTGAAGGTCGGGGCCGGGCTGGCTGCGGGCTCGTTCGCACTGGCCATCAGCTTCGGCGCCTACGCCGTCACGCACGGCTGGCCGGCCGGTCTGACGATCCTGATGTCGCTGGTCGTCTTCTCTGGATCGGCCCAGTTCGCTCTGGTCACCACCCTGGCCGGCGGTGGGATGGGACCTGCGCTGGCCAGCGCGGCGCTGATGAACCTGCGCTTCGTCCCGATGGCCGCCGCCACCGCAGGCAGTCTGCGCGGCGGGCGACTGCGCCGGGCACTGGAGGGGCAAGGGGTGGTAGATGCGTCCTGGGTCAGCGCTCGCCGGGCCGACGGCACCACGGATCGGGAAAAGCTGCTGGCGGCCACCCTGGTGCAGTGGCCGGCCTGGGTGGCGGGCACGGCGATCGGAGCGCTTGCCGTGCCGTCCACCGGCTTCATCGAATCGGCCGGGCTTGATCTGGTCTTTCCGGGATTCTTCCTGGTGCTGCTGGTCGATTCGGTGACCGAGTCGACCCGGCTGATCCCGGTCGCTCTGGCGGCTACCGCGGTCGCCGGTCTCGGCTGCCGGTTCCTGCCGACCGGAGTCGCCTTGCTGCTCGCCTCGGTCAGCGCGCTGATGACGCTGCGGCGATCATGACCTCGATGTACCTGGCGGTCGCCGTGCTGGCGATCATCAACATCGCGTTCAAAGCGGTCGGCCCGGCGATTCTCGGGGACCACGAGTTCAGTCCGGGCACCCAGTCAGTGCTCAACGCGTTGCCGGTGGCACTGCTGGGCGGCCTGATCACGGTCGACCTGCTCGGCCCGAAGTGGGGCGATGCCGACTGGACGATGCTCCCCGGCCTGGCCACGATCGCGATCATGCGCCTGCGGCACGCACCAGACCTGGTCTGCATCCTGGTCGGCGTCGCGGTCACCGCTGGGCTCCGGGCCCTCACTTGATTCCTCGGGACTGCGAACCGGGCTCGAACTGGGGCTAGCCGGCGGTGAGGTCGCGCAGTTTCCGCACGGTGTTCCAGTTCCGGCCGGTCATCACAGGCCGGACGGCTTTGGGGAAGTTGGCGGTCAGGTGCTTGGTGAAGGCCGCGTCCATGACGTTACGGCCGATGCCGTTCGGGAACCGGAAATAGATGACGCCGTCGCCGACCCGGAAGTCTTCCGGGGCGAATGCGGTGGCGTCGAACTCCTCGATCACCCGGCGGGCCGGGGCATCGAGCGGCTCGAAGAGAAACTGCACCAGGTGCTTGGCGGGCTCCTCTTCGGCGGTCGGGAACGGGTTCGCCTCGACCACCTGAACCAGCTCAGAATGATTGCGCAGCAACACTTTTGATGCCAATCCGAGCTCAGCCAGAAGCGCTGCCTCGATCTGAGCGGCGAGGCCAGCGGCGTCCGCCTCCGGCGCGGTGAACACCGCATTGCCACTCTGCAGGAGGGTGCTCACGTCCTGATGGCCGAAACCGCTCAGGATGCGGCGCAGGTCGGCCATCGCGAGCTTCTTGCCACCGACGTTGACCCCGCGCAGCAGGGCCGCGTACCGGATCGGCGCAGGACGGCCCATCAGCGCGACTCGGCCGGGAACCGGGCCTGGACGGCCTCGCCGTGGGCGGGCAGGTCCTCGGCGTTGGCCAGCGCGACGACGTGCCCGGCGACCTCCCGCAACGCCGTCTCGTCGTACGCCACGACGTGAATCCCGCGCAGGAAGGACTGCACGCTCAGCCCGCTGGAGAAACAGGCGCAGCCACCGGTCGGCAGCACGTGGTTGGAGCCGGCGCAGTAGTCACCGAGACTGACCGGCGACCAGGGGCCGACGAAGATCGCTCCGGCGTTCCGCACCCGGGCGGCGACCGCGGCGGCGTCCCTGGTCTGGATCTCCAGGTGCTCGGCCGCATAGGCGTCCACCACGGCCAGCCCGGCATCGATGCTGTCCACCAGGACGATGGCGGACTGCGCGCCGGCCAGCGACTCGGTCACCCGCTCGGTGTGCTTGGTGGCGGCGACCCGAGCCGTCAGCTCGGCCTCGACGGCGACGGCCAGCGACTCGGAGTCGGTGACCAGCACGGCGGCGGCCAGCGGATCGTGCTCGGCCTGGCTGATCAGATCGGCGGCGACGTGCACCGGGTCGGCCGAGTCATCGGCCAGCACGGCAATCTCGGTGGGGCCGGCCTCGGAATCGATCCCGATCAGCCCGCGCAGCAGGCGCTTGGCCGCGGCGACATAGATGTTGCCTGGCCCGGTCACCAGGTCGGCCGGCTCGCAGGCCCAGGCACCGTCGGCGTCCTTCGCACCGTAGGCGAACATCGCAATCGCCTGCGCACCTCCGATCGCGTACACCTCGTCCACTCCGAGCAGCGCACAGGCCGCGAGGATGGAGGGGTGCGGCAGGCCCTCGAACCCCGGCGCGTTGTCGCGCTGGGCCGGGCTGGTGATCGCGATCGAACCGACGCCGGCCTCCTGGGCCGGGACGACGTTCATCACCACGCTGCTCGGGTACACCGCCAGGCCGCCAGGTACGTAGAGACCGACCCGGTCGACCGCGACCCAGCGCTCGGTGACCGAGCCGCCGGCGACGACCTGCGTCGTGTGATCGGTCCGGCGTTGGTCGCGGTGCACCAGTCGAGCCCTGCGGATGGACTCGCCCAACGCCGCCCGCACCTCGGGGTCGAGACCGTCGAGGGCCCGCTGCAAGGCCTCCACCGGCACCCGGATCGACGTCAGCCGGACGCCGTCGAACCGTTCGGTGAGGTCGATGAGCGCGGCGGCGCCGTCCTTCCGGACCTGCGCACAGATCGGACGAACGGTCTCCAGCGCCCGCTCGACGTCCATCGCCGCCCGTGGAACGACGTCCCGCAGATCGCGGGAGCTGAGGGTCTGGCCACGGAGGTCGAGTCGGCGAATCACCGGGCCAGTCTACGAGCCGGGCCGAGGCGGCCTGCTCCTACTGCCCTTCCACCGTCGAGGAATCGAAGCAGACCCCATAACCTGTCTGGGTGGCGACCAGGCTTCCGCTCTTTCCGCTCGGCACCGTTCTGGTGCCCGGACTTGTCATGCCGCTGCACATTTTCGAACCCCGGTACCGAGTCCTGATCCAGGCGCTGATGGATCTGCCGGACGGCGCCCCCCGGCTTTTCGGGGTGGTCGCGACCCGGGTCGGGCAAACCGCGGAGACCCTCCAGGACATGTACGACGTCGGCTGCACCGCGCAACTGCGCGAGGTGACGCCGTACCAGGACGGCCGGTTCGACATCGTCGCGGTGGGTCAGACCCGGTTCCGGCTGAAGGGTCTGGACGAAGAAGCGGGCCCGCCGTACCTCACCGGCCTGGTCGATTTCCTCGACGAGCCGGACGGCGAGACCGACCTGAGTGACGTCGCCGAACTGGTCGCCCTGCGCTTCGCCGCCTACCGCGACCGGCTGAGGGTGGAGCAGTCCGGGGTGCCGACCGATCCTCGGGTGCTGTCGTACCTGGTCGCCGCCGCCGCCGTGCTGGAGCTACCGGAACGGCAGACCCTGCTGGCCGCCCGGACCACGGCCGACCGGCTGCAGGCCGAGCTGGTCCTGCTCCGCCGGGAGATCGGGCTGGTCGATGCCTTCGCCGCGCTTCCCGCCGTCGATCTGCTGCGCGATGCCCCGACCCCGAACTGACCCAACCTGTGCACAATCCCCTTGCCGCCCGACAGGCAGTTTGTGCATGAACGTCGATGATCGCGCCGATCACCCCGATGGATGAAAATGCGGGACGAGCGGCCGTGCCCCAAAAGTCTGCGGTGATCATGCACGGTTGCCCGCCTTGAGTGGGTAACCGTGCATGATCGCGGGCCGTAGGTGGGCAACCGTGCATGATCACGGAATGGGGTTGGGACTATTTTCGACCGATCACGGGTTGGCAGATGGGAGAAATAGACGGTGGGTAAGCGAAGCAACGCTGACGCATCGGGGGGCGCAACCCCCGCGACCCGGGCGTTGACCGCCGCCGGGGTGGCCTTCACCGCGCACACTTTCACCGCCGACGACCGCAGTCGTCCGGGCAATGCGACCCGGCTCTCG
>DATINJ010000263.1:0-32643 GCA_035474375.1 Kineosporiaceae bacterium | reverse complement strand
TCCTGCGGTGATCATCAATGCCGGTGGGTTAAGCGCTGGAGTGACTGGGGTGAGGTTGCCTGAGGTCGCATCTGCGTCGCTTCGACCCGTGATCATGCACTTGGGAGGCGCGTCAGCGCCGGCGTGCCCTGGCCTGACGAGCAAGCGTGCCGGGCCCACTGCCCGAAGGGTTGGGGAATCACGGCTGTTGTTCAGGGGTCCCGTGGCGGCTTACTCACCGGCATTGCCGTGATCATGCACGGTTGCCCGTTCGGGTGCCGTGATCATGCACGCTTGCCCGGCCTTGAGGTGGGCAACCGTGCATGATCACGGTCCGTAGGCGGGCAACCTTGCATGATCGCGGCAGGTTTTGAATTGGCCAGCGGGGTGATAGCGGGCATGGTTGGCGATCTTGGGAAGGTTGAGTGCGGCCGGCTTCAGAAAAAGGCGGCCGGCTTCAGAAAAAGATCGAGCGGCGCTGGACGAGCAGGGAGTAGAGGGTCTGCTGGATGCTCTGCCGGATCTGGTCGGTCAGGTCGAAGACCAGCATCGGGTCCTCCGCCGCGCCCCGGTCGTACTCGTCGGTGTGCACCGGTTCCCCGAATTCGATCAACCACTTGCTCGGCAGGGGAATCGCTCCGAGCGGGCCGAGCAGCGGGAAGAACGGGGTGACCGGGAGGTACGGCAGACCGAGCAACCGGGCCAGGGACGGCACGTTCCCGATAATCGGGTAGATCTCCTCGGCACCCACGATCGAGCAGGGCACGATCGGTGTGCCGGTCCGCAGCGCCGCCGAGACGAACCCACCTCGACCGAACCGCTGCAGCTTGTAGCGCTCGGTGAAGGGCTTGCCGATGCCTTTGAAACCCTCCGGCCAGACCCCGACCAAGTGGCCGTCGGAGAGCAACCGCTCGGCGTCCGGATTGCTGGCCAAGGTGGCCCCGGACCGGCGCGCGAGGCCGGCCAGAAATGGCGTCTGGAACACCAAATCGGCACCAAGAGTGCGCAGGAATCGGCGTTCCGGATGCTCTTCGTGCACCGCGACAGACGTCATCAGAGCGTCCATCGGGATCGCTCCGGAGTGATTGGCCACAATCAGCGCGCCGCCGGTCGTCGGGAGGTTCTCGATCCCGCGGACCTCGACTCGGAACCAGTGCCGATACAGCGGCCGCAGCAACAGCAGCGGCACCGCCTCTGCGAACTCGGCGTCGAATCCGAAGTCATCGAGTTCGTAGTCGCCGGTCAGGCGCCGGCTCAGAAAACCCAGCACGGCCGCGACCTTGGCTTCGATCTCGGCCGGGCGAGCTCGGCTGAGCAGCGCCTCCACAAGGGCCTCGCCGGCCTGGGCCAACAGCGCCTTGGCGATCGAGTGCTGACCACCAGCGAGCAGTGACTCGTCGTCCGGGTGGATCTGCGGCTCGACCGACTCCGGCCACCGCGCCTCCGGCGTCGGGCCAAGGTCTGCCACGTCGCCTGGCTCGACGACCCGGACCCGCCGGGCACGTTCCGGCGTTCCGACCGGAGCCAGGTGCGGCGGCTGCGGTGACTGCGCGGCAGCCAACTTCGCGGCCGGGCGCTTGGCCGGCTTCCTCGCCGCAGGCGCAACCTTGGCTGGAGCCGGCTTCACCGAAGCCTGTTTGGCCGGACCCTTGGCAGCCGGGGCTTGCTTGGTCGGGCTTTGCTCGGCCGAGCCCTGCTGAGCTGAGACCTGCTTGGCCCGAGCCTGCTTGATCACAGCCGGCTCGGTTGGACCCTGCTGAGCTGAAGCCTGCTTGGCCGGAGCCTGCTTGATCGCAGCCGGCTTGGCCGGAGCTTCCTTGGTCGGAGCCTGCTTGGCCGCGCCCTGCTTGGCCGGAGCTTGCTTGACCGGAGCTTGTTTGGCCGGAGCCCGTTTGGCCGGGGCACGCTTCGTCGGGGACGGCGTCGCCGCCGTGTTCTTCGCCGCACTCTGCGAAGCAGTGCTCTTCGCCGGGGCCCGCTTCGAGGCGTTCGGCGCCGTTTCGCCCAGCCCGTTTTCGCCCCGCCCGTTGTCGCCCGAGCCATTTTCGCCCAGCTCGGTTTCGGTCTCAGGACCGTCAATTCCGGTTGGTCGCGCGCCGAGCAGCGGCGTGGTCGTGCGGCGGCGCCGGGCCCGTTCACCCGAGGCCCGGTCGGCGCCGAGCAGCACGGAACGGGCGCCTGGCTGCCGAGGCCGATCGCCATCCATGGAGATCACCTTGGCATCGGTCATCGAGTCGGCCTTTCCCTCGGCGACAGCTCATCGGTGGGCGCAGAAGCGTGACCGACGCCGATCACGCTAGTCAAGCGTTGCTCGACACCCCGGATCACCTGTGGCGAGAGCGGGCCGGACAGTCGTCGGGTCTGAACGAAGTCCAGGAAGGCCTCCCGAGTGCTGTACTGCGGAACCAGCCCGAGCATCGCACGCATTCGGGTGGTGTCCAGCCCACGGCCATAGCTGAGATAGCGGATCTGTTCCGGAGAGAAGTCCGTGAGCCCGGTCCTGCGGTAGAGCATCCGGACCGCGCCGCCAAGCATCGGCGGCACCGGCGCGGTCGGCCGACCGGCGATCCTTGCGGCCTGGCCGAGGCTGATGACGCCGTCACCGGCCACATTCACCACCCCGGATACGTCCCGCAGAGCGGCCAGCCGGAGCGCCTCCAGGCTGTCGTCCTCATGCAGGAACTGCAGACGAGGGTCGAACCCGAGCACGGTAGGGATCACCGGCAGGGAGAAGTAGTCGGTCATCGGGGTGCGGATCCCGGGGCCGACCAGATTGGCCAGCCGCAGGGTGACGACGTCGACGTCGGGACGACGCCGGCTGAACCCGCGAACGTAACCCTCGACCTCGACGGAGTCTTTGCCCCAGCCGCTGCGCGGTGGGACCTTGCCGACCAGATCCTCGGAGAACAGTGCGGGATCCCGGGGACTGCTGCCGTACACCGCGGACGTCGACTTCACCACCAGTCGGCGCAGGCTCGGCGAGCGCTGACAAGCCGCCAGCAACTGCATCGTGCCGATGACGTTGATCTCTTTCATCGAGACCCGGCCACCGGCGCCCATCGGCGTGGCGATCACGCTCATGTGCACGACGGTGTCTACCCCGGCATGCTCGATGATCCGACCGATCACCGGGTTGCGGATGTCGGCGCGGACGAATCCGGTCGTGCCGATGTCATGCGGCGGCGGAATCACGTCGACGCCGATCACCCGGTCAACCTCGGGATCACCGGACAACAGTTTGGCGAAGCGGCCACCGAGGTAACGCGAGACACCGGTGACCAGCACTACGCGTCCCATGACGCCCCCTCAGGCCCTGCCGAGCGATAGCCGGTCCGGTATGAGAGCCATGCGCGAGCGGCGGCGGCCGGTGAGACACCGACCGCCGTCGTTGCACTTGTAGCCAAAGGCATCAGGCAGCCCGCGGTAGCGGGTAAATAGCCGAAGACATCAGGCAGCCCGCGGTAACGGGTAAATAGCCGAAGGCATCAGGCAGCCCGCGGTAGCGGAACCAGTCGCCGAAGGCATCGAACAGCTCGCGGCAGCGGAAACAGTCGCCGAAGGCATCGGATAGCTCGCGGCAGCGGGTTTACTTCTTGTTACGACGCTGGTGACGCGTCTTGCGCAGCAGTTTGCGGTGCTTCTTCTTAGCCATCCGCTTGCGGCGCTTCTTGATGACGGAGCCCACGGGTCCTCGCAGTTCAGTTGGTCGTAACGCCCGCGACGGCCGCGCGGGATCTCGGTTCATCCGGCACGGAAGTAGACCCGCGCACGCCTTACCTAGGCCTCAGCCTAGCGGGAGGGAGCCTGCCTCGCGTACCGGCCACGGCCAGGACCTCGTCGTCACGGCCGTCCGGCGGCGATATCCACCAAGATCCACCGATCTCGGGTGACCTCAGGCGATGCCGGTCGAACCGAGGTACGAGTGCCGCAGGTAGTCCTGCACCGCTCGCTCAGGCACCCGGTAGGACCGGCCGACCCGCATGGCGACCAGGTCGCCGGCGTGCACCAGTCGGTAAACGGTCATCTTGGACACCCGCATGATCACCGCCACCTCGGCGACGGTCAGGAAACGAACTTCAAAATCTCCCCTGGGTAGGGGTCGCGCTACAGACATGGCAGATGTCTCCTCAGCTCGGTCGGCCGATCCATGCAGATCGCCTGCTTCGGGAGGGCCCCCGTTACCTCTTCCCATCGAGTGATTCCTCTCCGGATACGCTCAACAACGCCCTGTAATCACCATAGGTGTATCTGGGGAGGATGTGCGCCTAGTTCTGCGGAGTCCCCCGAATGAATGAGGGGATTTGCCGACTAAGTTCCTGAACTCCCGAATGGGGGTTTAAACAGCGAATCGTTGATCCACCGAATTTCAGGTTTGGCTCTCAGTCGAACCAGGGATCGAGTCCATGCAGCGGATACAGCGCCTTGCGAGTGGCCAATACCGCTCGGTCGATCGGGTCAGCGGGGTCGTAGCCAGTGGCCCAGGACCGGTACTCAGCCTCCGCTCCGTCCGTCATCCGGGATGGCGCTACTCGAGCGCATCGGCTGCGGACGTAATCCCGCCACTCCTCGGGAACCGCACTGCCCGGATCGATCGGCCGGTGTGCCGCGATCGCGACGAGATGTGCCCACGCCCGCGGGACCACATCCACCACCTCGTACCCGCCTCCGCCGGTGGCCAGCCATCGACCCTGGCAAAGTTCGTGAGCTAGATCATGCAGCGCCGCGTACGAAGCGCGCTGGGCGTCCAGCGACAGCGCCAGGTGTGCCAGTGGGTCGAGCATGTGGCTGTCGCAGCCGTGCTGGGTAACCATGATCTGTGGGCGGAAGGCCCGCAACAGGGCGGGCACGGTGGCATCGAAGGCCCGCAGCCAGCCGGCATCCGCCGTTCCCGCCGGCAGGGCCACGTTGACCGCGAACCCCTCGGCTGCCGGCCCGCCGATGTCCTGCGCGAAGCCGGTGCCCGGGAACAGCACCCGGCCGCTCTCGTGCAGCGAGATCGTCAGCACCCGGGGGTCGTCCCAGAACATCTGCTGCACACCGTCGCCATGATGGACGTCGACATCCACGTAGGCGACCCGCTCGGCACCGGCGTCCAGGAGTGCCGCGATCGCCACACCAATGTCGTTGTACACACAGAACCCGCTGGCCACCGCGGGCATCGCGTGATGCAGCCCGCCGCAGAAGTTCACCGCGTGGGCGGCCGCACCGGACCAGACGGCGAGCGCGGCGTCCCGACTGGCGGCCGCGATTCGGGCGCTGGCCTCATGCATTCCGGCGAACGCGGGGGTGTCCGGGGTGCCCAGACCGTAGCTCGCCTCGGCCGTGGCCGGGTCCTTGGACGCCTGCCGGACGGCTGCGACGTAGGCCGGGTCGTGCACCGTCTCCAGCACCTCGTCGGAGGCCGGCTCGGCACTCACCACCCGAACTCCGGGTGCGCTCAACAGCCCGAGATCACGGATCAGCCGGGCGGTGAGCTCCAGCCTGATCGGCGCCATCGGGTGCCCGGCGCCGAAGTCGTACGCGCCGAAGGCCTCGTCCCAGACCAGCCTGAGGGCATCCACCCACCCACCGTATCCCGCAGGCACTGGGCGAGCACTCGATCTGCGTGCGGTCACCCAACTCGTTCCCGACCTGGCAGAGTGTGCCAGTGCCGTCCAGCCGTAACCGTGACGATGAGGCAGTTCTGGTTTGCGGGCTAGGCCGCTTCGGCTCAGCCACCGCAGCCGCGATGGTCCGCCTCGGCCGCCAGGTACTGGCGATCGACCGGGACCCCCGGCTCGTCCAGGAGTTCTCCAGCCGGTTGACCCGGGTGGTCGAGGCCGACACCACCAACGCCGACGCGCTCGCGCAACTCGGCTGCGGCGAGTTCCCGGTAGCGGTCGTCGGGATCGGCACGTCGATCGAGTCCAGCGTTCTGACCTGTAGCAACCTGGTCGAACTCGGGATCGGCCAGATCTGGGCCAAGGCGATCACCCCGGCCCATGGCACGATCCTGGAACGGATCGGCGTCCACAAGGTGATCTACCCCGAGTCGGATGCCGGGGAACGAGTCGCCCATCTGGTATCCGGCAAGCTGATCGACTACATCGAGTTCGACGACGGCTTCGCGATCGCGAAGATGCGAGCCCCGATGGAAACCCAGGGCTTCACCCTCGGCGAGTCCAAGGTCCGGCAGAAGTACGGCGTGACCGTGGTCGGGGTGAAATCCCCGGGCCGCGACTTCACTTACGCTCAGGCGGATACCCGGGTCTCCAGCCAAGATCTGCTGATCGTCAGTGGCTCCACTCAGCTCGTCGAGCGCTTCGCCGCGCGTCCCTGAGCCGGTTGACGAGGTCGAATAGCCATGCCGCTGATCAGGTCCGGGCCACCCGCTTCCGCAGGTCCACTGAACCTGATCCCGAAGGTCAGCAAACCGGATGCGGTCAAGCTCAATCGAGGCGACCGGCTCCTGGCCCACCCGGCCCGGACGGTGACCGTCGGCTTCCTGCTCGCCGTTCTGGTCAGTACGGGACTGCTGATGCTTCCCCTGTCGTCGGCCGGGCCTGGTGGCAGTAGCTTCCGGGTGGCGCTGTTCACCGCCACCTCGGCGGTCAGCGTCACCGGGCTGGCCGTGGTCGACACCGCCGAGTACTGGAGCACTTTCGGCGAAGCGCTGATCCTCGCCATGATCCAGCTCGGCGGGCTAGGGATCATGACGGCGACGTCGCTGCTGGGGCTCGTGGTCGCCCGCAGGTTGGGGCTGCGCTCGCGGCTACTGGTGCAGGCCGAGACCGGCGCCCTTGACCTCGGCACGATCCGCCGACTGCTGTTCAACGTGGTCCGGATCAGTCTGCTGATCGAGGTGGTCACCTGGCTGGCGCTCACCTTGCGACTCAGTCTCGGCTACGACGAGGCCTTCGGCCGGGCCGTCTATCTGGGCCTCTTCCATGCCGTTTCGGCCTACAACAACGGTGGTTTGGCGCTCTGGTCGGACAGCTTGGTCCGGTTCGGTGGCGATCCCTGGTTACTGACGCCGATCGTCGTCGCCTTCCTCCTGGGTGCGCTCGGGTTCCCGGTCCTGCTGGAACTGCTGCGTGGGCGCACGCCGAACGGCTGGTCCGTGCACACCCGGCTGACCCTGGTCACCTATGGGGTCCTGGTGCTGGTCGGGCCGGCGATCGTGCTGTTCGGCGAATGGAACAACGAAAGCAGCCTCGGCGTCCACGGCAGCGCCGCGGGTCGATTGGTGGCCGGCACTTTCAGCGGTCTGGTCGCCGGCTCGGCCGGCTTCAACGTGATCGACTACGGCGCCGTCAACCCGAGCACGTTGCTCGGCACCGACCTGCTGATGTTCATCGGTGGCGGCAGCGGTGGGACGGCCGGCGGAATCAAGGTCGGCACGGTCGCCGTTCTGGCGCTCGCGGTGATCTCCGAGATCCGCGGCGACACCGACGTCGAGGCCTTCGGCCGCCGGCTCACCACGACCACTCTGCGCCAGGCCCTGAGCGTCGCCATGTTGGCGATGACCGGCATCCTGGTCGGAACCTTCCTGCTGCTCGCCACGAGCCCGGTGTCGTTCGACGCCGGGGTGTTCGAGGTGATCTCGGCGTTCTCGAACAGCGGCTTGTCCACCGGGATCACCGGCCAACTGCCGGATCCAGCTCAGTACCTGCTGACCGCGTTGATGTTCATCGGCCGGGTCGGGCCGGTGACCGTTGCCACCGCGCTTGCCCTGCGACAGGCCCGGCGGCTCTACCGCTACCCCGAAACCCGCCCACTGGTGGGCTGACCTCAGGAAGCCGGGGCGGAGAGCTCACGGGAACGGTCGCGAGCGGCCTCCATCGCGGTGACGAACGCCGCCCGAACTCGCTGATCGTCCAGCACCCGCAGCGCCGCCGCCGTCGTCCCGCCCGGACTGGTGACCTGCTCGCGCAGGATGCTCGGGTGCGTGCCGGTCTCCCGAAGCATGGTCGCGGCGCCGAACAGGGTCTGCGCCACCAACTCGGTGGACGTCACCCGGGGCAGGCCGAGCAGCACTCCGGCTTCGATCATCGCCTCGGCCACGTAGAAGACGTAGGCCGGGCCGGAGCCGCTGACCGCCGTCACGGCGTCCTGGTAGTGCTCCGGCACCTGGACCACGCGACCGGTGGCCGAGAGCAATTCCTGGGCCTGGGCCAGATGCTCGCTGTCGCACTGCTTGCCCGGGCTGAGTGCCGCCATCCCCTGGTCGACCAGCGCCGGGGTATTCGGCATCACCCGGACCACCGGAGTACCGACCGGCAAGTGCTCTTCGAGGAACGCCGTGGTCAAGCCGGCCGCCAACGAGATCACCAGGGTGCCCGGCTTCAGACTGCCGGAGATCTCGGCCAGCAGACCGGCCATGTCCTGCGGCTTCACCACGATCAGCAGGGTGTCGCCGAACTCCGCGGCGGCCACGTTGTCCAGCACCTGGACGCCGTGCCGCTGCGCCAACTCGGTCGCCCGTTCCGGACGGCGTTCACTGATCACCACTTGGTGCACCGGACGACCCGCGCGCAACAACCCAGCCAGGATGGTCTCGCCCATCATCCCGGCGCCGAGGATTGCGATCCGATCCGACGATTCGGTTGCGGACGCGGCTGACGATCCTGCTGTAGACCCTGAAGACATGCCCTCATCATGCCGGTCGGTACAGGTTCGAGGGATGGTTGGGCGAGCAGATCGCCGGGTCAGGCAGATCAGCCGAGGTCAGGCGGTCCGGCGACGGAGAGTGGCCGACCCGAGCAGCACCGCGGCAGCCACGAACCCGAGCACGATCAGCACGTCTTGCAGGACGTCGCCGGAAGCGTCGGAGACCGCGGAAAGCGTGCGCATCCCGTCCACCGCGTAGGACAGCGGCAGCACGTTCGACACCGCCTCCAGGGCGTCGGGCAATGATTCGCGCGGGGTGAGCAGACCGCAGAGCAGGAACTGCGGCAGCACGAACGCCGGCATGAACTGCACGGCCTGGAACTCGCTCCGAGCGAAGGCGCTGACCAGCAACCCGAGTGCGGTCCCCAGCAGCGCATCGACGGTGGCCACCAGCACCAGTAGCCAAACCGAACCGGCGACGTCCAATCCCAGAACCCAGACCGAGAATCCGGACGCCACCAGCGCCTGGACCACGGCCAGCAAGCCGAACGCGATGGCATAGCCACCGATCAGGTCACCCTTGCCCAGGGGCATCGTGAGCAGCCGTTCCAAGGTGCCGGACTGCCGTTCCCGCAGCGTTGCCACGCTGGTGACCAGGAACATCACCACGAACGGGAAGACACCGAGCAGCGGTGCACCGATCTGGTCGAAGATCGGGGTGTCGTCGTAGACCCAGGCGAGCAGACCCACCAGGACGCACGGGACCACGATCAACATCACGACCGTCCGCGGGTCGTGCCGGATCTGCCGCAGCACCCGGACGGCGGTGGCGAAAGTCAGTCGTAGGTTCATGCTCTGGCCTCCTGCATCTGCGCGGCCCGATCCACCAGGGTCAGGAAAGCGGCTTCGATATCGATCGAGTCGGTGCTGGCGAGCAGGCCGCTGAGGGTGTCGTCGGCGAGAACGCCGCCCTCGCGCATCAGCAGCAATCGATCGCAGCGGCTGGCCTCTTCCATCACATGGCTGGAGACCAGGATCGTCGTCCCGGCATCGGCCAGCCGCCGGAAGAGCGCCCACAAATCGCGGCGGAGCACCGGATCCAGGCCGACCGTCGGTTCGTCCAGCACCAGCAGTTCGGGGTTGCCGACCAGGGCGGCTCCGAGCGAGACCCGCGAGCGCTGGCCACCGGAGAGCTGGTCGACCCGAGCAGTGGCATGCGACTCGAGATCGACCAAGCCGAGCACGCGACCCAGCTCGGCGTCCAGGTCGCGACGGTGGATGCCGATCACTGCGGCGAAGTAGCGCAGGTTCTCAGTGACCGTGAGATCTCCATAGACGCTGGGGTTCTGTGTGACGTAGCCAACTCGCTGACGCAGGGTGCGGTGGCCGGCCGGATGCCCGAGCACCGTCACTGTGCCCTCGGCGACGATCTGGACGCCGACCAGCGCTCGCATCAACGTGGTCTTGCCGCACCCGCTCGGACCCAGCAGCCCGACGATCTGGCCGACCGGAACGGCCCAGGTCAGCCCCGGGATCACCGTCCTGCTCCCGCGGATCACCCGCAGGTTCTCGACGGCGATCGCCGTCGGTGGCGAACTGTTATTCATCATGTGATGAATTTACGCCCGCCGATGGCTCCCCGGCAACCTTTCCGAGGCGGCGAACCAGACCGATGCCGAGGCGTTGCACCGAGCGCCCCAGGACACGGCCGAACCACCGGCAATACGCAAGCGAAGGGGCCTATCAAGAGTTCTGCCGAGCCCTGGGGCGGCCCATCCGGCGACCTGCCGGCGATCAGCACCGTTTTGGACCATAAATCTGGCCGCTGCGGACCCGAATAGCGTCCGAACCGGTGCTGACCGGTGCTGGTGGCTGGCGGCTGGCGGCTGGCGCGGTCGGCCCGGCCGGTGGTGCGGTGTGGCGGGTCAGCGGAGGTAGGGGACGACCTCGGCGAGGACCAAGCCGAGGTGCAACTGGAGGCGAGCTTCGCCGTCGTCCAGGTCCACACCGCAGAACTGCTCGACCTTCTCCAGCCGGTAGTACAGCGTCTGGCGGTGCACCGACAGCGCGGCCGCCGTCCGGGCCGCGTTCCCGGCGTGGTCGAGGTACACCAGGGCGGTCCGCAGGAGTTCGGCGTCCGCCCGGGAGCGCAGCAACGCCGCCGGAGTGCCCGCGATCAGCGCCTCGACCGCTGCCGCGCCCTGCCCGGCGACCTGGTACAAACCCAACTCGCTCCAGCGCAGCACCGGCCCGAGCCGAGGCCGGCCGAGCGCCACTCGGGCGGCGCAATCGGCCTCCTGACGAGCCACCGCCAGTTCACGGACGTCGGTCCGCGGCGTCCCGATCCCAGCGCGTCCATCGCCAACTCGGGACGCGCGACGCAGCGCCGCACCGAGCGGATCGGCCGGGTCGTCCGCAGCGATCACGAACTCGCCCACCAGGCGGGAGGCCCCGACCTCGGCCGAGCCGGACTGCGCCGCCGGAGTCGCCGACGCCAATTCGGCCCCCGAAGATGGCTTGGCCCCCGAAGCCGACTCAGGCCCCGGAGCCGGGTGGGCTGCCGAACCCGGCTGAAGCCGTGCACCCGACTGACTAGCCCGAGCGCGGACCACGATGACCGCCAGCGGTCCGGTGGCGGGCAGGTCCCCGCGAGCCGCCAGCGCGGCCCGGGCCGCGCTGGCGGCCGCCTGGTCACCGGACAGCAATTCACCGATCAGCCGCTGATGCTCGTCGACTGTGCGGCGCCGGGAGGCCAGCAATCCCCCGGCCTGCTTGGCCAGCGGCTCGGCCAGCGCCAGCCGGTCCGGCGCGAACCCGGCCACCGGCTCCAGCACCCACAGGTAGCCGTGGGTCATTCCCTGGCTGCGCGCGGGTAGGCAGATGCGGGCGGCGATCCCCCGATCCGGATCACCGGGCACCCGCACCGGACCGGTCGCGGTGGCGATGCCCCGCTCTTCGAACCAGGCTCGGACCGCCGGGGTAGCCGTCTTGCCCAGGATGGTGGCCGCTCGCACCGGGTCGACGTCCACCCCTTGGGAGCTGTAGGCGATCAAGGCGAAGCTGGTGTCCTCCAGGACCGCCGGGGAGCCGAGCAACCCCGAGACGTCGTCCACGATGTCCTGCAACTCGGCAGCCCCGTCACCGAAACCAACCCGATCGAAACCGGGCCGATCACCGAAACCGGGCCGGTCAGGCATCGGCGTCGGCTTTCCGCAGCAGCGCGACGCCCGGCGGCGGCACCGCGTCAGACATTCGTCGGAACAGGTCGTGGCACCTGCACATGGTGACATTGACGGATCGTGCCTAGCGTTGAAGGCATGTCCAACCTGTTGCTCGCCGCAGCCAACACCCGCCCGGTGCGGGCCTCCGTCAGCGCGCTGCCGATCAGTCGGCGCCTTGTCGACCGGTTCATTGCCGGGGAGGATCAGGAGGCCGCTGTCGCCGTCACCCGAGGCCTGATCGCCGAGGGCCTCAGCGTGACCTTGGACGTCCTCGGCGAGGGCGTTACCGACCCTGCGGGCGCGGCGGCGAACGCCAGCGCCTACCGGAATCTGCTCGCCGCGCTGGCGGGTGCCGGGCTGGCCGGCGGAGCCGAGGTGTCGGTCAAACTCTCCGCGCTCGGGCAGGCGCTGCCCGGCGACGGCCACTCGATCGCCCTCGATCATGCCGCTCAGATCGCGGCGGCGGCGGCCACCGAGGGGACGACGATGACGCTCGACATGGAGGACCACACCACGATCGACTCGACCCTGGGCATTCTGCGCGCGCTGCGCACCGAGTACCCGTGGGTGGGTGCCGTCCTGCAATCGGCGTTGCGCCGGACCGAGGGCGACTGCCGGGATCTGGCCGTCGCCGGATCCCGGGTCCGGCTGGTCAAGGGCGCCTACGCGGAGCCCGCCACGGTGGCGTACCCGCGCAAGGCGGACGTCGACGCCAGCTACCGGCGGTGTCTGGAGATCCTGATGGCCGGCCCCGGGTACCCGATGATCGCCACCCATGACCTGACCATGGTCGCCGCCGCCCGGGAACTCGCGGCCCGGCACGACCGCCCCCGAAGCTCCTGGGAACTGCAGATGCTGTACGGGATTCGGACCGGCGAGCTGCGTGCGCTGGCCGCCGAGGGCGTCGCCGTCCGGGTGTATCTGCCGTTCGGCACCGATTGGTACGGCTACTACATCCGCCGGTTGGCCGAGCGCCCAGCCAACCTGCTTTTCCTGCTGCGCCACCTGCGCACCGGCAAATCCAGCCAGCCTCGATCTTAAGGAGAAAACCATGGACGCGGTGACCCGGATCCCGGAACCAGTGAACGAACCGGTTCGCAGCTACACCCCCGGCAGCACGGAGCGGATCTCCCTGGAGGGCCGGCTCAAGGAACTCCTGGACCAGTCCCCGCAGTTGCCGAACTGGATCGACGGCGAGCCGGTCACCGGCGGCGGCCCTCGGTTCGACGTCGTGGCACCATTCGAACACGCGCACGTGCTCGGCAGTTTCGCGGCCGCCGACACCAACGACGCGACCGCCGCAGTGGCCGCCGCGAAACGCGCAGCCCCTGGCTGGCAGGCACTTTCGATCGACGACCGGGCGGCGATCCTGCTGAAGGCCGCCGACCTGCTGACCGGCACCTGGCGGGACACGCTGAACGCCGCGACCATGCTCGGCCAGGCCAAGACCGCCTACCAGGCGGAGATCGATGCAGTCTGCGAGCTCGCCGACTTCTGGCGATTCAACGCCCATTTCGCTCGGGAGATCTACGCCGAGCAGCCGCCGGCCAATTCGGCCGGCGTGTGGAACCGGCTCGATCACCGCCCGCTCGAGGGTTTCGTCTATGCGATCACCCCTTTCAACTTCACCGCGATCGCCGGAAACCTGCCAACCGCACCCGCGCTGATGGGCAACACTGTGGTGTGGAAGCCAAGCCCCACCCAGGCGCTGGCCGCGGACTGGACGATGCGGTTGCTGCAAGCCGCTGGGCTACCGCCCGGCGTGATCAATCTGGTGCATGGTGACGGGCTCGCCGTGTCCGAGGTGGCGCTCGCCGACCCGGATCTGGCCGGGATTCACTTCACCGGCTCGACCGCGACCTTCCAGTCGCTGTGGCGCCAGATCGGTGAGCGGATCGGTTCGTACCGCAGCTACCCGCGAATCGTCGGCGAGACCGGCGGCAAGGATTTCGTCCTGGCCCATCCGAGCGCGGACGTCGATGTGCTACGGACGGCGCTGATCCGTGGGGCTTTCGAGTACTCCGGGCAGAAGTGCTCGGCCGCTTCCCGAGCGTATGTTCCGGCCAGCGTCTGGGCCCGGCTGAAGGACGGCCTGGTCGATGTCACCGAAAGTCTGCCGGTCGGCCCGGTGACCGACTTCTCGATGTTCACCTCGGCGGTGATCGACCAGCGGGCGCATTCGAAGCACCGGGCCGCGTTGCAGCGAGCCGCCGCCGCCGACCAGGTGGAGGTCTTGGCCGGCGGCGGAACGGACGACAGCCGAGGGTGGTATGTCGACCCCACTGTGATCACCGTCACGGACCCGCTGGACGAGGCGATGACAACCGAGTACTTCGGCCCGATCCTGACCGTCCACGTCTTTGCGGACGCCGATTACGACCGGGTGGTGCGTGGTATCGCCGACGACTCGAAGTACGCGCTGACCGGATCCATCATCGCCGCCGACCGAGGAGCGATTTCCCGCGCGGCTGAAGAGCTTCGGTTCGCGGCCGGCAACTTCTACGTGAACGACAAGCCGACCGGAGCGGTTGTCGGTCAGCAGCCATTCGGTGGCGGACGTTCCTCAGGCACCAACGACAAGGCCGGGTCACCGCAAAATCTGCGGCGCTGGACATCGACCCGTACGATCAAGGAGACGTTCGAGCCGCCGACCAGCCATGGCTACCCGCACATGGGGTGAGGGGCTTGCCCCAAACCGCCTTCGCCTGCTTTCCTGACGCCGTAGTCGTAGTTAAGGCACGCCTCCTCCAGGCGGAATCACGCTCTGGCGAGAGGCATGCACATGAAGATCGTCTACAACAGCTTCGGCGGACGGTACTCCGACAACCCCCGAGCGATCTATGAACTGCTCCTCAGCCGTGACGAGGGTCACAATCATGTCTGGCTGGCCGATCCAGTGCATCTGCACGGCTTTCCGGCTGGGGCGCAAACCGTGCCTTTCGGCAGCGAAGCCTGCATCGATGCTCTCGAAACCGCCGACATGGTTGTGTCCAACACTCATATCGAACTGGAATGGACCAAGGCCCCCGGTGCCGAGTACTTGCAGACCTGGCACGGCACGCCGCTCAAGCACATCCATTTCGACGTATTCCAGGCTCCGCCCGGCCGGTTGGACTACCTGACCCGCGACGTCCGCCGCTGGGACCACCTGATTTCGCCGAACACCGCCAGCACCGGCCCGCTGCGACAGGCCTTTGGCTTCACCGGAGACGTGGCCGAGACCGGGTACCCGCGCAATGATGTCCTGGTTTCCGCGCAGCGCGATGAACTGCGCACCCGGGTCCGGCAGCAGTTCGGGATCGGCGACGACAAGAAGGTGGTGCTCTACACCCCGACCTGGCGGGATGACCTGCGCGACGAGAACGGCGAGCAGGACTTCAAGTTGCACCTGGACCTGGACGAGTTCAGCCGGCGACTCGGCCCGGACCACGTCCTGCTGATGCGGCTGCACTACATGGTTTCGGGTCGACTCGGAGACATCGATCGCCCAGGGGTGTTCGACGTTTCGTTCCATCCCAACGTCAGCGACCTGTACCTGGCCGCCGACGTGATGATCACCGACTACTCCTCAACGATGTTCGACTTCGCCGTCACCGGAAAGCCGCTGCTGTTCTTCACCTATGACCTGGCGCATTACCGGGATACCTTGCGCGGCTTCTATTTCGACTTCCACCTGACCGCCCCTGGGCCGTTGTTGCACACCAGCAGCGAGGTTTTCGACGCGCTCGCCGACCTGGAAACGGTCCGCGAACAGCATCAGGAAGCGTACGCCCGGTTCCAGCAGACCTTTGCGCACCTGGAGGACGGTGGCGCCGCCGCCCGCGTCGCGGATCGCTACTTCTCCGGGCCGGCCAACGAAATGCGTGCTCACACCGGCAGTTCCGGGTCGGTCAGGTAGCGCCGCAGGGCTGGTCCGACGATCCGGACCAGCCGGTCGAGGTCCACACTCGCCAACGGCTCGACCTTCAGCACGATCCGCGCGATCGCGATCCCGACCAAGTGGGACGCCGCGAGCGCGGCGCGTAGCTCGCCGTGCTCCAACTTCAGCGCGACGGCGACCCGGCCGAGAATTTCGCGGGCGAGGAACTCGCGGAGCATCCGGGCCACCGCCTCGCTGGACAGCGCCCCGCTGAGCAGGGCGACGATGCGGTCCCGGCCCTCGGCGGAGTCCCAGATCGCGAAGACCGCCCGGGCCAGCCGCTCGCCGATCTCCTCGATCGGGCCGGCCAGCACGACCGCAAGGATGTCCTGGGGTCGGGCCGGGAAGCCGAGTGCACTGACGAAAAGGTCTTCCTTGCTGTCGAAATAGTGGTGCACCAGCCGGGCATCCACGTCGGCTGCTCGGGCGACGCCGCGCATCGTCGTCCCGTCGTAGCCGCGACTGCCGAACTCGGCTCGGGCGGCGAGCACGATCCGGCCCCGAGTGTCCTCACCGGCCGGCCGGCGCCCCCGCGGCCGAGCCGAGGACTCGGCTGTCGCCGCGGATTTCGGCGTCCCCAGAGCGGCCAGCATCGCCGTCCGATGATCTGGGTCGGACAGCTCGGTGAGGTCGGATTCGGACAGGTCAGCGACCCTGGCTAGGCAGCAGCGAAGGGGCTGCCAGGTGCAATCGAGCGAACGCCAGGCACTCGGCCAGCTCCGCCTCCCGTTCCTGCCGGGACTTGCACTTGCGGGTGTTCACCTCGACGGCGATCGTGCCGCTCCAGGCCCACTCGGCGAGCAGGCCGAGCACCTCGGCACACGGCTGGGTGCCTCGACCCGGGACCAGGTGCTCGTCCTTGGCCGAGCCCATCCCGTCGGCCAGATGCACGTGCGTGAGCCGGTCACCGAGTTCGCGGGCCATCGCCAGCGAGTCACCGCCGGCCGTGGAGGCGTGCGAGAAGTCCAGGGTGACGTGTTTGTACGGCTGCGGTACCGGATCCCAGCCGGGGGCATAAGCCATCATCTCCCGGCTCCGGGCCCGCCACGGGTACATGTTCTCCACGGTCATCGGGAGGCCGTAGCGCTCGGTCAGCTGGGCCACGCCGTCCGCGAATCCGGCGGCGTACTCCTTCTGCCAGCGGAACGGCGGATGCGCGACCACCGCGCCGGCATCCAGATCGATGGCCATCTGCAAGGAGCGCTCCAGCTTCGGCCACGGCTCCTTGCCCCAGACTCGCTGGGTGACCAGCAACGTCGGGGCGTGAATGGACAACACCGGGATGCCGTAGTGGGCGGAGAGCCGCGCCAGGGCGCTTGGATCCTGGCTGACCGGATCGGTCCAAACCATCACTTCTACCCCGTCGTAGCCGAGCCGCGCGGCGATCTCGAACGCGTCGGCGCAGGACTCCGGGTAGACCGAACTGGTCGAGAGTGCAACCCGCGCAGCAGGCACCCGAACCGGATTACCCGGGGGGATTGCCTGATCACCATTCGACCGGACCATGTCAGTCAGCCTAAGCCCGATCCGATGCCCCAGCTTCCAGCGCCGCGCTCGGCGGCAGCCGGGCGGGCCACGATCCGGCTCAGCCGCCGTTGCGAGTCGCGATCAGGTCGAGCCGACGCAGGATCATGCCCTCGCGCAGCGCCCACGGGCAGACTTGCAGCTGTTCGACCCCCAGCAGTTCCATCGCAGCCTCTGCCACCAGCGCCCCGGCCAGAAGCTGCGCCGAGCGGCCGACGGAGACCCCGTGCAGGCCGGCACGCTGGGCGGAGGTCATCGCGGCCAGTTTCGGCACCCAGACGGTCAGGTCGCGCTGCCTCAGCAGCCGAGGGACATAGTCGCCAAGGTCACTCGAGGCCGCACCGCAGATCCGGGCCAGCGAGCGGAAGGTCTTGCTGCTGCCGACGGTCTGATCGGCGACCCCGGCCCGCTTGACGTCCGGGACCACCCGGGCGATCTCGGCCCGGATGTACCGGCGAGCCGCCCGAATGTCGTCCGGACCGGGCGGATCACCCGGCAACCGGTCGAGGGTGAGCCGGCCGGCTCCGAGCGGCAACGAGATCGCGACGTCCGGGGATTCATCCAGGCCGGCCCCGATCTCCAGCGATCCGCCCCCGATGTCCAGCATCAGGAGCCGGCCGACGGACCAGCCGAACCACCGACGGGCCGCCAGGAAGGTCAGCCGGGCCTCGTCGCCTCCAGGAAGAACCTGCAGGTCAACGCCGGTTTCTTGGCTCACCCGGGCGAGCACCTGCTCACCGTTGGTGGCTTCGCGGAGCGCGGAGGTGGCGAACGCCACCATCTCCTCGACGCCGTAGTCCTCGGCGAACTCCAGGCACGAGGCGACAAACCGAATCAGGCCGACGACACCCGCCTCACCGAGGCTACCGTCCGGCTGGAGGTGCTCGGCGAGTCGCATTTCCTCCTTGTGCGAGGACGCAGGCAGCGGCCGTGCACCGGGGTGGGCGTCGACCACCAGCAGGTGCACGGTGTTGGATCCGACGTCGAGTACGCCCAGCCGCATACCCGGGACGCTACTGCAGCCGCTTCCCTCTACTCTGGGGCGATGCCCCAACCGCCGTCGCCGGAGGTGTCGCTTGATCTGGCGCGCACCTGGCTCGAGTTCATTGATCCCGAGGCCGAGTCCGGCTCCGCCGAGGAATCCACCGACGCAGCCGAGCAAGTCTTCCGCTGCGACCTGACCTGGCTCACGTCGTCCTGGACCTGTATCTACGGTCGCGGCTGCGCAGGGATCTACGCCGACCGCCCGGACGACGGCTGCTGCACCCTGGGCGCGCATTTCGCCGATGAGGACGACGAGAGTCGGGTGGCGAAGGCTGTCCAGCTGCTCGACCCTTCCGGCTGGCAGTTCGCGGCCGAGGGTGAGGCCGGCGGCTGGACCGAGGTGGACGGCGAGGGGCAGCGCAAGACCCGAGTCGTCGAGGGCGCCTGCATCTTCCTGAACCGGCCCGGCTGGGCCAGCGGTGACGGCTGCGCCCTGCATCAGGTCGCGCTGTCCGAGGGCCGTGAACCGCTGGAGCTGAAGCCGGATGTCTGCTGGCAACTGCCGGTGCGGCGGAGCTATCGCAACGTCGATCGCCCGGACGGCACCAGCTACCTGGAAGTGACGATCAGCGAGTACGACCGGCGCGGCTGGGGCGCCGGCGGGCATGACCTCGACTGGTACTGCTCCGGCAATCCGGAGGCGCATATCGGCAAGGAACCGGTCTACCGATCGATGCGTGCAGAACTGGTCGAGCTGATGGGCGCCAGTGCCTACGCGCTGCTCGCCCAGCATTGCGACCAGCTCACCGGGCACAAGGCCCGCAAGCTGCTTCCGTTGACCGTGCACCGGGCGACCGCGACCGCCGAGGGCACCACAGCTAAAAGCGCCCTGGCCAAGGGGGCGGCGAAAGCCAAGGGCGCGGTCACCAAGGGCCGATGAGTAAAGGGATCATCCCGTCGCCGAACATCTGGCGGTTCCCGCAGGTCTACGAGCTGGAGAACCGGGGCGTCGACCCGGACGGCGTGATCGAGACGGCGATTCGCGAGCTGTCCGACTGGAGCGGGCGGACCGTGCTGGACATCGGCTGCGGTACCGGCTTTCACCTACCCCGATTCGCGATCGCCGCTGACCGGGTGATCGGCGTGGAGCCGCACCCGCCGTTGGTCGAACTGGCCGGCCGACGGATCGCCGCGTTGGCGGAGCCGGCGGTGCGCGACCGGATCGAGATCCGCCCGGGCACCGCGCAGAAGCTGCCGGTCGAGAGTGCCTCGGTGGACCTGATCCACGCCCGCTGGGCCTACTTCTTCGGGCCCGGCTGCGAGCCCGGGCTGGCCGAGGTGCGTCGGGTGCTGCGGCCCGGCGGGGTGGCCGTGGTGATCGACAACGATGCGTCCCGGTCCACGTTCGGCGGTTGGTTTCGTCGCGGCTTGCCGTCCTACGACCCGGCCGCGGTGGAGCGGTTCTGGGCCCGGCAGGGCTGGGCTCGGCGCAGCCTCGACATCCGCTGGGAACTTGCGACCCGGGCCGACTTCGAGGCGGTGGTCCGGATCGAGTTCGCCCCCGCCCTGGCCGACTCGATCCTGGCCGCTCACCCCGGTCGCACCGTCGACTATGCCGTCAACCTACGTAGCTTCACCGCACCGGCTCCCGGTCGGCTGCGGGCGTTCCGGTGGAACCGGTCTGGATGATTTTCATCGCCTGACGCCGTCAACGCCAGCCACGCGACCGGCTGTCGCGACTCACGCGCCGTTCGTCGCTTTGACCGTCTTGCCCCTGTTCGACCGGGTGAGACTGGCGCGATCGGAGGTGGCACCGGCGCCCCTCCCGGGATGCTGGAGCCGCCCTCATGCTTGCGAATCGCGTGCCTGTGAATCGGGCAGACCACCGGAGGATCAGCCCCCGGCTCGCCCTGATCGCCACCGCGGCGGCCTTGATCGCGGGCCTGGCTGGGCCGCCGTCCGCCGCCGCGACGCCCGCCAACTCGCCCACCAACTCCACCAGTGAGGCCGCCGCCGGTGCCCGCTGGACCGGGGCCTGGGCCTCGGGCCAGCAGGGTCTGGTGGACGCCGGGCCCTTCACCGACACCACTCTGCGGTTGCTGGTCAGCCCGACCCAGAGCGGTTCGGTGCTGCGGATCAGGCTGGCCAACACGTTCGGTTCGCATGCCCTGAAGATCGACGGCGCCTCGGTCGCCGTGGTGACCACGATCGGCCAACCGGCCCTGGTGCCGGGTAGCAGCCGGGCACTGCGGTTCCGCGGTCGCTCACAGGTCACCCTGGACCAGGGGGCGCGGGTCCGTAGTGACGCCATCCAGCTGCCGTTCCGCTACGGCCAGACGCTAGCCGTCGACCTGTACCTGGCCGACAGCGGCGCCGGCCCGGTGACCGGGCACGCCGGCGCCGGGCAGAGCTCGTTCTCGGCCACCGGCGATCATCGGAGCGAGGTCAGCGGCACGTCGTTCACCGGCACCTTGTCTTCCTGGTTCTACCTGGACGGCGTAGACGTACAGAGCGTTCAGCCGGCCACACCGCACGGCGCGGTGGTGGCGCTCGGCGACTCGATCACCGACGGCGCCTACGCCGCCTGGAACGGCAACCGGCGCTGGCCCGACGTGCTGGCCGCTCGGCTGCAGCAGCTCCCGCCGGCGCAGCGGCGCGGCGTCCTGAACCAGGGCATCGGCGGGAATCGAGTGCTCGCGTACCGGGGCGATTGCTGCGGCACCAGCGAGTCCGCGATCGACCGGCTGGAGCGAGACGTGTTGACCCAGACCGGCGTCCGCACATTGATCATCGCGGACGGGATCAACGACCTCGGCTATCACTCCACCGCGCCGGAACTGATCGCCGGCCTGACCACCCTGACGACTCGGGCCAAACACGCCGGGCTGCACGTGGTGATCGCCACCGTGACGCCGTACGGCTGTGACAGTGGCTGCTTCGGACCCGACCAGGAGGCCGACCGCCAGCTGGTGAACACCTGGATCCGGACCAGCTCGGTGCCGGACGCGGTGGCCGACTTCGACGCCGCTGTCGCCGACCCGCAGCAACCGGATCGGCTCGCTGCCGTCTTCGATGCCGGCGATCACCTGCACCTGAACGACACCGGTTATGCCGCCCTCGGGAACGCCGTCGACCTCCGCTCGCTCGCCTGAGCTCCGTTCCACGCGTTCGGCCACACGTGGTCGCGGCTTTTGCCCCCCACAAAGGGTCATAAGCCGCGACCACTTCGTCCCGCACCGAGAATGTCGGACCCAGCGCGTAGGTTCACCGACGTGACCATTTCAAGCTCCGACCGCGGCTCGCAGCGCAGCAGCCTGCCCGCGAAAGGCAAGGGCAAGGCCGGCCGCGAGAGCGTTGCCTACCGCTGTGTCGAGTGCGGCTGGTCTGCCGCCAAATGGGTCGGCCGGTGCAACGAGTGCCAGGCCTGGGGCACGGTGCAGGAGGTTGGGCCGCCCACCGCGGGGGTGACCAAGGCCCGGTCGGTCACCCAACCGGCCCGGCCGATCGCCGAGGTCGACACCGAGTCCGCCATCACCTGGTCCTCCGGGGTGGACGAGCTCGACCGGGTGCTCGGCGGCGGCATCGTCAGCGGCGCCGTTGTCCTACTGGCCGGTGAGCCGGGGGTAGGCAAGTCCACCCTGTTGCTGGACGTCGCCTCACGGGCCGCCCAGCACTCCCGAACTGTGCTTTACATCACCGGAGAAGAGTCGGCCAGCCAGGTCCGGCTCCGAGCAGAGCGGATCGGCGCGTTACGGCCTCGGCTCCTGCTCGCCGCCGAGACCGATCTGTCCACCGTGCTCGGGCACATCGAGCAGATCTCCCCCGATCTGCTGGTGGTCGACTCGGTGCAGACCATCGCCAGCGACGCGGTAGACAGCTCGGCCGGCAGCGTTTCCCAGGTCCGCGAGGTCGCGGCGTCGTTGATCCGGGTAGCGAAAGAGCGCGCGATGGCCACCGTGCTGGTTGGCCACGTCACCAAGGACGGCGGGATCGCCGGGCCCCGCGTGCTGGAGCATCTGGTCGACGTCGTCTGCCAGTTCGAGGGCGATCGGCATTCCCGCCTGCGACTGCTCCGGGCGGTGAAAAACCGCTACGGCCCTACCGACGAGGTCGGCTGCTTCGACCTGTCCGAGGCCGGGATCATCGGGCTGAACGATCCGAGCGGGCTGTTTCTGTCCCGGCACGCCCATCCGGTGGCAGGCACCTGCGTCTCGGTCACCCTGGAGGGCCGCCGCCCACTGGTCACCGAGGTCCAGGCGCTGGTCGCCCCGACGCAGTCGAACAACCCTCGGCGGGCCACCTCCGGCCTCGACAGCAGCCGGGTCGCGATGGTGCTGGCCGTCCTGGAACGTCGTGCCGGTACCAGGTTGGCCAGCAACGACGTCTACATCTCGACCGTCGGCGGGGTTCGGCTCACCGAGCCGGCCTGTGACTTGGCGGTGGCTCTAGCAGTCGCCGGCGCGGCGATCGACCGGCCGCTGGCCGCCGGCACCATCGCGATCGGGGAGGTCGGGCTGGCCGGCGAGGTCCGGCAGGTGGCCGGGGTGAGCCGTCGGCTGTCCGAGGCGGCACGGCTGGGCTTCACGACCGCCTTCATCCCGGCTGGGTCGACCGATACGATCCCGGCTCCGGACGGCATGATGGTCTACGAGGTACCCGACGTCCTGACCGCACTCAGTCGGGCCGCGTTTCCGCTGGAGTCGGCCTCCTGACGCAGCCGGGGTCACCCTGGGCGGCAACCAGGTGAACCCCGAAAGTATCCGCGGCCGGGGCAATCCAGCGGGCCGGGCCGGCGGTCCCCCGAAATAGCGACACGCCGATACAAGCGGGAGAAGTCCGTGAGTGCACGAATGATGACCGGGGTGTCACGCCTGCCCGATAGACTTCCCTTCGTGGTATCGGATCGGACTCCAGAGGACCTCTTGCGCGACACCCTTGCCGCAGTGGCCCCGGGCACAACTTTGCGCGATGGCTTGGAGCGGATCCTCCGTGGCCGGACCGGCGCCTTGATCGTGCTCGGCTTCGACTCCACGGTGGAGAAAGTCTCCACCGGTGGCTTCATTCTCGATGTCGAGTTCTCCGCGACGCGGCTACGCGAACTCGCCAAAATGGACGGCGCGATCGTCACCGACCAAGACGTCACCCGGATCCTGCGGGCCGCCGTCCAACTGGTTCCGGACTCCTCCATCGAAACCAGCGAATCCGGCACCCGGCACCGCACCGCGGAACGCGTCGCGAAGCAGACCGGCTACCCGGTGGTCTCGGTCAGCCAGTCGATGCGGATCATCGCCCTGTACGTCGCCGGAATGCGTTACGTATTAGAGGGTTCCGATGCGATTCTGGCGAAGGCCAACCAGGCACTGGCCACTCTGGAGCGGTACAAGGCCCGTCTCGACGAAGTGACCAGCACGCTTTCCGCCCTGGAAATCGAAGATCTGGTCACCGTGCGCGACGTCTCAATCGTGATCCAGCGGCTGGAAATGGTCCGCCGAATTTCCGAAGAGATCGCGCATTACGTCGTGGAGCTCGGCACCGACGGTCGGCTGCTGTCCCTGCAGTTGGACGAGCTGATCGGTGGCGTCAGCCCCGATCGCGACCTGGTGATCCGAGATTACTTGGAGAGCACCCGGCGGGAACGGTCGATGGCCGAGGTGATCGCGGCACTGGCCGAGATTCCCTCCGGCGATCTGGTCGACCTCGGTTTGGTGGCCCGGGTGCTCGGCTTCGTTCAGGGCGCAGACGCCTTGGACGCCTCGATCAGCCCCAAGGGCTACCGCCTCCTCACCAAGGTCCCCAGGCTGCCCGGCGCGATTGTCGAGCGGCTGGTCGATCACTTCGGCGACCTGCAGAAGCTGCTGGCGGCCAATCTTGACGATCTGATGCTGGTCGAGGGCGTGGGCGATCAGCGAGCTCGGGCCGTCCGCGAGGGTCTCTCCCGACTGGCCGAATCCAGCATCCTGGAGCGGTACATCTGAGCAGCGTCCCGAAGACCAGCTCCCCCGTGACCAGCATCCCGAAGGCCAGCATCCCCGTGACCAGCGTCAAGGCCGGCGATCCGACGCTCATCGAGCATGAACTGCATGTGCCGGTGCTTGCCTGGTACGACACCGATGCCCGGGAGCTGCCCTGGAGAGAGCCGGGATGCCCCGCCTGGCACGTCCTGATCAGCGAAGTGATGCTGCAGCAGACACCAGTCTCCCGAGTGCTGCCGGTCTGGCGGGAATGGGTCCAGCGCTGGCCGACTCCGGCGGATCTGGCTGCCTCACCTGCCGGGGAGGCGATTCGCGACTGGGGCCGGCTCGGCTATCCGCGCCGGGCCTTGCGGCTGCATGAGGCGGCACGAGCGATCGTTGAACGGCACGACGGCAAGGTCCCCAGCGATCATGCGGACTTGCTCGCACTGCCCGGAATCGGCACCTACACCGCAGCCGCGGTCGCGAGCTTCGCCTTCGGCCAGCGACACGCGGTGGTCGACACCAACGTTCGGCGCGTCTTCGCCCGGGCGATCTCCGGTACCGCGCAAGCTGCCCCCAGCCTGACGGTTGCGGAGAGCCGACTCGCGGCGAGCCTGCTACCGGACCAGCCGAGCCGAGCCGCCCGGTGGGGGGTGGCAGTGATGGAGCTCGGCGCGCTGATCTGCACGGCTCGAGCACCGCGCTGCGGCAGCTGCCCGGTCAGCTCGCAGTGCAGCTGGCTACTCAACGGAGCCCCACCGGATACCGGCCCAGTCCGCCGGGGGCAGGCCTGGGCCGGTACCGATCGGCAGATCAGAGGCGCCCTTCTGGCCGTGCTGCGCGCCGCCTCCGCCCCGGTGGACGCCGCGACGCTCACCGAGGAGGTCCCGGACTCCGCGCTGCGAGACCCATTTCAGCGATCCCGATGTCTCGACGGCTTGGTAGCAGACGGCCTCGTCGAGCCGCTGGCTGGTGCGCGCTACCAGCTGCCCGGCTAGCCCGGTGGCCCGGCTGAGCCGGTCCGCGAGCCCGGTGGGTGCTCGTACCGGTGGGTATTGCGTTGCCAAGGCGGGCCTTTCGGCACCGGCTGAGACCGGTTCAGCGAGCGATCCGATGATCAAATCTGCCGGTCAGATTCGGTACTGTGGTCCGCAGCCAGGCTTTCGCCGGTAATCTCACAGCTGTGTCGAGCAACCAAACCGGCGACGAGAGCGACAGGCCCCGCAAGGTGCCGGTCGAGAAGTCCGCCGGTGATCCCCCCGATTCCACGGACCTGACCGAATCGGTGACACCCGTGATCGAGGTGACCGAGCTGAGCCTGACGGCGCACTCGCTGTCCCGATCGAGGTGGCCGCGGCGCCGGAAGCACCAGGGCAACGTGATCGACGAGATCTCGTTCACGATCGCGCCCGGCGAGGCGGTTGGATATGTCGGTACCATCGGCGCCGCGAAGACCACCCTGGTGGATCTGATCACTGGGGTCGCCGCCCCGACCAGCGGCCGAGTGCGAGTCTGCGGGCTGGAGCCGAGCTCGGAGCGGGAACGGCTGGCACGGCGAATCGGGGTCGTCTCCGGCAAGCATTCGCAGCTGTGGCAATACCTGCCGCTGGATGTTTCGCTGCAGATTCTGGCCCGGGCGCACGAGTTGTCCGATGCCCAGTGGCTGACTCGGCGGGCCGAACTGGTGGATCGGCTGGAGTTGGCCGCGATCCTCCCGCTGTCGGCCAACCAGCTCTCCCGCAGTAAGCGGATCCGCGCCGAGCTTGCGGCCGCTCTGATCCATGAGCCTGAACTGCTGATTCTGGACGAGCCGACGGTTGGCCTGGACGTGGCCAGCAAGGAGCGGCTGCGGTCCTTCCTCCGTCAGGAGAACCGGGTACATGGTCGCACCCTGTTGTTCACCGCCGATGAGCTCGCCGACGTCGAGCAGATCTGCAATCGGGTGCTGGTGGTCGATCATGGCCGCTTGGTGCACGACGGTGACGTGCCGGACCTCCTGCACCGGGTCAGAGCCCAGCGGACGCTCGTGGTGGACCTCGTCCGCGCGGACCGGATGCTGGACGACGTCCCGGGGGCCGAACTGATCGCGGTCGAGGCCGGCGGCCTCCGGCAACGGCTGAGCTTCACCCCAGGGACCATCCCCACGTACCGGGTACTGGCCGATGTCGCGGCCCGGAGCGGCATTCGCCACCTGACCCTGGAGGAACCCGACCTGGAGACGCTGATCCGTCGGCTCTGACGGATCGCGAGACACCGATCTCAGAGTTTGCGAAGCATTCGGGTATTACCCAAGGTGTTCGGCTTCACCCGCGCCAAGTCGAGGAACTCGGCCACGCCCTCGTCCCCGGAGCGCAACAGCTCGGCGTACACCTCCGGTTGCACCGGCGTCCCCTCGATGACTTGAAAACCGTGCCGCATGAAGAAATCCACTTCGAAGGTGAGGCAGAACAGCCGGGACACCCCGAGCTGATCGCCCTGCGCCAGCAACTCCTCCAGCAGAGCGTGCCCGACCCCGCGCCCGTGCCAGGCCGGATCCACGGCAAGCGTGCGCACCTCGGCCAGGTCCTCCCAGAGCACGTGCAGAGCCCCGCACCCGACCACCCGGTCGACCGAGTCGACGGCGACCCGGAATTCCTGAACGGTCTCGTAGTAGGTCACCGTCTCCTTGTGCAGGAGGCGTCGGTTGTCAGCGAATCCGGCGACGATTCTGGCGATCTTGGGGACGTCGGAGGTGCGAGCCGGCCGGACAACAAATGCCGGCAGGTCGGCGAGTTCAGGCATCGGGCAATCGTGTCACGCACGGCCTGGTTGCACCGAGAACCCCGCTGCCTGTCAACTTGTCATTGATCACTCCTGCCAGACCAGTTGGACTGCATCCCGACCGGCGGAGCCGTACTCTCGGTCCATGTCGAATCCCGTCCTGATTATTGTCGGTGCTGGTCCGGGTGTGGGGGCCGCTACCGCCCGGCGGTTCGCCGCCGCCGGTTACGACATCGGCCTGCTGGCCCGCAACCCGAAGCGCCTCGAAGCGTTCGCCGACGAACTGAGCAAGGACGGCGCGAACGTCGGCTGGGCTGCGGTCGACATCGCGGACCCGGTTGCCTTGAGCGACACGCTGGGTCGGATGGTGGCGAAGACCGCCCGAGTGGACGTTCTGCTCCACAATGCCGTCGCTTTTCGCGAGGCTCGAGCGACCGAGCTCACCGCCGAGCAGTTGCTCGCCGATCTCGGGGTCGGCACCGCCAGCCTGCTGACCGCTGTCCAGGCCGTGCTGCCGGTGCTGCGGGAACAGCACACCGGCACGATCATCGCCACCGGCAGCGGCGCCGCCGATCGCCCGACGGTTTCCGCCGCCAGCCTGGGTGTGCAAAAAGCCGCCTTGCGCAACCTGATTCAGGTGCTGGCGGCCGAGCTGTCCGGTGAGGGCATCCACGTGGCGACGGTGACCATCCGGGGGGTGATCGCCGCAGGTACCGCGTTCGCGCCCGAGGCGATCGCCGACATCTTCGCCGAACTGGTTGACGAGACCAGTACCGACCCGGCCGGCTGGCGCACCCTGGTCGAGCTGACCAAGTAGTTCGAGCTGACTCAGTAGTCGAGCTGACTCAGTAGTTCGAGCTGACTCAGTAGTCGAGCTGACCAACAACCGGCGGACTCGCTGCCAGAGTTCGCCGTCCTGTCTGAGGTTCGCCGTCCGGTCCTGAGGTTCGCCATCCTGCCCATAAAGTGTGGATCATGACGGGACCACCCCGCACGAAGGTACGACAGTGGCTGGACCGGCACTTCGGGGACAGCACTTGGGTCGTTGCGATGAACCTGGTCTTCTGCTTGAGCCTGCTGGTCGCTGCGATCTGGGTCGGTGCCCTGGCCGGCCGAATCATGGCGACAACGGCCGTGGTCGGCTTTCTGTTCACGACCTGGCTCATAGCTGAGGGAAACCGGATGACGGAACGCGCGATGGCCCCGGTCCGGGAGGCGCTGCGCACGGCCCTGCCCCCGGTCGATCAGACGCTCCTGGAGACAGGGTCGGCCGGGGTCGCGGTAGTGCTCGCTCTCACCGACACCGGGACGACGATCAGTGACGACCCGGTGGTACACCTCACCGTCCGGGTCAGCCCGGCGGACGGGTCGGCCGATTTCACCGCGGAGTTCGATCGGCTGGTGTCCCGACTCGAGATTCCCCGGCCGGGGGACTGCTATCCGATCAGATACGACCCCGAGGACCGCTCACGACTGCTCATCGCCGGGCCCCTGGGGTACGGCCCGATGGTCGGCTCCCCACATGCCGGGGAACCGACCATCGAGCCATAGAGCTGGTTACGGCGTTCGCGGTCCGGCTTGAGCGAGCTCCGGGCTCTCGGCCGTCTCGTGGGTCCGAGCGGAGGCTTTGCGCACGTCCTCTTCGTCGTCCACCATGTCCGACTCGTCGAACGGGAACCCGCCGCTGAGCACGAGATCGGCGCGATCCTTGTCGAATTCACCGGTCCAGGTGCCGACCAGCACGGTCGCGATCGCGTTGCCTGCGAAGTTGGTCAGTGCCCGAGCCTCGGACATGAACCGGTCGATGCCGACGATCAGGCCGACACCGTCCACCAGGTCCGGGCGGTGCGATTGCAATCCACCGGCCAGCGTGGCAAGCCCCGCACCGGTGACCCCGGCCGCTCCCTTGGAAGCAATGATCATGAACAGCAGCAGCGAGATCTGCTCACCGATCGACAGCGGATCGCCCAGCGCCTCGGCGATGAACAGCGACGACATCGTCAGGTAGATGGCGGTGCCGTCCAGGTTGAACGAGTACCCGGTAGGCACGGTGATGCCGACAACCGACTTGGAGACGCCGAAATGCTCCATTTTCGCGATCAGCCGGGGCAGTGCGGATTCGGAGGACGAAGTGGAGAGGATCAGCAGGAACTCGCGGGCCAGGTAGCGGAACAACCCGAAGATGCTCACTCCGCTGACCGCCCGCAGAATCGTGCCGAGCACCGCGAAGACGAAGATCGCACAGGTGATGTAGAAGGCGATCATGATCTGCGCGAGGCTCTTCAGGGCATCCCAGCCGGTCGCGTCGATCACTGCGGCCATCGCGCCGAAGGCGCCGATCGGCGCCAACCACATGATCATCGACAGGATCCGGAACACCAGCTTCTGCAGGTGGCCGATCCCGCGCAGGATGGGTTCACCTGCCGAGCCCATCGCCTGGACGGCGAAGCCGACCAGCAGGGCGACCAGCAGCGCCTGCAGCACCTCGCCCTCGGTCAGCGACGAGACCAGCGTGGTCGGGATGATGCCGAGCAGGAAGTCGACTGTGCTGGTGTGCGCATCGCCGGCGGCCTCCGCTCCGGAACCCTTGAGGTTGGTCAGGTCCAGCCCGGAACCGGGGTGCAGGAAGTTACCCACCGCCAGCCCGATGGCCAGCGCCACGGTGGACATCGTGAGGAAGTAGCCGAGCGCCAGGCCGCCGACCTTGCCGACCTTGGCCGCCTGTCGGACCGAACCGACACCGAGCACGATCGTGCAGAAAATGATCGGGCCGATCATCATCTTGATCAACGCCACGAAGCCAGTGCCGATGGGCTTCAGGTCCAGGCCGAAGCCATCTGGGGCCAGTCCCCCAACCAGCGCCCCGGCGATGACCGCGAAGATCACCGATAGGTACAGGTAGTGCGTTCGGTCTTTGGCCGGCGGTGCCCCGCCACCGGGCGTGCCCGGCGGGGTGGCTGCTGGCGGTTCGGATCCGGGCGAGCCTGGGTTGAGCGTTGCGGACATAGCCGCCTCCTCGTCATCGGGTGAGGCCTGGCTGGATCAAATGTGATCTGGGACTCAGATTGAGGCTGCCTGGCTCTCGGCGCAAGGTCACGCTTGTGTTCATTACGTCCGCAGCCGGGGGCAGATCGGTAGCAGAGGGGCACACTGTCGACATGCGGTTGGACCCGAGACGCTGGAGTCTCGCCCGTCAGGTGTTAGCGCTGCTCACCGGCGCGATGATCCTTGTCGTAGCGGCAGCGGTTCTGGCCGCTTACCTACAGGCACGGGCCGCCGCCTATAACGCGGCGCGCAGCGTGGTGATGTCGGTCGCCTTGACCGTGGCGACGACGCCGGCCGTGGCCGAGGCGCTCACCGATCCGGACCCCGTCGCCACCTTGCAGCCCTACGCCGAACGGGTCCGTCAGACCACCAAGACCAATTTCGTGGTGATCATGTCCCCGAGCGGAATCCGCTACAGCCACCCGGATTCCCGGCAGATCGGTGGCCGGTTCCTCGGGCACACCGAGCAGGCGCTGAACGGCACCGCCTTCACCGAGACCTACACCGGCACCCTGGGTGCCTCCGTTCGAGCGGTAGCTCCGATCCAGCGCGACGGGAGGACGGTGGGTCTGGTCGCCGTCGGGATCACGCAGGAGGCCGTGGGCCGCCGCCTCGCTCCGCAGATTCCGGTTCTGATCCTGGCCGGCCTGGTCACCTTCACGGCGTCCGGCATCGGTGCTGGGCTGCTGAGCCGTCGGCTGCGCAGGCAGACCCACGGGCTCGGGACGGAGGAACTCAGCCGGCTGTACGAGTTCTACGACGCGGTCCTGCACGCCGTTCGAGAGGGCCTGCTGCTGCTCGATCGCGAGGGGCGACTGAGGCTGGTCAACGATGAGGGACGGCGCCTGCTCGGGCTTCCGGATGACGCCATCGGCCGGTCGGTGCGCGAGCTGGCGCTGCCCGCGGACGTGCTGGACGCCTTGCTGGAAGACGGGGAACGGGTGGACGACGTCCGGCTGGGCGACGATCGGGTGCTGGTGGTGAACCGGATGTCCGCTCGCTGGCAAGGGCGCGAACTCGGCAGTGTGGTGACCCTGCGCGACCACACCGACCTGCTGGCTCTGTCCGGCGAGCTCGACTCGGTCCGTGGCCTGACCGAGTCGCTGCGTTCGTCGGCACACGAGGCCGCGAACCGCTTGCACACCGTGATCGCCTTGATCGAGCTCGGCCAAACTGAACGGGCGCTGGAATTCGCCACCGCCGAACTTCGCGAGGCGCAGTCACTCACCGACCAGCTGACCGAAGCGGTGCACGAACCGGTCCTGGCGGCGCTGCTCCTGGGCAAAGCCGCGGAGGCGAACGAGCGCGGGGTAGAGCTGCTGCTGGCCGAGGATCTCGATATTCCGGACACCGGGATGGACGGCCGCGATCTGGTGACCATCGTGGGCAACCTGATCGACAATGCCATCGACGCCGCCGCCGCGACCCCCGGGCCTCGGTGGGTCCGCTTCGGGGCCTGGGTTGATCCGGACACCGAGACCTTGCTGCTTCGGGTCGCAGACTCCGGGGTCGGGATCGCGTCGCCGGACGCCGGCCGGATCTTCGACCGGGGCTGGTCGACGAAACCGGGCAAGTACGGCGTCGGGGGCCGGGGTCTGGGGCTAGCTCTCGCCCGGCAGTCCGCAGAACGGCACGGCGGGACGATCGAGATCATCCCCGGCGACGTCGGTGACGACACCATCCCTGCGGACAATCCAGAGTTTCCAGGCGAGCAGAGTGCTTCGGTGAGACAGCGCCTTTCGGATGAGCAGCGCCTTTCGGCCTCCGATCAGCAGAGCCTTTCCGATCAGCAGAGCCTTTCGGATCAGCAGAGCCTTTCGGATCAGCAGAGCCTTTCGGGCGAGCAGCAACTCTCGGGTGGTGCGGTGTTCTTGGTTCGCTTGCCATTGCCAATTCCGGAACCCGTCCCGCCGACCCAATCATCGCCGTCCCGACCATCGTCGTCCGCACCTGCGCAGGCAACTCCGTGAGCGCGGATCCGATCCGGGTGCTCGTGGTCGAGGACGACCCGATCGCGGCCCAAGCGCATGCCGCGTATGTCGCCCGAGTGCCCGGGTTCACCGTGGTTGCCACCGTGATGACCGGCACCGACGCGCTCCGTCACCTCTCCCACCTGGCCACCGACCTGGTGCTGCTCGATCTGAACTTGCCGGACATGCACGGGATGGACGTCTGCCGGGCGATCCGGGCGTCCGGTCGGCGGACCGACGTCATCGCCGTGACCTCGGCTCGCGACCTCGCGATGGTCCGCACCGCGGTCAACCAGGGAGTGGTGCAGTACCTGCTCAAACCGTTCGTGTTCGCCACCTTGCGGGAACGCCTGGAGCGTTATGCGGCCTACCGGCAAGAGCTGAACCGGGACGCCGGAACCGTCGCCGGCCAGCACGAGGTGGATCGCCTGCTGGGCGGGCCGGGCGGACTGCGAACCCCGGCCGAGGATCGACTGCCCAAGGGGATGAGCCGAGAATCGCTGGAGTCGACCATCGCCCGGCTGCGCGCGGCTGCCACTGCGCTGTCAGCTGCCGAGTTGGCTGGGCAGGTCGGAATGTCCCGGGTCAGCGCCCGCCGCTACCTGGAGTACCTCTGCGGCGTCGGGCTGGCCACCCGGATGTCCCGGTACGGCGGATCCGGACGCCCGGAGATCGAGTACAGCTGGCGCGGCTGATCA
>DATINJ010000262.1:0-9398 GCA_035474375.1 Kineosporiaceae bacterium | reverse complement strand
CGAGGATGTGGCCAAGGACGGCACGGTCACGCTGAACATCAGCCAAGGCCCGGAGTTGAAGACGATTCCGAAGCTGAAGGGCAAGTCGCAGGACGACGCCGAGGCCGCGATCGAGGAACTGGGCCTCAAGGTCGGCGACATTAAACGCCGGTTCAGCAGCACGGTGGACGAGGGCGACGTGATCTCCAGCGCACCCACCGTCGACTCGAAGCTCGCCCCCGGTCGACCGGTGGACCTGGTGATCAGCAAGGGCGCCGAACCGGTGCGACTGGACAACGTCGTGGGCCAGAACCAGGACGTCGCCAAGAAATTGTTGGAAGGCAAAGGGCTCAAGGTCTTCATCCTCGAGCAGGACTACGTCGACGGCTCCGCCGATCCTGGAACCGTGATCCAGCAAGACCCAATCGCTCAGGGCCAGACGGTGGACAAGGGCTCCAGGGTCGAGATCACCGTCGTCAAGCTCCCGGACGGTCAGGGGTTCGTCAAAGACTTCAACGGGAGGAACTTCGACGAGGCGAAGGCCGAACTGGAGGCAGCCGGCTTCCGGGTCAAGCGCGCGGGTTTCCCGGTCGGCAACACCGTGCGCAACCAGGACCGCCGCGGGTTGACGCCGCTGGGCACCGAAGTAACCCTCTTCATCGGCTTCTGAACTCGGAACGGTAGGCCAATTGAACACCTCGACCGGCACGGTGACGCTGCGCCCGGTGCAGCGGGACGACGTCGCATTGCTGGACCGGTGGCGCAACGATCCGGAGCATGAGAGCCAGTACGGCGACTTCCTCGCCATGCACCGGCGCCGAACCGTCAACCAGGAACGCTGGGAGGTCGACGGCCTGCTCAGCGAGCAAGAGGGGCAGCTGCTGATCTGCTTGGACGACGAACCGGTCGGCGCGCTGCAATTTCATCCCGTGCAGTACGGGCCCAATCGCGGCAGCATCGCGATCAACCTCGGAATCGCGATCACGCCGGCCGCCCGCGGGCGAGGCATCGGTAGCCAGGCCCAGCGCCTGATCGCCGACTACCTGTTCGAGCAGACCCTCACCCAGCGGGTGGAGGCGAGCACCGACGTCACCAATGTCGCCGAGCAGCGAGCGCTGGAAAAGGCCGGTTTCAGCCGGGACGGCGTCCTGCGTGGCGCCCAGTTCCGCCTCGGCGAATGGCACGACATGATGCTCTTCAGCCGCCTTCGCACCGACGCCTGATCGTTCTCTGATCGCCGCACCGGCGGTGAGCCGGTAGGCCGACGACCAGACTCGCGGACGAGTTGGTTTTCCGGCCGCGCTTGCGGCACCCTGGACCCAGGATCGAGAACGCCAGATCCCCAGCTTCACCGGACGCACCCGCCCATCGCGTCCGCGAGTCGCGGCGGCCAGACCCCGCGCACCCGATCGCGTTCCGTCTTGCCTGGAGCGCTTGATCGCGGACCACCCGCAAGAAACCGCGACCGACCGCAGTCGGCCCCGGCGGGTGCGGAAAACCGCTGGGGCTCTTGATCTTTGCAGGAGTGACCGATGAAAACGGCACGGGCACAATCGCCCACGACCATCACCAGCTGGAGCACGCCCACCTGGGCCGATCAGATCACCGACGACGGCGATCTGATCGAGGCCTTCAAAATTCTTGGTTCGATTCCGGGAGCGCCACTCCAGGAGCATGAGACGCTCACCGTCATCATCATTCAAAGAGACGAAATCACTTTCAGTCCTGGTCATTTCGCCGTTCAACGACATCCCGCCGAGATCCTCGTCGGCGGGGTGAGCCTCTCCCTCGCCCAGGCCCGCGACCTAGCCGACTTGATCAAGTCGGCCATCGCTCTGATTGATGCCAACACATAGCCTTTTCTGTCAATGCTTCGCCGCACTCAACACCGAACCGGTTCACCAGATGGCGTTTTGGCGAGGCCATTGACACTTATCCACAGGCCCGACTGCAGGACTTGTTCTCGCCGCCCGCCTTGCGGCATTGTTGGTTCCGGATCGAGAACGCCAGATCCCAGCTTCACCGGACGCACTCGCCCTCGGCCAACGCGTCCGCGAGTCGCGGCGGCCTGACCCTGCGCACCCGATCATTCGGGCTTCCGGCAGGGCACCGAACTGCGCCGAACGCCGTCCTTGGTCGGGCCCACCCGCAATGAACCGCGCCCGACACAGGTCGGGCCTCGGATGTCGCGCGCGTCCAGCGCAGACATCCGCCGCAGCCAAGGCCGTTCAAAGGGCCTGGCGTGTCGTCACATTCGGAATCGTATTCGGATTGGAGCTCTCGGCGTGGTTGACGAAATCGGACCTGTTGCAATGGTGCAACAGTGTTGTAAGGTTGCAACGTGGTGAGCCGGGGCCGGCACCCGAAGTCGGCCGTCGCCTCAGTTCTGAGCAAGGCCAAAGCCGGTGGCTTCATCGTGAAGGAGGATCACAACGGGCACCGATGGGGCTACCTTCGCTGCCCGACCTGCACCCACCGAATCACCGTCTCGGGAACGCCACGGAATCCCGACAGCCACGCCAAGAAGATCGAAGCGTTTATCGCTAGACATGGCCATGAAGACCGTCAGATGGGAAGCACCCAATGAAAACGCTGACCAAAATGGAGCCAATGGTGGTGGAAAACCAACCGACGTGGTCATTTACCATTCTGCTCGACCGCGAACCAACCGACGACGAGTTCAACGCGATGTACGACGCCGGTCTCGACGATTCATCGATCAGCGACGAATTTGGTGAACACCTCATGGGCATGGATCGGGAGGCGCCCTCGCTGTTCGCGGCGATCATCAGTTCGGTGCGGGATCTGCGCACGGTGAACGGACCCCGCCCGATCGGGGTGCGCTTCGATGACTCGGTCACGCTGTCCGACGTCGCGCATCGACTGCTCGGAACGAGGACGGCGGAAAGCCTCCGGCTCCTCGCGGCGGGCAAGCGCGGGCCGGGCGGCTTCCCGCCACCTCGGCTGGATACCGGAAAGCTCCGGGTCTATTCCTGGGCTCAGGTCTCCACCTGGCTGCGCGACGTCCTCGGCGACGACGTGCCCGATTCCGACCCAGACCTGGCCCTGGCGGATGCCGCCCTACGCCTGGCCGAGTGGGCTCGGGTCACGAACCGCACCGACGAGATCAAGGCCCTGATGGACGCCTGACCAGGTGGCCTAACCGGGCCACAACCCGCCGCCCGGCTTGCCATCTGAATTAAAACAGTTATTCTAAAACACGTGTCCCAGAAACCTCGTTCCTCAGGTCGTACCCGCTCGTTCGAGGAGGCCGAGGTGCTGAGCGGCGCGATGCAGGCGTTCCGCCGGCATGGGTACCGGGGGGTGTCCGTCCGCGACCTAGAGGTGGCGACGGGCATCTCGGTAGGCAGCCTCTACAACGCCTACGGCGACAAGGACGGCGTTTTCCAGGCTGCTTTCAGGCACTACAACGAGGTCGTTCTGAAAGGCAGGCTGAACCGGTATGCCCCGGCCGAGGCGGGTCTGGCGGGAGTTCGAGAAGCGTTCCGCACGTTGCTGCACGAGCCTGACGGCGGCGCATTCGGGTGCCTCATCACGAACTCCGCCGTCGAGCTCGGAGATCAGGAAAGCCCCAATGCGCTCGTACTCGACGCCCTCGACGTGCTTCGACGCACCTTCACCGAGCGGCTGACTGCCGCCCGGCTGGCCGGTGACCTACCCGAGAGCGTTCATCCGGAGTCGGCAGCGCTCCAGCTGCTGGCCCTCTACCAGGGTGTTCTCGTCCTGGTTCGCGGTGGCTACGACAGCACCGCACTGGAGCAATTGATCAACGATCACTTCAACGCATTGGAAGGCAATCATGCCCCTTGACCCGCTCTGGAACCGCTACGCAGCCACCTGGTCGCTGGCCGCCGACGATCGAGGAGAGGAACTCGCCGCGTGCCTCTCCGACGACGTCACGTATTGCGATCCCCAAGGGCTCGTCGCCGGGCGCCCGGCATTGTCCGATTACATGGGCCAGTTCCAGAACGCCTTTCCCGGAACTCGATTCCAGATTGAGTCCGTGCTGCAGCACCACGATCGAACCCTGGCGTCCTGGACGCTGCGCGGCGCCGAAGATCAGCTGTTCCAACAAGGCACCAGCTATGCCGTCGTGGCGGCCGACGGCCGACTGAGCGCCATCACAGGATTCTTCGAGCCACCGGCTGAGCTCGGGTGACCGGGGCGTCCGAGCGGCCGCGGTCGGCCCAGACCGCTGCCGACGTGGCCGACGACCTGGCCGGCCTCGGGCCCGTTACGCTGGGCCGATTTTTTGGCGGGGTAGGGCTACGCCTGGAGGACGTCCAGTTCGGGTTCGTCATGAAGAGCTCGGTCTACCTTCGAGTGGACGACGCGACCCGGCCGACCTTCGAGCAGTTCGGCGGCCGACCGTTCCAGTACCAGGCGAACGGGCGAACCGTGACGGTGAGCAGCTACTACGACGTACCTCATCCAGCCAGGGAAGACCCTGCGAAACTCGTTGACCTGGCTCGCCAAGCCAACGATGTCGCCCGCGCCGCACGGCGCGGGCGATCGTCCGTCAAATCGTGGACGTAGCCCCTATTTTCAGGGGTACCGCGGCTACTTGGGGGCGCAGCTCGGCCACGTCAGGTCAGCGGCGCCTTGAGCTGCATGATCGAGCCACCGGACCGGTACGGCGACCACTTCGGCGAGTAGGCCGCGTTCGGACTACCGGTCCGGGGCGAAAGTCGACCAGTAGGTAGCCATCTGGGTGCTGAGATCGACTTGATCTAGGTGTACGTTCTCGCGTCGGTAGCCATCCGGGGCGCGCAAAGTCCCCGTAGCGTCACCGGCTCCTTCAGGTCTGTTGTGAGTGGTGGCGTTGGTTCGGGCACTCTGCGCTCTCTTTCGAGGCGCTCCGCCAGCCGGCGAGTGGCAGGCCCAGGCAGGCCAGGAAGAACACGTTGAACACGGCGTGCTGCCAGTAGCCGACCGCGAGCGAGAGGCCGGTGTCCAGGACGAACCAGGTGCCGAGCGAGGCTGCCAGCACGGGCCATGCCCATGGTTCACCGGTGCGCATCGGTCCAGCGGCGATGCCGGCCAGGGTGATCATCCAGCCGGTGAGGACCGCACCCAGCACCCCGTAGATGAACAGCACGTAGGAGCGCGGTTGCCCGTCCGGGACGGCGCCTGACTGCATACCGAAGCCCAGGACGTCAAAGAGCCGTCCCGTGACCGCCCCCGCCAGAACCAGGCTGGCGGCGTACGCGGCGATCAACCCGGACGCGAGGAGCAGCCACCGTCGCCAGAACTCTGTAGTCATGGCTACATTTGTAGCAGCAGCTACACTCTTCGTCCATGGGGTACCGACACGATCGTGAGGGCGTCCTCGGCTCGGCCCTGGCCCTGGCGCACGAGTCCGGCTTGAAGGAACTGACATTCCGCTCGGTCGGGCAGCGAGCAGGCATACCGGACCGGACCGTCGTCTACTACTTCCCCACCAAGGACCAGCTCATCCTGGCCGTGCTCCAACGCACGACCGCACAGCTCATGGACCTGCTGGCCACAGCAGTCGGCGAGGAAACCCGCCAAGTCGGTGAACTCCTCCAGACCAGCTGGGACGCGCTACGCCGTCCCGAAGCGGACCGAGGGCTGAGGCTCTACATCGAGACCGTGGGGCTGGCTGCACACGGCCGGGAACCGTATCGATCGGTCATCACCGACCTCACCGCCACCTGGACGACCTGGTTCGCCACCCGCCTTGCGCTCGAGCCGGGGCGACGGGACGACCACGCGGCAGCGATCGTTGCAACCCTGGACGGGCTGCTCCTGCTTCAAGCGACGGCGGGCACGGAGGTGGCCGACGCCGCCGCCCGCGGGCTCGGGCTCACCGCGTAGGGACACCGACTCGGGTGCGCTTTCCGGCATCCAGACGCGCCCGGCTATTGGTGGCGCCGCTCCAAGGAGCGGCCGCAAGAGCACTCACTCCTGGCACGAATGACGAACTGCCAGGTCGGGCACAGGCTGGCTATGCTGACCTTTGTGTCCTTGCCCGCCGGCACTCCGGAGCCGCCAGCGGTTCCGCCAGCCGCGGATCCGCAGGCCATCCGGGCTTGCCTGACCCCCCCCATGGTCGCCGAGTTCGACCACGAGTGGGAGTTCGTCCTGGAGCAGGCGAAGCAGGAGAAGGACATCACGGCGATCCATTCGTTGCTGAACAAGTGGCGGCACCTGGCCTTCGCGGAACTTAAAGATCCAGGGTCCCATTTTCGGATGCTGGCCAAAGCCGAACAGATCGAGCGCACCGGCGAAAATCCAGGCGCGGTTTCGATCGAGGACATGCGAGCCCTGATCGAGCGGCGACTGGGCCGGTAGGTGTACCGCCTGATCCCAGACGCTCCGACGTTGGAGCAGGTCGCGGCATTACCCGAGGAAGCGCTCCTCCCCTATGCCGAGGTGCTGTCGGTACTGGAAGTGACGCCGTGGGCGGGCCGATCGCTACACGAGGCGAACCCAGACGGAGCCGTCCGGCGCTGGACCTTCGGTCCGGACGCGGCCGGTCAGGTCGTCTATCTGATCTACGAGGACCGCCTAGACGTGCATCTGCTCCTCGTTCAATGGTTGGCCTGAATCAACCATCGCAACACACACCGTGGAACTGAGGAGCAGCGACACCGAGTCGTTGTAGCTCGCGTACCGCCACGGCCGCTCCAACTCACCCGCGACGATGAACGCCGAAGCGTTCCGCACTACGTGAGGCAGATCAGCGTTTGGCGAGTACGGCCCGGCGGCTGAAAGGGTTCGGGCTTCAGCGCTAGATTCCCGTTGGTGAGCCGCCCTCTCGACCTCTACTGGAACCCCGTGCCCCATGTGGAAGAGGCGTTCCCGTCACTTCGGCTAGGGACTCGGCATCCGTGGGACCCCGCTCCACCTTTCGCCGGCAAATGGGAAGAGCGGAACTGGCGCAACGTCCCCGGCCCGTTGTACGGGGCCATGACCGACAACTGCTGGGTGGGACGACTTCACGCCCCCCGCCACATCCTCTACGGCGACGACCACGAGGGCGAACAGGAGTTCCTGTACCGCCAGCCACGCTCTCAAACCGAACTCGACGACGTCCTCGAAGGCATGTCACTGGATCCTTACGCTGGCTGGGCGTGCGGCGGGGACACGAACTGGACCCCCGACCTCGTGCGCGAGTGGTGGCGCGACCGTCCGCGTCTTCGGCAGTGGATCACGCAGAAGCGGCAAACCTGGGCTGACTCCGAGCGGGACGATGAACGAGAAGCCGCAGAGGGTCTGTCGGACTACCTGGCTTACCTCGACGGCGAACTTCCCGATCATCTCCGCGTGTACATGTACTTCCTTGATCACCGCCGGAGCCCGACGAGCAAGGATCTCCTGCCGCAGCTGTGAGCCTCATCCGCGGCAGACCACCAGCCAGGGCCGCTCACTCCTGGTACGAGTAGCGCTGCTCCCGCCACGGGTTGCCCTCGGTGTGGTAACCGCGTTCCTCCCAGTACCCGCGACGCTCAGCCGTCAGGTACTCGATCATCCGCAGCCACTTCGGGCCCTTCCAGCCGTACAGATGTGGGACGACGAGACGCAGCGGCCAGCCGTGCTCCGGGGTCAGCGCCGTACCGTTGTGATGGGTCGCGAGGATCGTCCGGGCGGAGAGGAAGTCATCCATCCGCAGGTTCGCCGAGTAGCCGAACTCCGCCCACACCATGACGTGGGTGACGTCGTCGGCCGGCGGGACGGCCTCCATCAGGGTGCGAGCGAGGACGCCCTCCCAGACGTTGTCGAGGACCGTCCACTTGGTCACGCAGTGCAGATCACCAACCACCTGGTCGCGGCGCAGCGCGGCGAACTCCTGGATGTCGAGGTGATGCTCGGCGCCGTCCGACGTCGCGCCGTTCACGGTCAGCCGCCAGGTGTCCGGACGGAATCGGGGTACCGGCCCGTAATGCCGCACCGGGAAGCCGTTGGCCAGCTTCTGACCGGGAGGCAGGGTCCGGGGCTGCTGAGACTCGGATTCCTGCACCATTCCATCTTCCCACTCACCCAGAGCCACTCGAGCCACCCGTGCGTGGCGTTTTGATACCGGACGGTTACCTTGACCGGAACGACACCGTACGGTTGCCGGTTCGTTGCTCAACCTTGATCTTCGGACGCCGCAGAACTCGGCCGAACTACCGGTAATAGGCCAGATCGGAGGTTGATCAGGACTTCCGCCGAGTCCTGCGGCGGCCCACCAGACAGACCACTAGGACTGGAGGGCAGCCTTGGCGATCCCCGGCAGCAAGTCGCAAGCCTGGTCGATGCCGGCCTCATCGATGTCCAGATGGGTCACCAACCGCACCGCCCGAGGTCCGAGCGCTGAGACCCGGATCCCGGCCCCCGCCGCCGCCGCGGTGAACGCCGCGGCCTGCTGCGGCTCGGGCCACTCGGTGATCACGATATTCGTCTCGGTTCCAGCCGGGTCGCACAGCCGCTCATCGACCGCACCTAACGTCTCGGCCAGCCGCCGGGCATGGGCGTGGTCGACGGCAAGCCGCTCGACGTGATTCGCCAGCGCATACCGGCAAGCCGCAGCAAGCACGCCGACCTGCCGCATGCCACCGCCGTAACGCTTGCGCCAGACCCTGGCTCCGGCGATCAGTGCGGCCGAGCCGACCAGTACCGATCCGACCGGGGCACCCAGCCCTTTGGACAGGCAGACCGAAACGGTGTCGGCCAACGAGCCGTACTCCGCCAGCGGGACGCCGGTAGCGACATGCGCGTTCCAGAGCCGGGCCCCGTCCAGATGGACGGCCACCCCTTGCTCGCGACTGCCCTGCCACAGTTTGCGCAGCTCGGCAACGGGCTGCACGGTGCCACCACCGAAGTTGTGGGTGTTCTCCACCGCGTAGGCGGCGGTCGAGACCAGGTACGGACCGCCGTCCGGAACCGCCATCTGGAGCGCGGTTTCGGCATCCAACCGGCCGCGCTCGGACGCCCAGGTCCGGGTTGAGACCTGCCCGAGCACGGCATGCCCGCCGAGCTCGGCCCGGACCACATGGGCCATCGAATCGCACAGCAGTTCCTGCCCCGGCGCCACCAGCATCCGGACGCCGAGCATGTTCGCCATCGAGCCGGTCGGGCAGAACAGCCCGGCCTCATGGCCGAGCAGCTCGGCCACCTCCGTCTCCAGGGCGTTGACCTCTGGATCCTCGCCGTAGACGTCGTCTCCGACAGCGGCGTCCGCGATCGCCGCGCGCATCCCGGCGGTGGGCCGGGTCAGGGTGTCGCTGCGCAGATCAACAACCACTCAGCGCTCCGCCAGCATCTCGGCGACCAGGAAGGACAGCTCCAGGGACTGCTGGTGGTTCAGTCGCGGGTCACACAGCGTCTCGTACCGGGTCGCCAGATCCGCGTCGTCAATGTGCTCCGAACCGCCCAGGCACTCGGTAACGTCG
>DATINJ010000261.1:0-13258 GCA_035474375.1 Kineosporiaceae bacterium | reverse complement strand
AGTTTTGGTCAATGCTTTGACCCTGATGGCCAATCCCAAAACCGTCGGTGATCATGCACGGTTGCCCGTCCACGGGCCGTGATCATGCACGGTTGCCCACCTCAAAGCGGGTAACCGTGCATGATCACGGCCAATGCCGGTGAGTTAAGCCACCACGGCACCCGTGACCAAGCGCCGTGATCATGCACGGTTGCTCTTCAGGCGAGGGCACGCCGGCGCTGACGCGCCTCCCAAGTGCATGATCGCGGGTCGAAAGGGGAAAGATCGCGACAGCAGACGACCGTCACACCAGTCACTCCAGCGCTTAACTCACCGGCATTGCCGTGATCATGCACGGATACCCGCTTTGAAGTGGGCAACCGTGCATGATCACGGTCCATGGACGGGCAATCGTGCATGATCACGGTCCATGGATGGGCAACCGTGCATGATCGCGGCGGTTCGGGCTGGTAGGCCAATACCGGCGGCCGTATCGACCTGCAAAGATCGCCAGCTACGCCCGATTACATGCCGATTAGGGGCACGGAAATGGGCGTAGCTGGCGATCATTCAGCGCAGGAAGCAAGGAAGGGTCAGGCCTCGGGCTTGCCTGGGGTCTCCGCCAGGGTGGTGGCGCCGGTCATGATGGCGACGGCCTCGGACATCGTGTGCGACTTCGGGGTGATGATGCCCGCCGAACCGCCCAGCCGCTGAATATGAATGCGGTCGGCGACCTCGAACACGTTCGGCATGTTGTGGCTGATCAGGATGACCGGCAAGCCACGCTTGCGAATCTCCTCGATCAACTTCAACACCTGCCCGGTCTCCCGGACACCGAGCGCAGCGGTCGGCTCGTCGAGGATCACCAGCTTGGTCGCGAAGGCGGCGGCCCGGGCCACCGCCACTGCCTGACGCTGACCACCGGACAGCGTTTCGACTGCCTGCGACATGTTCTGGATGGTGCCGATCCCGAGTTCCGCCATCGACTTCTCGGCGGCCTCCTTCATCGCGGCCTTGTCCAGCATCCGCAGGATGGAGCCCAGGGGCCCCTTCTTGCGGAATTCCCGACCGAGATACAGGTTGCTGGTGATGTCGAGCGCGGGAGCGACCGCAAGGGTCTGATAGACCGTCTCGATCCCGGCCTCCCGGGCGTCCTGTGGCCGCTTGAAGTCCACGGGTTGCCCGTCGAGCAGGATCTCGCCGGCGTCCGGGGCGAGCGCACCGGTCAGGCACTTGATCAAGGTCGATTTGCCGGCTCCGTTGTCGCCGATGACGGCCAGCACTTCACCCGGGTACAGCGCGAGGTCAACGCCGTCCAGACCGACGACTCGACCGAACGTCTTGACGATCTTGCGTGCCTCGAGGACCGGTCGGCGGGATTCGACGGGCGAGCCGGGCGCGGCTTGTTCCTTGGCCATGCTGGTCATGCGCGTACCTTCCTGATCCATTGGTCGACCGCCACCGCGGCGATGACCAGCAGTCCGATCGCCAGCACGCGGTACTGGTCATCGACGCCGGCCAGCGACAGGCCACTACGGAAGACACCGACAATCAGCGCGCCCAGGAGCGAGCCGAAGACCGTGCCGCGACCACCGAAGAGGCTGGTTCCGCCGATCACCACGGCGGTGATGCTTTCCAGGTTGGCGTCGGTCAGGCCGTTGGGGCTGGCCGAACCGGCGCGCCCGATCAGGATCCACGCGGTAATGCCGAAGATCAGACCGGCCACGGTGTAGACGCTGAGCAGCACCCGGTTGACCCGGATACCGGCCAACCGCGACGCCTCGGCTTCGTCCCCGACGGCGTACACGTGCTTTCCCCACGCCGTCTGGCTCAGCGCGTAAGCCACCACGCAGTAGAGCAGAACCACCATCACCACGCCGGTGGTGAACCGGAACGGGCCGACCGGGAACGTCGTTCCGGTCCAGTTGACCAGGTCAGGCATGTTCTCGCCCTGGACGCCCTGGCCGCTGGTGTAGAGCAACCCAAGGGCCGTGAAGATGCTCAGGGTGCCCAGCGTGACGATGAACGGCGGAAGATTGACCCTGGTGACGAGCATGCCGTTGAGTGCACCGGCTGCCGTACCCACCACGATCCCGATCACGATCGCCGGGATCGCCGGGATCCCGTTGTCCGCGGAAAGCTTCGCCATGACCATCATCGAAAGGATGGTCACTGCACCCACCGACAGGTCGATACCCGCCGTCAGAATGATCAGTGTTTGGCCTACCGCCAGCGCGCCGACCACGGCGACCTGCTGAAAGACCAGGGACAGCGAACTCGGCTGGGCGAATCGCGGGTTGAGGATCGAAAACACGATGAAGGAGAGCACCAGCACGAGCGCCGGGCTGATGGTCGGATGCGAGTGCAGAACGTGCTGCACCCGCTGCAGCGGCGACTGCTGCCGGGCAGCGAACTGCTCCGCCGCGGTCGGGGGGTGGTGGGTTGCTGTCGTCACAGGGTCCTCCGTCGGCTGGTTCACGAGGTTGCGAACGCTTTCGCACCGTTCCACTGAGTAGGGGCGCTAGCAACAGGGGGTTCTTGTCGCCGGGCCTGCTCAGCCGCGATGCTTCCGGTTCGTACGCATATCTGCGGGTCCGGCGGTGGATCGGCGAAGGCCACACCCACCACCGGACAACCCGCTGGTCTACTACCCAAGCCCGATCGCCCGGCTTGCGGGTGACCGGACCAGCAGGTTCAGCTCGTGGTGCCCCAGCAGATCTTGCTGCCCTCGTCGCTGGTGATGCTGTCGACGCCGTCCTGCGGCTTGTCGGTCACCAGGGCTGCCCCGGTGTCGAAGAAGTCCAGGCCTGGTGAGGTGCTCGGCTTGGTCTGGTCCTTGGCGTACTTGGCGATCGCCTCAACACCCAGCTCGGCCATCTTGACCGGGTACTGCTGTGCGGTGGCGTTGATGATGCCGGACTTGACCTCAGCGACGCCCTGGCAACCGCCGTCGACGGAGACGATGGTGGCGGTCTTGTTGGCCGCCTTCAGAGCCTCGCTGGCGCCGGTGCCGGAGGGCTCGTTGATCGAGTAGACCAGGTTGATGCCCGGGTTCTTGGCCAGGCACCGCTCCATGGCGGTCTTGCCGTCCGGCTGAGAACCGTTCGTCGGCTCGTTGCAGACGATCGTGTAAGTGCCACCGGAGTAATTGCCGGTGGGGGCCTCGTCGCCGTTCTTCTTCTTGTCCTTGACGTCGATCCCCATGCCGGTCAGGAAGCCCTGGTCACGGTTGTAGTCGACGGAGACGACCTTGTCGTTGAAGAGGTCGAGCATGGCGATAACCGCCGGCTTTCCAGCCATCTCCTTGGCCGCCCACTGCCCGATCAGTTCACCGGCCTTGAAGTTATCCGTGGCGAAGGTGATGTCCACGGTGTCGGCCGGGTCCGGCGGCGTGTCGAGGGCAATGACGTAGAGGCCCGCGTCGCGCGCCTTCTTGATCGCCGAATTCACACCCGGGCCGTTGGGCGTGATCAGGATGCCCTTCTGACCCTTGGCGATCGCGTTCTCAATCAAGGTCACCTGACCCTGTTCGTCGCCGTCCTTGGCTCCGGCGCCCACGCTGAGGGTGACTCCGTTGGCCGCCGCCGCTTCCTTGGCGCCCTTCTGCATGGCCACGAAGAACGGGTTGACCGAATCCTTCGTGATCAGCGAGACAGCGACCTTGTCGCCGCCCGAGCCGGAATCCGAGCCGGACCCCCCACAAGCTGCGGTCAGACTGATCGCGGCGACTGCTGCCAAGACGGGTACTGCGCGCCGAACCAAGATCCGGTGTCGAGTGGAGCTGGCCATCTTCATGCCTCTCTACTTCGTGCTCCGAGCAGGCACCTGAGCGAGACTCTGACGGCCTAAGCTCTGATGCCTGACAACGTTGTCGTGATAAAGTAGAGCCATGGAAATTCGTCCTGTCAAGGGACCGATACAGATCTGTAACATTGCTGCACCCGCCTTGTGCTGGCAATGAAATGGGGCAAAACATCCACCGCCGAGCCACCATCAAGGATGTGGCTTCCGCGGCCGGAGTAAGCCTCAAGACGGTCTCTCGGGTGATCAACAATGAGGCCGGAGTATCCGACGATCTTGTGCGGCGAGTGGAGCACGCCGTATTGGAACTCGATTACCGGCACAATTTGGCCGCCAGCAATCTCCGTCGCGGTCAACGCACCGCCAGCATCGGCGTCCTACTTCACGATCTTGGTAATTCCTTCTCCGGCACCCTGCTGCGGGCGATCGAGGACCAGGCGCGTTCCCGACGAATAGCGGTGTTCTCCGCCAGCCTGGACGATGAGCCGGAGCGGGAAGCCATCCTGGCGACCGACTTGATCTCCCGGCGGATCGACGGCCTGGTCTTGATGCCGACCGGTAACGACCAGAGCTATCTGCTCGCGGACATCAGAGCCGGGCTGGCCGTGTTCGCGGTCGACCGCCCGGCGAACGGCGTGGAGATCGGCACGGTGGTGGTCGACAATGCCGGTGGCGCCCGCGAAGCAACGGCTCACCTTGCCGCTCGCGGCCATCACCGAATCGCCTGCCTGACCGATTCGGATTCGATCTGGACCGCGGCCCAGCGCCGCCAGGGCTATCTGGATGGGCTCACCGAGTACAGCCTTCCGCTGGTCCCTGAGTTTGCGGTGAGCGGCCTGACGACGGCCGACCAGGCGACTTCGGCCGTCCTGACGATGATGCGCGATCCCGCGCCGCCAACGGCGATCTTCGCTGGTCGCAACGACCTGACAATCGGGGCGGTCCGCGCGCTGCGCGAAGTCGGCAAGCAGGATCGAATTGCCGTGGTCGGATTCGACGACTTTCCGACGTCCGACCTACTCACCCCGGCGATCACGGTGGTCCGCCAGGATGTGCACGCCACCGGCGCGTATGTCGCGAACCTGCTCTTCGCCCGGATGGAGGGGGCGGTGACCGCCCCGGAGCGCGTCGTCCTACCAACGACCTTGGTACCGCGAGGCTCCGGAGAACTGCTGCCGACCTGAGATAGGCAGATGGCATTCCGCCGCTGGTCACCGGCGCTCACGAGCCCATGGCGGCATCGGGTGCTGCGCGGAACGAGGTACGTTCTTGTCGCGCGGCCCGGCACGACCGTGAAGGAGTGAGGCGAGAAGTCATGGACGGACACCTGCCTGCCCCCCAGGAGGTGGGCAGACGCCCCACCATGCGAGATGTCGCCGCCGTCGCGGGGGTCAGCCTGAAGACGGTTTCCCGCGTCGTCAACGGTGAGCCGGGCGTCTCCACCACGCTCGGCCAGCGGGTGCGCAAGGCGATCGACGACCTGGATTTCCGGCCCAACATCGGCGCCAGCAGCCTGCGCCGAACCGGTGGCCGGACGGCGACGGTCGGCCTGTTGCTCGAAGACGTGTCGAACCCCTACTCGTCGACCCTGCAGCGCGCGGTCGAGGACGTCGCGCTCCCCCGGGGCGTGATGGTCTTCTCCGCCAGCCTGGACGAGGACCCGGATCGCGAGCGCGAGTTGGCTCGGGCCTTCAGCACTCGTCGAGCCGACGGGCTGATCATCGCTCCGGCCAGCGAGGACCAGTCCTACCTGGAGAGCGAGGTACGCGCCGGAACGGTGATCGTCTGCATCGACCGGGAAGCGGTCCGGCTGCCGGTCGACTCGGTGCTGACGACGAACACCACCGGCTCGATGGCCGGCGTTCGGCATTTGATCGAGTCGGGCCATCGGCGAATCGCCTTCCTCGGCGACCGGCGCGCCATCATCACCGCTCGCCAGCGGTATGACGGGTACCGCGATGCCCTGGCCGCCGCCGGGATTCCGCTGGACCTTTCCATCGTCGTGCATGACCTGTACGACGGTCCGGTCGCCGACCACGCCGTCACCGCCTTGCTCACCCGGCCCGATCCGCCGACCGCGCTGTTCACCGCGCAGAACATGGTGACCATCGGGGCGGCGCGCGGGTTACGCCGGCTCGGGCGCGAACACCAGGTCGCGATGGTCGGTTTCGATGACTTCCCGCTGGCCGACCTGCTCTCACCGGGGATCACCGTGGTGGCCCAGGACCCGACGGCGATCGGCAGGCTGGCGGCCACCGTGCTGTTCGATCGGATCGCCGGCAGCACCGCCCCACCGGCCACGCATATCGTCCCGACCGAGCTGATCCGTCGCGGCTCCGGCGAGATCCCCCCGCCTTCCTAGCGTCTCTCCCGCAGAGCCTCGCCCGAGCGAGGAGCCACCCGGAACACCTTGCCGTGATCATGCACGGTTGCCCCGCTTTGGGGTGGGCACGCCGGCGCTGACGCGCCTCCCAAGTGCATGATCGCGGACCATGAGCGGGCAACCGTGCATGATCACGGGCCATGGGTTAGGGCTACTTTCGACCGAACGACGGGAGGGTTGTAGACCCTAGAGGCGGCCGCCGGCCGGAGTTGGGGAGAGCCGCTGACTGGCCCAGATCGGGATGATCGACAGCATAATCAGCGCCGCTGCAGCAACATTGACGACGGGCGCCTGATTCGGCCGGAACAGGTTCTCGAAGATCCACACCGGCAGGGTGTGCAGCCCGGGTGAGGTGGTGAAGGTCGTCACCACGATCTCGTCGAAGCTCAGTGCGAAGGCCAGCAACCCGCCGGCCACCAGGGATGACTTCAGCTGCGGCAGGGTGATCCACCGGAATGTCCGAAAGCCGTTGGCACCCAGATCCATTGACGCCTCCTGCAGCGACGTCCCGGTTCTGCGGAGTCGAGCCAGGACGTTGTTGTGCACGACGACGATGCAGAACGTCGCGTGGCCGATGATCACCGTGAGGTAGCCGAACGGGATGCCCCCGGCGGTGAAGGCCGCGTTCAGCGCGATCCCGGTGACGATTCCGGGCAGCGCGATCGGCAGGATCACCAGCAGACTGACCGCTTGTCGACCGAAGAACCGGTAACGCTGGACGGCGAACGCCAGCATCGTGCCGAGCAGCAGGGCGATCGCGGTCGCGCCGAGCGCCACCAGGACACTGGCCAGCAGCGCTTCGCGCAGGCCGGTGCTGTCCGCAGCCCTGGTCCACCATTCGAGCGTCAGACCGCTCGGCGGCCAACCGAAGGTACGCGAGATGTTCAGCGAGTTGATCAGGACGACCAGCAGCGGTAGGTAGATGATCGCCAGGCCGAAGAGCATGGCCAGTCGCAGCGCGAGCCGCGCCCCCGGTGAGAACGTCATAGCTGTTCCAGGGCGCCGGCCCGGCGAGCCAGGGCCAGGTAGATCAGGATCACCAGGACCGGGAAGAACGCCGCAGCGGCGGCGAACGGCAGGTTGTCGGCCACGCCGATGTTGTCGTAGATGATGTTCGCGAACAACTGGGTACTCCCTCCGACGATCTTGACGGTGATGTAGTCGCCGAGACTGAGCGAGAAGGTGAAGATCGAACCGGCGACCACGGCAGGGAAGATCAGCGGTAGCACCACCTTTCGCAGGGTCCGCCCGGCCGGGGCGCCCAGGTCCGCCGACGCCTCCAGCAGCGAGTTCGGAATCCGCTCCAGACCGGCGTAAATCGGCAACACCATGTAGGGCAACCACAGGTAGGACAGCGTCAAAACGATTGCTACCAGCCCGAATCCGGGGCCCTTCAGGCCAAGCGGTTGGAGCGCCCAGTTCACCACGCCGTCCGCGGAGAGCATGGTCCGCCAGGCGTACGCCTTCACCAGATAGCTTGCCCAGAGCGGGGTCAGCACGGCGGCAACCAGCCAGCCGCGCAGCCGGGGCGCCGCCACTTTCGCCATGTACAGGGCCATCGGCAAAGCGATCAGAACGTCGATCACGGTGACCGCTACCGCCACGCCGACCGTGCGCAGCGCCACCCGCCGGTACACCGACTGCTCGACGAGCAGCTTCAGGTTGTCCAGGTTCGGTTCGCGGATCAGCGAACCGGTGAACGAGTCGACGCTCCAGAACGCCGCCAGGAACATCACCGCCAGCGAACCCAGGTAGGCGACCGCCAGCCAGGCCATCGGGGCGGAGAGCAGGGCGAGCAACCGCAACCGGGCGTGTCGGTAGAAGAAGTCCGGACTCACCCCTTGATCTCAGTCCAGGCCTGGGTCCAGGCCGCGTAGTCCTTGCAGACAGCGCCACGCGAGTCACCACAGTTGCGGGTCGGCGTCGTCCAGTAGGAGATCTGTTCAGCGTAGTCGGCGTCGGTGGCGTGGAAGATCTCGCAATGCTTCTTGTCGGCCGTCTCGGCGCAGGCCAAGGTCTGCGCCGGCGCCTCGCCGAACCACTCTGCGACCTGGGCATTCACCGTCGCCGAGGTGATCCAGTCCATCCACTTGTACATGCAGTTCGGGTGCTTCGCCTTGGCCGCCACCATCCAGGTGTCCGACCAGCCGGTGGACCCCTCCTTCGGCACGATCGCGTTGACCTTGGCCTTGCCACCAGAATCGATCAAGTTCGCGATCACCTGCCAGCTGGTGCCGATCACCGAGTCACCGCTCTCGAAGGCACTGATTGCCTTGATGTAGTCCGACCAGTACTCACCGATCAGCGCGTGCTGCTGCTTGAGCAGGTCGACGGCCGCGGTGAACTGCGCGTCGTCCAGCTCGTACGGGTTGTTGATCTTCAGTTCCGGCTTGGTCGCCTTGAGATACAGCGCGGCGTCGGCGATGTAGATCGGCGAGTCGTAGGCGGTGATCTTGCCTTTGTACGGCGAGTTCGGGTCGAAGACCGCGGCCCAGGAATCCGGTGCCGGGGTGACCACGTCGCTGCGGGACATCAGCAGATTGGCCCCCCAGCCGTGCGGAATGCCGTACATCTGGCCGTCGGCCGAGTTCCACGACCGGTCCTTCAGAAAGTCGGTGATGGTCTTGTAGTTCGGCACCAGCGCGGTGTTCACCGGGGCCACATCACCGGAGTAGATCAGCCGCAGAGTCGCATCGCCGGAGGCTGAAACGCCGTCATATTGGCCAGTCTTCATCAGTTTGACCATCTCGTCGGAGGTGCCGCCGATCTTGACGTTGACGTCACATCCGGTGCTTTCCTCGAACGGGGTGACCCAGTCGACGTCCTTGTCGTTGGTGCCGTCCTCGGCGTATCCGGCCCAGGCAACCAGGTTCAGGGCGCCCTCGCCCGAGCCGAGCGTCTGCTGCATCGCGATGTTGTCCGGGGCCTTCGGCAGGGCGCTCCCGCCACCGGTGCCAGGGTCGGTGCCGCCCGACGAGCTACAGCCGGCCAACACGATGGCCAGGGCCGAGCTTGCCGCCAGCGCTGCGAGTGTGGTCCGCCGCATGATCTCTCCGCTCAATCGTCGATCTTGGTGAAGTCGTCGACCGGCAACCGGACGGCATGTCTACGCCCCCAGGCCAAGCGCACCCGACTACCCGGCACTGGGGTCGGTTCGCCGTCCAGGACAGGGCCGTTCTGCCGCAGCACGGTCATGGTGGGTCCGGAGCTGAGCACCACGGAGACGCGGCTGGTCGAACCCGCGTAGGAGATCTCTTCGACGACACCATCGGCCACCACCTCCTCGACGTCCGCCTCGTGGTCCGCGGCGACCAGCCGGATCTTCTCCGGTCGCACGCTGAAGGTGGCCTTCTGTCCGACGATTCCACCAGCGATCTCGGAGGGCAACAGGTTGGAGGTGCCGACGAAGCCGGCGACGAACGACGTGGCCGGACGTTCGTAGATGGCGCTAGGGGTATCGACCTGCTCGACCCGGCCACCATTGAACACCGCGACCCGGTCGCTCATCGTCAGAGCCTCGGCCTGGTCATGGGTGACGAAGACGAACGTGATCCCGACCTGAGCCTGGATCGCTTTCAGCTCCACCTGCATCTGCTCGCGGAGTTTCAGATCGAGGGCACCGAGCGGCTCGTCCAACAGCAGCACCCGGGGGCGGTTCACCAGAGCCCGAGCCAGAGCCACTCGCTGCCGCTGCCCGCCGGAGAGTTGCGCCGGACGGCGATCACCGAAGCCTGTCAGCCGGACGGTTTCAAGCGCCTCGTTGACTCGTGCCACCGTCTCGGCCTTGGCCACGCCCTTGACCCGCAGCCCGTAGGCCACGTTGTCGAAGACGCGCAGATGCGGGAAGAGCGCGTAATCCTGGAAGACCGTGTTGACGTCGCGACGGAACGGCGCGAGCTTGGTGACGTCTTGGTCGCCGAGCCTGATCCGGCCGGAGGTCGGCAGCTCGAAGCCCGCGATCAGCCGCAGCACCGTGGTCTTGCCAGACCCGGAAGGGCCGAGCAGGGAAAAGAACTCGCCGTCCGCAATCTCGAGGTCCACGCCGTCGACCGCCCGGACGCTGTCCTTGCCGGAGCCGAAGGTCTTGCGCAGTCCGGAGAGGGTGATCGCCGACATGTCCAACCTCGCCCCCTGGACGCCGCCCGCGACGTCATCTACGACCGGGATGATCGTAGATCAGCCAGTCAACCAGAGTTCGAACACCGGGCGGCGGTTTGGTCACCCCTCGCGGCGATGGCGCGCCGTAACCAGCTGGAAGACCCCATAGGCAGCGAGCCCGAGGGCGACGAGGATCAGGATCCACTTGCCGTAGGGCTGTTCCGCGAGAGCCTTCAGCGCGCCGTCCAACCCCCGGGACTTCTCCGGCTGGGACTTGACGCCGGCCACGACAACCAGAATGCCCAGGACACCGAAGGCCACCCCACGGGCGATGTACCCGACCTGACCGAGCTTGATCACCTTCGCGTCGGCGTCGCCGCCGCCGATCTTCGGCAGGAACTTCTTCTTCACGCCCTTGTAGGCCAGGTACCCGGCGAAAGCGATCACTGCTAGGCCAATGATGACGACGAGTACTCGGCCGGCCGGCAGTTCGAGCAGATTGCTGGTCCAGTCTTTCTGCTTCTGACTCGAGCTCTTGCTGCCATTGCCGAGCGCCAGCTTGAGCGACTGCAATCCCAGTGCCACGCCGAACAAGCCCTTGGCCGCTGCGCCGGCCCGCTTGAAGATCTTCTCCTTGCCGTCCTTCTCCTCATAACCGATCGCCGCCTCAACGAACTGCCAAATCGCGAAGCACGCCAGGCCGACCGCCATGACGGCCAGAAGCACCTTACCGAAGGGTTTTTCGGCTATCTCCTGGAGTGCGCCGGAGTTGTCCGCAGGCTGATCCGAGCCACCGAAGGCCACCTGAAGGGCGATCCAGGCCAGCAACAAGTAGACAATGCCGATGGCAGCGACGCCGACCTTTCCGAGGGTCTTCACCCACGGTGAGTCTGCTTTTCTGGCCGCAGACTGGCCAGCCTGCTGAGTTCTTCGCGCTGCCGTCTCGGACATCGGGCACCCCTTGCTCGGGTTGAATGATCTTCAATCCGACCGTCCCATGTGTCTGCCTTGGCCGCACCCCGAGACGACCCAGACCAGGCTCACACCAGGTTCACACCAGGGGCAGCAACGCGGCCGCAATGGCCAGCTCGGCCGGCGTCGTGACGTGCACGTTTGTCGGCTCACCAGGGACGACGACAACCCGGCCACCGGCCGCACTGACCATCGCGCTGTCCTCGACCGCGTCACCGATCCGGGCATGCGCGTCGCGCAGGGCTGCCGTGCGGAAGGCCATCGGCATCTGTGCGGAGACGTTGCCGCCGGCTGCCGTGGTCGCCCCGGCCAGGCCGAGCAGCGTGGCGTCCGAGCCGGCCGGTTCCAGGCGCTTGATCGCATCGGCGAGCGGCAGACCAGGCAGCGCACCATCAGCGCCGGCCCGAACCGCAGCGATCACCCGTTCGTACAGCACCACCGTGGCCAGCGGGTGGGCGGCGTCGGTGATCACCACGATCGCGGCCTCCGGCGGCAGCGCGGCCAGCCCGCTGCGCACCGACTCCGCCCGAGTCGCACCGCCGGTCGCCCTGATCTGCCCGGGCTGGTCGTACCGCTCGTCCTGGGCCTGCGCGGCCGGGAGCACGACAACGACGCCGTCACACGATTTGCCGGCCAGTTGCACCACCCGGTCCAGCAGAGTCTGGCCGCCGAGCTCGGCAAACTGCTTCAGCCCGCCGAACCGGTTGCCGCCGCCGCCGGCCAGGACAATCGCCCACACTGATTCCATTTCGCGCAGGCTAGCAAGGTTAACCCTTTGCCGTGATCATGCACTTGGGAGGCGCGTCAGCGCCGGCGTGCCCGCCTCAAGCCCTGCTACGAGCGGGCAACCGTGCATGATCACGGGAGGTTGGGGTAACCGTGCACGATCACGGGAGGTTGGGGTAACCGTGCATGATCACGGGAGGTTGGGGTAACCGTGCATGATCACGACAATGCCGGTGAGTTAAGCGCTGGAGTGAGGTTGCCTGAGGTCGTATCTGCGTCGCTTCGACCCGTGATCATGCACGATTGCCCTGGCCTGACGAGCAAGCGTGCATGATCACGGCGGTTGGTCCGGGGTCCCGTGGTGGCTTAACTCACCGGCATTGATGATCACGGGAGGTTGGGGGCAACCGTGCATGATCACGGGAGGTTGAGGGCTAGTGGTTTAGAACTGCCGGGAGGGTGGCGGTGTGGACGGCGCGCAGGTCGTCGATCGGCAGCGAGAAGCGGTCGCTGACCGTCAGCGCATCGCCGCCGGTGGTGCCGAGCGCGATCACCGGCACCTCGCGCTGCGCGCAGGCCTGCGTGAACGCCTGCACCGAATCCGGCTGCACCGCGACCAGTACCCGGGCCGTCGACTCGGAATACAGCATGGTGAAGGCGTCGACCTGGTCCCGAGCGCAGACCTCGGCCAAGTCGACCGAAGCCCCCACGCCGTACCGCAGGCAGGATTCCACCAGGGCCGTCGCCAGGCCGCCGTCCGCGAGGTCATGGGCGGCCAGGAGCAGCTCGTCATTCCCGGTGGCGATCAGCAGTGCGGCCAGCGAACGCTCGGCCTCGAGGTTGACGGCCGGCGGCAAGCCGCCGAGGTGTCCGTGTTCGAACCACGCCCATTCCGAACCGCCGAACTCGTCCCGCGTCGTCCCGAGCAGGAAGAGTTGCGCACCGGAACTGCGCCAGCCGGACGGCGTCCGCTTGGCCACGTCCTGCATCACCCCGAGGACGCCGACCACTGGGGTCGGGTGGATCGGGGTATCGCCGGTCTGGTTGTAGAGGCTGACGTTGCCGCCGGTCACCGGGATGCCCAGGGTCTGGCAGCCGTCGGCCAGGCCGCGGACCGCCTCGGCGAACTGCCACATCACGCCCGGGTCCTCCGGCGAGCCGAAGTTCAAGCAGTCGGTGACGGCGAGCGGCTTGCCACCGGCCACGCCGACGTTGCGGTACGACTCGGCGAGCGCCAACTGAGCACCGGTGTACGGGTCGAGGGCGGCGAACCGGGCGTTGCAGTCGGTGGAGATCGCG
>DATINJ010000260.1:0-12402 GCA_035474375.1 Kineosporiaceae bacterium | reverse complement strand
AATCCGGCGTCGTTCTGCGCAACGACCTTACCGGGGCCTATGCCTCGAAGAGCTACGCGGCCGTCCTGGTTACCCCGGGCAACGGCGTGGTCTTCGCCCAGGACACCAACGGCGATGGTCTCCTCGATGCGCAGGCCGTGAAAAGCGGTATCACGGCACCGGTCTGGGTGAAAATCACCCGCACTGGAAACCAGGCCTCCGGCTTCTACTCCACCGACGGAACCACCTGGAGCCAGATCGGTGGCGCGGCAGCCCTGATCGGTCCTGAGCAGACCCTCGACGCCGGCGTCCTGCACACCTCACACGACCGCGCGATCTCCGGTATCGCCGAGTTCAGCAAGATCACCATCACCCCCTGACAAGATCTGGTTCGTCGGGCCGGCCCCCCACCGGCTGAACCCTCCGCGAAAGTTCCGTCACCGAGGCAACCCAGGACCGTCTCAGGCGTCTATCCAGGTGCGAAGCGCTCACCCGACCGATGCCGAAAGGGACCCAACCGTCATGCAGTGCCCGATGCGCTGCGACGCCCCCTGCCCGGTTCCCATCACCACTGGAGCCCGACCATGTCTCTGTGTCCCACCACTCCGTCACCGGAATCGGAATCCCGGCAGTTCAACCGGCGTAGCTTGCTCAAGGTCGGCGGCGTGATGCTCGGCGCCGGGGCGCTGGTCGAGTCGTTCGCCACTGCCGCCCACGCCGCCACGATCAGCTACACCGACGACGGAACCAACTACGTCGTCAACACCGGGGCAAACCTGGTCTTCAAGGTCAATCACCGCAACGGGGACCTCGTCTCGTTCGTCTACCGCGGCGTCGAGTACCAGGGCTACGGCAAGAACTCGCAGGTCGAGAGCGGACTGGGTGCTTCGACCGTGACCATCTCGGCCACTTCGTCGGTGGTCGTGGTCACGGTCGTGCACGGCACGCTGGTGCATTACTACGTGGCACGGGCCGGCGAGAACAATATTTACATGTGGTCGTACAAGGATGCCGATTCGGTGCGAATGCAACGCTTCATCGTGCGGCTGAAGCCGGGGGCGTTCACGTTCAGCGGTGGTGATGCGTGGAACTCGGCTACCAGTACCACCATCGAGGCCGGTGACATTTTCAAGGCCACGGATGGCAGCACGCATTCCAAGCATTACTCCGGGGTGCGGACCATGGACTACGACTATGTGGGTGCCACCAACGCCGCGAAGACGGTGGGTATCTGGCTGGCCCGCAGCAACCGTGAGAAGTCCTCGGGTGGGCCGTTTTTCCGCTCGCTGCTGCGCAGCGGCAGCACCAGGTCCCCGGACCTGTACGAGATCGTCTACTACGGCATGGCCCAGACCGAGGAGCACCGCTGGGGCCTGAACGGCCCGTACGTGCTGGCGTTCACCGATGGAGGGGCGCCGTCCAGCGCCCTCTTCGCCCGCAACCTGAAGACCGGTTTTGCCAACTCGTTGGGTCTCAAGGGCTTTGTCGGGGCGTCCGGGCGTGGGCGGGTGACGGGCGTCGGCATCGCCGGTCGTGACACCGCGTACCCGTACACGGTCGGCTTCGCCAACGGCGACGCCCAGTACTGGGCCGTCGCGGACGGCGCCCGGGGTCACTTCAACTGCCCGAACATGCTGCCGGGTACGTACGCGATGACCATCTACAAGGGTGAACTGGCGGTGTGGACCGGCTCGGCCTCGGTTGGCGCCGGCGGCACAACCGCATTGCACACCATCACGATCAGCAAGGACCCGAGCAAGGCCGCGGCGATTTGGCGGATCGGGGACTGGAACGGCACGCCGAGTGGTTTCAAGAACGCGGCCCTGGTGACGCATGCGCATCCCTCTGATGTGCGAGCGGGCGTCTGGACCGGCAACTTCACCGTTGGCACCTCGGCCGTCGGTGATTTTCCGTGCTACCTGTGGAATGACGTCAACGACGGCCTGCAGATCAAATTCAAGCTCACCGCCGCGCAGGCCGCTCTCGCACATACCCTGCGGATCGGCATCACCTCCAGTCTCGCGGGTGGCCGCCCACGGGTGAGTGTCAACGACTGGACCTCGCCGATCCCGCCCGCGCCGTCGTCCGCCAAGACCCGCAGCCTCACCGTTGGCACCTACCGAGGATTCAATACCCTACTCACCTACGCGATCCCGGCCCGTGCCTGGCAGAGCGACGTCAGCCGGTGGAACATCCTGACGCTGAACATCATCAGCGGATCCAAGGGCTCGGGCTTCCTCAACCCCGGTGTGGCGTTCGACTGCCTGGACCTGCTCGCCTAGCGGATCACCGCAGATCGGCAACGTGGTCCTCAGTCAGGATCTGTTTGATGTCCCGTTTCAGCACCTTTCCGACCCTGGAGCGTGGTAATTCGGCCCAGATCTCCACCTGCTTGGGTGTCTTGACGCCACCGAGACGCTCCCGAGCGAAGGCGATCAGCGATTGTGGCGTCACCGAGGCGGCGGGTTGCAGCTGGACGACGGCTGTGACCCGTTCGCCCCATTTCTCATCGGGAAGGCCGATAACGGCGCAGTCCAGCACGTCGGGGTGCTGCATGAGTGCTTGCTCCACCTCGGTGGAGTACACGTTGAAGCCGCCGGTGATGACCATGTCCTTGGCGCGGTCGACGATGTAGAGGAAGTTGTCGGCGTCGAGGTAGCCGATGTCGCCGGTGTGGTGCCAGCCGTGGGTGCCCGCTTCGGCGGTGGCCTCGGGGTTGTGGTGATAGCCGCGCATGACGAGGGACCCTCGGACGACGATCTCGCCGGTCTCGTTCGGGCCGAGCAGCGTGCCCTCGGCGTCCATGATCGCGACCCGGACCAGTGGCGACGGGCGTCCCGCCGAGGACAGTCGCTCCCGTGCGATCGTGCCGTCGCGGTGAAAGTGGTCCTTAGGTGCCATTGTAGAGATCATCATCGGGGCTTCGGTCTGGCCGAAGAGCTGTGCCATCACGGGGCCGATCCTCCTCAGCGCCTCCTCGAGCCGGGTGGCGGACATCGGCGCCGCGCCGTACCAGAAGCATTGCAGCGAGCTTAAATCCGTTGTGTTGAGCCGGTCGTGAGCGAGGACCAGGTAGATCAGCGTGGGTGGCAGGAAGGTGTGGGTCACCCGATGGGCTTCGACGTGGTCGAGGAATCCGCCGACGTCGGGGGAGCGCATGATGACGATCTCACCGCCGAGGGCGAGAACGGGGAAGCACAGGACGCCGGCGGCGTGGGTGAGCGGGGCCAGCGCCAGGTAGACGGGCCGGTCCTGGAACGGGTAGCCCATCAGAGTGGCGGCGGTCATCGCCTCAAGGTTGGCGTTGGTGAGCTCGACTCCCTTGGGGCGGCCAGTCGTCCCACCGGTGCCGACGATCATTGCCAGGTCCTCGGCTGGCTGCCGGTCGACAGTGCCGTCCTCAAGAGCCAAGAATTGCTGCCAGGTAAGGGTTTCCGGCACCTCGCCGTCGAGGCACACCAGTACGGTCAGGTGTGGCAGGTCGGCGCGGATGGCGTTGACCAGCGGCGCGAAGGTCTGCTGAAAGAACAGCACGGTGCAGCCGAAGAGGTCGAGCAACTCGCGGTTCTCGGCGGCCTCGTTGCGAGGGTTGATCGGGCACCAGACCGCGCCGGCGCGGCTGATCCCGAAGACGCAGGTGAAGGATGTCGGGTCGTTCGCCGACAGGATGGCGACCCGGTCACCCTGGCGCACGCCGCAGGCCCCGAGGGCCGCCGAGATGCGGCAGCTGAGCTGCCGCACCTCGGCGTACGTGTGCGTCGTCCCGTCGGTCGTCAGGCACGGCCGGTCGGCGCCGAGGTCGGCACCCTTCTCGAGGTAATCGACGAGACGCATCGACTCAACCCTGGACCGTGACCACGGGCGGTCGCACCAGACCGAAACTGGTCAGCACACCGAGCAGTTCGCGGTGCCCGAAGGCCTGGCAGGCGGACGCGAATCCGACTTGTCGGGGAGGACGCTGCAGCAGCGAGTAGGCGGCGTAGGCCTGCAGCAGCCCGGTCTGCTTGTAGTTCGAGTTGCCGTGGATGACGCAGTGCGCGCGCCCGAGCGGGCCCGAGGCGTGCACGGAGTCCAGCGACTTGTTGAGCCGCGGGTTTTCCCGGGGCGGCATCTGGTTCATCACCTGTGACGCGGTGGCGATGAGGGCGGCGTACTGCTCGTCCGGCGGCATGTCCTTGGTGGCCTCGATCGCCGCGGCGACGATCTGCGGGACACCGGTCATCAGCGCCTTGTTGAAGACTCCGCCGAGGACTTTGACGTTGGCCACCCGTGGGTCTCGCCGGTACCAGACGGGATGCGACGTCCCACCCCACGGCAGCGCCAGCGCGAGCTCGTGCTGCCCCGGCAGCGCCAGCTGGTAGAGGCCGGCGTCCGGGTCCCAGGGCAGGTACTGGTTCTGCTCCAGGTAGAAGGCGCCGGCCAGGGCCGCGTTGACCAGGATCGTCAGGGTGGAGGCGATTGTCGGGCTGCCACCCCAGAAGACGGCGATGTCGAGCGTGTCCAGGCCGGGGGTCTCCAGACACAGCTCGGCGGCGATCTCGCCGGTGGTGTACATCTGGGCGACGCCGGGTGCGAGCAACAACCCCTTGGCGGCGAAGTCGGCGCTGTACGTCTCGTCGCAGGTAATCAGCCAGTCCTGCTCGCCCGTGGTGTCCAGGTAATGGGTCCCGGCCGCCAGGCAGGCCTGGACGACCTCGGGGCCATGCGTACGGAAGGGCCCGACGGTGTTGCAGACCACCGACGCGCCGGTGAACAGCTCGGTCAGCGACTCGACATCGTGCGGCACCTGGATGATCTCGTAGTCGGCGGTCTCGATGCCGGGAACGTTGGCGGCCATGCTGGTCTTGAGCTTGCCCTCGTCGCGGCCGGCGGCGATGAAGGGGACGTTGTACTCGCGCAGGTATTCGCAGATCAGGCGGCCGGTGTAGCCGGAAGCGCCGTAGACCACGACGGGCTTGGTGGAGGGGTTCATCGTCACATCCCCATCCCGCCGTCGACGGCCAGCCCGGCACCGGTGATGAACCGGGCGGCGTCCGAGGCGAGGAAGACCACGACGTCCGCCATGTCGGACACTTCCCCTAGGCGCCCGGACGGCGTGAGCGCCACGACGGCCTCGACGGCCTCCTGCGCAGAACCGAACAGGCCGATCTCAGCGACGTCGTTCGCCAGACCCGCTCCCATCGCGGTGGGGACCAGGCCGGGGTAGATGCAGTTGACCCGGACGCCGTAGCCCAGCTTGCCGGACTCCATTGCCGCCACCCGGGTGAGCCGGTCCACCGCGGACTTGGTGGCCGAGTACACCGAGATCCCGGGGAAGGCGATGGTGGCGGCCACGGACGCCACGTTGATGATCACGCCTCCGCCGCCGGCGGCACCGCCCGGGCGCATCGTGCGCAAGCCGTGCTTGAGGCCCAGTGCGGTGCCGAGGACGTTGACGTCGAGCTGGGCGCGGACCTGCGCCGGGTCCAGGTCGACGAGCAGGCTGGTGATCTCGATGCCGGCGTTGTTGACCAGGATGTCCAGGCCGCCGAGGCGGTCCACCGCCGTGCCGATCGCGCTGGACCAGCCGTCGTCGTCAGTGACATCCAGATGGACGAAAAGATGTTCATCGCCGAGGGATGCCGCCACTTTGGCGCCCAGGTCGTCCTGGACATCGGCCACTGCGACCCGCGCGCCGGCGGCGGCAAGGGCTGCGGCCATCCCCTCACCCAGGCCCTGCGCAGCGCCCGTGACCAGGGCGCGCCTTCCGGTCAGATCCAAGCCTGTCATCGGAGCTCCATTGCTCGAAGGGGTGGTGGCGCCCATCACAGCAATTGTCTTGACGATCGTCAAGAGTTTGTTGGACAGTTGTCAAAAGATTTCTTGCCAAGCGTCAAGGACGGATAGCATGGGGTCGTGGTGAGTGGTGAGGTGACCGGGCAGACCGAGGGCAAGCGCCGACGCGCCGTCCGCCCTGTCGACAAGTTCGACGAGCGCCGCGACCAACTCGCCGAGTCAGCCCTACTCACTCTCGGGGAACTGGGGTACGCGCGGGCCAGCCTGCGCGAGATCGCGAACAACTCCCCATTCACCCACGGGGTGGTCCACTACTACTTCGCGGACAAACTCGAGCTCGTCATCTACAGCGTCCGGTACTACAAGGCGCGCTGCGTCACGCGCTACGACTCGGTCGTCCAGGAGTCGACGACCGCTGACGAACTCATCGAACGTTTCGCGGCGCGGCTGGCGCAGACCATCCACGAGGAAGCCCCGATGCACCGCCTCTGGTACGACCTGCGTACCCAGAGCATGTTCGAGCCCGAACTGCGCGAGGCTGTGGCCCAGATCGACGCCGAGCTGCAGAACATGATCTGGCGCGTGGTCAGCCGCTACGCCGAGCTCGCCGGCCGAGAGCCGGCCCTGGCTCCCGCTGTCAACTACGGGATGCTCGACGGCCTCTTCCAGCTCGCCCTGCTGGCCTACCATCCGGCCGGAGACGACGCGCTCACCCAGCTTGCCGACGAGGTGCGCGCGGTGATGCCGACACTTCTGGCTGCTCCTCGCAGCACCTGACGGTGCGGACTCGGGTTGTGGCAACCGCTCTGGCTCGGCCATGGGTCACACCAGCACGCATAAGTAGCACGGCAATCGATGACCCGGCGGCCGAACCCGGGTTATGCGTGCCTGGGTGACCGCTGCCCGAGGGCTTGGCGATCTGCGTCCGGTCGGCGAAGGGTCAGGACGACGACGAGGCGGCCGCAGGCAAGATCAGGTGCCTGCGGCCGCCTTCGGTTCGGGCGCGCCGGGTTTCAGGGTGTGACGATGGCCGGGTTCAGGGTGTGACGATGACAGCCTGGCTGGTGGAGGTGGAGGGCTGGTTGTCGGTGCTGCCAGGGAAAGTAGCTGTGACGCTGAGAGTTCCGCTCGTGGTGAAGGGGCCGATGGTGAGTTTGGCTCGGTTCTTGCTGTCGAGGGTGCCGGTGTGGGTAGTGGTTGGGGTGCCGGGGCCGCTCACCGTCACGATTACCGTTCCGGCGATGGTGGCCCGGGTTTCGGTGTTGACCTCGATGTCGGCGCGGGCGTCCTGCCCGACTCCGATGCTGGTCTTGCTGAGGGACAGGGCGGTGGTGGTGGCTGCGCGGGTGACGGTCAGGGCGAGGGTGGTGTCGGAGGGGCCGTAGTTCTCGTCACCGGAGTACCGAACGGTCAGGGAGTGCGTGCCGACGGGAAGGTCTTCGGTCAGGGTGGCGGTTCCCTTGCCGTTCACCGACAGCGTCTCGGTGCCGATCTGCCGGGTGCCGTCAAGGACGGTGACCGTACCCGAGGGTTTGGCGTCCGTCGTCGTGGCGGCGCCGGTGACCCGGAGCTGGACGCGTGCGGTGGCACCGTAGGCCATCGTGGTGGCGTCCGTTGTCGCCGACGTCGTTGACTGGGCGACGGTTCGGACGGCGACGAGCTGCCACTGTTCCTGGCGGGCGGTGAGGTACTCGTACTGGTTGATGGCTGCGCCATCGGCGGTGGACGCGCCGTTGACGTTGAGGGCCAGCCCGCTGAAACGGTTGAGGCACAGGTAGGTACCCGCAGCGATCGAGGTGAGGGCCCACTGCTGATGGGCGGCGTTCGTGTCGGCCCAGAGGTTGGCGGTGGCATCGTTGGCGCGGGAGCGGCCGCCGATCTCCAGCAGGCGGCCGCTTTTCACGTTGCGGATCTTGAGATAGCCCGAGACATCACGTTCGAAGGTCCATAGCTGGCTGGTCGATGTCGTGGCCACGGTGGTCTGGATGACTGGTGTGCCGTTCGCAGTCGCGGAGACGTCGAGGGCCTTGCCGCTGTTGAGGTTGAGGATGCGGTACTGGGTGGCCGGCGGCGGGAAGGTGGCTTTGAGGGTGGGGCGGGTGGTGCGCCCGCCGATGCGCAGGTCCGAGACGTTGGAGTAGTTGCCGGTGGCGGCATCGGCCCGCAACCGCACGAACCGCGCGTCGACCGCAGGCCACTGGGCGATCTTGACGGTGCCGTTTCCTGCCCAGTTGCCCCCAGCGACCTTGCTGAAGGTCACCCCGTCGGTGCTGGTGAACACGGTGTAAGCGGTGATGTCGCCGTCCGTGGTGTTGTTCCGGTTCCACTGCTTGGGCAGGTACTCCAAGGTGGTGATGTCCGACCAGACGCCGCCCAGGTCAATCGTGAGGGACTGCGGCAGCGCCAGCGCCCCCTGGCCGGGGGTGGGGCTCCAGGTGGACCAGCATGTCTCGAACCCGACGTCCGTGCGGCCATCGATGGCCCGCAGCGGCCCTTCTCCGGAATGCCATCCGGTGGCGTAGGCGCTGATCGGGGTGACCGGGTGCTCGCAGCGCAGCGGTTGGGTGGGCAGACCCGGGCGGGAGAGGTTCGGGCTCCACGCGGCTCCGACCTGGGTCAGGCGGGCGACGATGTTGTCGTCGAGACGGCCCGATCGGTTCGGCGGGCAGTTGAGGATCAGCGACGTCCACTTGGTTTCCAGATCGCTCAGGTGCGACAGGATCGAGGCCTTGCTCATCGGTTCGGCGGTAGGGGTGGAGGGGTGCCAGAACCAGCCGTCGCTGATCGTCTGCCCCTGCAGGCCCGCGTAGGTGTTGCCCGCCGGGGCCGTGACGCCGAGTGGCTCCTCGAAGAAGATGGCGTCACCCGACCAGGGCACGGACAGGCCCCCGATGTCGATCATCACGGTGTTGGGCTGCAGTGACTTCACGTGCTCGCGGATCCGCTGATAGGGCACGGCTTGCTGGCCCATCTGCCAGGCGTAGCCGTCGGTCACCAACATGTCGATGGTGCCGTAGTTCGTGAGGAGTTCGGTGAGCTGGTTGAGGATGTAGGTGATGTCCGCGGGCTGGATCGCCTGCGTGGTGTCGCCGACGTGGCCGCCGTATGCCTGCACGGGGCGGGTCCGGTCCCAGATCGAGAAGTAGAGCCCCACCTTCAGGCCGGCGTTGCGGAAGGCGGTGACGTACTGCTGGACGATGTCTTGCTGGTAGGAGCTGTTCGCCACGGTGTAAGAGGTTTGGGCGCTGGGCCAGAGGCAGAACCCGTCATGGTGCTTGGTGGTCAGGACGCCGTAGCGCATCTTCGCCGCGGCGGCCGCGGCGGCCCACTGCGCGCAGTCCACCCCGGTCGGCGCGAACAGTTTCGGGTCCCGGCTCGGCGTCGCCCACTCCTCGTTGGTGAAAGTACCCATGTTGAAGTGGTTGAACATGCCGAACCTCAGTTCGGCGAGGTTGCTGAGGATCTCTTGCGGCGAGAGCACGGCACCGGCCGCCGTGGCCAGCAGCGACGACCCTGCCACCACCGGCAGAGCGGTACCAACCAAAGCTCCCGCCGTGCCGCCAAGAAAACCACGACGCGATAGGCCGGGTGACGTCATTGTCGAACTCCCACTCTTGAGCGCATGACATCGACGGAGCCGACCGGCTCCGCAATGGCAAGCGGCGATGTGTCTACTGAAGGGGGTACCCGCGCGGCTCCGACCGGCCACCGAGGTCGGTCATCACGCAGTTGGACTGCAGAGAGCTGGCTTTCGCGTGGATCAGCTGGGTATGACGGTGGCGGCAGGGGCGGCCATCACGGTGGTGATGAACAAACGACGGGTCAGCTGTCCTGGCGTCACGGGTCGAGCTCCGATGCTCTTGCGGTGGACATGCGGGAAGGAAGAGATGAGACGAAAGCTTCCAGAATGAGGCACTGCGTCCTAAACATCGGATGTTAGCCAGACCGGTCATGCTGGTCAATGGTTCGGGAGTGGCAAACAGCGTCCACATTCGCCGGTTTCGGTACAAAGGGTGCGTCGTCGTGATTGGTCATGGCAAATCCGCAGGCTAGACATCATATGTCTGGCGTCGATGGCGGACGCGCGCGCGGATATTCGCAGGTGCGGGCTTCGATGAGCGCCAAAATCGCGGCGCCGGCCGCTGCGCCCGACCGTTGACGGCGGTTCATCGCAGGGCCGGTAGCCGCGGCTCGTCCAAGGGCGCTCAGTCGGCGTCCCAGAAGGCGTCCTCATCCTTCTCGACTGCGGAGAACAACCACATCTCAACGATCTTGTCGCCGTCCACCTTCATGATGTCGACGCCGTCCATCGACAGCTCAGCACCCTCGCGCTTGGCGCTGAAGTGGACCGGGAGCGCGAACACGTCGCCGTTGACCATCGGGGCACCAGCCACCGCGATCTCCAGCGTGCCGTTCGTGAAAGCCATTTGCGCCCCGATCAACTGGCCCACGGCGGCGCTGCCGCGGTGGATGCCGGAGTGCCGGTTGCTGCCCGGCTGGTGCCACACGATGTCCTCGGCGAACAAGCCCGCCATCGCGCCAAAGTCCTTGGCGTTCACGGCATCGACGTAGTGACTGGCAATGGCGAGGGTGTTCGTGTCGGTCATCGGTTCTCCTGGGTTCGATGTCTTCTGCTTGCGGCTCATGATCACCAGGAGTGACCGGTTACCTCAACGTAACCAATGTTCAATGTGAGCCACGTCATAAGGTGGAGGTCTTACCCACGCACCCCGCGCCCAGACGTGGTTGATGACCCCTTTCCTGTCGGTGACGTCCTGGTCGCTGGGCGACGATCGGGCAGGGCGTCGTACCGTTCTTGCGCGGCGAGCACTTCGGTGGTGTGTTGTTCGGCCCAGGTGCCGAGGGCCCGCAGTGGTGCGTGCAGGGTGTGGCCGAGGGCGGTCAGTTCGTATTCGACGCGCGGTGGCACGTCGGCGTAAACGCGCCGTTCGACGAGCCCGTCGCGTTCCAGGTCGCGCAGGGTTTCGGTGAGGACCTTGCCGCTGATCCCGTCGACTGCGGTCCGCACGTCACCGAAGCGTCGGGGGCCGTCGGCGAGCACGATCACGATCAGTGCCGACCACTTGTTGGCGATGCGGGCGAGCGAGGTGCGCGAGGGGCAGGTCACGGTGAGCACGTTGAAGGCAGGGTGTTGTGGCATGGTCGCACTCTTCGGCTTCCTGCTGACTCCGGTTGATGAATCGCGCCCCATGCTTACCGGATGAGGCCGGTTACCTCAACGTAACCAATGCCGGACGTGACTCAGGTCACGGCGACCTGGTCTGGTGTACCGCTGTTCCTGTTCATCGGCCGTAGGCCTGTTCGTTGGTGTGGTAAGTGATGCCAGCGCGTAGTTTTCGGTTGCCGTAGAGCTGGGTGAGGGTGACGAAGTGGTATCCGCGGGCGGTCAGGGTCCGCAGGATGCGGGGGATGGCAGCGACGCTGGTGGCGTGGATGTCATGGAACAGAACGATGTCACCGGGACGCGCGGTGCGGATCGTGTAGTCGGCGAGATAGCTGCTGTCGTGGTGTTTCCAGTCCTCGGTGTCCACGCTCCAGAGAATGATCGGCATCGTCAATTGGCGTCGGACGGCGGTGTTGACGGCGCCGTACGGTGGTCGCACCAGCGTCGGCGTTGTTCCGGTAGCGGATGTGATGGCCTGATTGGTGCGCGAAATCTCGGACCGGACGTCTGCGGCCTTGCGGTGGGTGAGGTCGGCGTGGTCCCAGGTGTGGTTGCCGACCTGGTGCCCGGCGTCGAGTTCGGCGCGGGTGAGGGTGCGGTAGGTGCGCACGTTCTGGCCGACGAGGAAGAACGTGGCATGCGCGTCATTCTCGGCCAGGATTTCCAGGAGTCGTTTGGTGTGCGGTCCGGGGCCGTCGTCGAAGGTCAGGGCAAGGCATTTGACCTTGCGACAGTTGACCTCCCGCGCTGCGGGCGTCGCGATGGGGGCGGTGTCTGCCGTCGGGGTCACGCCCAGGTCCAGTCCGGGGCTGGGGTCAACGGCGAGTTGCTGGGTGCGGCGTCCGAAGTCCGACAAGAGCGACAACGCATCGGTTCTCGGGATCTCGATGTGCTGGGCCCCGGCGGGTGGGACGGCGACGGCGCCACGGTCGAAGTCGATGGCCAGATCACCATTGGCGGTGAAACTGACGTCGCGCAGAGCGTCGGCGGTGTCGGAGTCGGTGGCGAGGACCTGGTCGAGGAGGGCGGGGTCCGCGCCCTCCCGGTGGGCCAGTTGTTCCTTGATGCGGGTGGCCAGCGGCTTGAGAGCCTGGCCGGTGAAGAGTTCGGCGTTGGCGGGGCTGGTGTGGGTGGCGCCGTCGTACCAGTAGGTGGTCGTGCTCAGCCCGCTGCCGGCCGCGGTGTAGTCCAGCGTGGTGAGCCGGACGGCGGCTACATCGCCGGACGCCTGGAGGATCTCGAAGCTGATGCTGAGTTCGGGCTGGTCCTGCCCGCCGTCGCAACTGCTTTCGCTGCCCCCACTTCCGGCGAATCGATCGATATCCGCCTGAACGGCTTTGCCCAGGGCATCGGTGAGCGCGTCTGCGCCGGGGATCGCGGGATACCGCGCCGCGTAGCGGCAGCGGCCGCTCTCGCTGCTGTTGGTGATGATGTGCAGACCGGTGAGGGTCGCGGGATCCGCC
>DATINJ010000259.1:0-16446 GCA_035474375.1 Kineosporiaceae bacterium | reverse complement strand
CGGGCCCACCGCGACTGACCAGCACCACGACTGACCACTAGGACACACAGATTGAGCACCGGCAAAGCTGCCGGTGATCGGGGATTGAGGACGTCGTGCAGGGCTATTTGGCTCATGAAATGTTCCACATCACTCAACAGGAGCTCGAACGGCAGGCCAGAGAGCAGCGCCTGGTCCGCCAGGCCGGCCGAGCTCGGTTCCGGAGCGGGAAGACGGCCCGGGTAGCGCGGGCGCTGCACCGGGTAAGTGACGCCGTCGGCGGGGTCGGCGAACCGTCGCGAGACAGCAGAACAGCCGTCCGAACGGCCCGCTGACGAGAGTTGGCGAGCCGATCGGAGGACTCTTCAGAAAAAAAGTCTGAGAACGATGCATCTGACGCGCAACGTCGAGCCTCTTCGATGCGTCAATGACAACAGATGGGGCCTGACCGTCGGAGGGGATGGTCAGGCCCCACTCATTGAACCCGCAGTACCTCGGCGAACCTGGATGTCATTGGATGACGTCACGGTTGACCGTGGGGCCCTATGGTCAGTTCATGAGCGTCGGACCGTCCGGGCAGGAACCGGCTCCACCCGTTGAAGCGCTGGCTGTCGCACTCGCCTGCGCTGACCTCGCCCACATCATCGACCTGGTCGCATACCCGGTTCCGGGCGATCCGCCTGCGGTAGTCGTGCGCAATGCCGACGGTGCGGTCCGGCTGTGGCTGACCGAGAGCGGCGAGGAGCGGCACGAACTGCTGACCGGTCGAGACCCGGTCGGAAACACCGATCCGCTGGCCTTTCTGCCGTACCGGCTGGAGTGTGCCGACCCCGGGCCGGACAATTCGCGCAATTCGTACCCTGAGCCGGCTCGGCGCTTGCTCGCCTTCTTCGCCGACCCCGATCGCAGCCCTGACCTGGTCGTCGTCCACTCACCCCGGCATTACTTCCCCGAGCACGGTGGCCATCGCGGTGAGCACGGCTCCCTGGACGTCATCCAGTCCCGGGCTCCGTTCCTGATTTCCGGGGCTGGCGTCCGAGCGCTGGGCCTGGTGGCTGATCACGCTCGGACGGTGGATGTCGCGCCGACTCTGCTGCACCTGGCCGGGGTGCCGGCTGAGCAGCACCGCGATGCCGATGGTGCCTCGCTCGACGGGGCTGCGCGCACCGATCTGGCCGAGGCGGGCGCTGGGAGGTTCGTGATCGGGTTGCTCTGGGACGGTGCGCACTGCTCGGATCTGTTGTCGATGGCCGCCGCCGGAGAGCTGCCCGCCGTCGCTCGCCTGTTGGCTGCCGGTTCGGCGCTGACCGGCGGTGCGGTGGCCGAATTCCCCAGCGTGACGCTGTGCAACCACACGTCCGCGCTGACCGGGGTGAGCCCTGGGCGGCACGGCGTGCTCGGCAACATCTTCTACGATCGGGCCAGGGGCGAGCGGATCCTGGCCAATGACGAGACCACCTGGCATCGCAGTGCCGACTGGTTGCGGCCCGGGGTGCTGACCGTCTTCGAGATGCTTACCCGAGCACAGCCGTCAGCTCACTCTGCCTGTCTCAACGAGCCGATCGACCGGGGCGCGACGACGTCCACGATGCAGGTGATCCGGGCGGCGGGCGACGAGCGAGGCGCGGGTGGCCTGGACGACCTGCTGCCCGCCGCCGAGGACAGCCCGTACCTCGGCCAGCCAAGGCATCTCCAGGACCGCTATTACCGCTGGTGTAGCCGGGTGGACGACGCCGGCCTCGGGCAGGTTCTCGAGGTCTTCGCCGACCCGGCCACCGCGCCACGGCTTACCTGGTGGTCCACCATCGTGACGGACGCCGGGCATCACGCCGGTGGCCCGCGATCCGAGGTCGCCCAGGACAGCCTGCGCGACGCGGATCGTCGGCTCGCCGCATTCCTGGCTCACCTCGACGGCCTCGGCGTGACCGAGCAGGTGACGTTCCTGCTCACCGCGGATCACGGATTCGAGGCCGCGGACGAGGCCGTCACCGGCTCGTGGGCGGAGGTACTGGACGTCGCTTGTGCCCGACTCGGCGTGACGTACCGAGACGAAGGCCCCGGCTTCATCTACCTGAACCCCTGACCTGCGACAGTCAGGGCTCTGCGGCGCTCAGGCGGGCCTGAGCGCCGGAAAATTACTGTTGTCGGTCAGTTCCGGCTTCGAATTCGTGCAACCTGGCCCGCGCACAACTGTCGCAGTCCCAGACCGCCACGCCTTCGATCACAGACCAAGCCCCGAGTACTCGGACCAACCGCTCGGGAGCGATCGCCGAGCACTGTCGACAGACCGTCTGCTGGCCGCCCTGGGTGGGGATGCGGGCCAGACCGGTCAGTTCGTGGTCTTCGTGATGGACGGTTCCTGAACGCATCGAGCGCTTCATAGCTATCAGGGTAGGCCCCTGCGATAACGCTTGGATGAACATTCACCTCTCTGGGCGATACCTGAGTGTCATCTGTACGTAGCAGGATTTTCCTGGCCAAGCGCATTTCGTCTCACATATAGAGATTGCAATCTCGCTATCTGAACTTTGAGTTACCGTCCCGGAATGGACGCCGAAACCAGCCCCCGACGCTGGGCAGTGTTGGCGATCGGGATGACCGCCCTGATCGCCGCCTGTGCCTTCCAGTACGGACTGCCATTTTTGATGCCGGCGTTCCGGGCCGATGGGCTGTCTCGTGTGCAGGCCGGGCTGCTGGTCTCGGCACCGATCTTCGGCGTTCTCTGCGCTCTGGTGATCTGGGGCGTGATCACCGATTGGCTGGGGGAGCGGTGGGTGCTTACCGCGGGGCTGGCCGGAGCTGCCGCGGCCCTGCTGGCGGCGGCCACCGCGGACCGACTGATCACGATCGGTGTTCTGTTGTTCGTCGCCGGTGCCTGTGCGGCCTGCGTCCATGTGGCCAGCGGTCGATTGATCCTCGGCTGGTTCCCGGTCCAGGAGCGTGGGCTGGCGATGGGGCTGCGGCAGACCGGCCAGCCGCTTGGGGTTGGGGTGGCGGCCCTGGCTCTTCCGTCGCTCGGTGACCGCAGTATTGCCAGTGCCCTGGGCTTTCTCGCCGGTTGCTGCTTGCTGGCGGCGCTGCTGATCGTCCTCGGTGTCCGGGACGCCCATCGGGAACCGGCCCCGGCCGTCAAAGCGGCCTCGCCGTACCGGGGCGACTACCTGTGGCGGATCCATCTGGCTAGTTCGCTGATGGTCATACCGCAGTTCACCGTGGCTGCCTTCGGCTTCGACTACCTGGTCAGCAGCCGCGGCTGGAGTATCGCGGCGGCCGGACCGCTGCTGGCGGGGGCGCAGATCGGCGGGGCCGGCATCCGATTGACGGCCGGCTGGTGGTCGGACCGGGCCGGTAACCGGCTAGGGCCGATGCGCAGTCTCTGCCTGGCTACCTGTGCGGTGCTGTTGCTGCTCGCTGTGGGTGCGTCGAGCGGTTCTGCCCTCGCCGTCCTGGCAGTGCTGATTGCCGCGATCCTCACCGTCAGTACCAACGGGCTGGCATTCACGGCGGTCGCCGAGCGCGCCGGTCAGGCTTGGGCGGGGCGGGCCCTCGGCGTGCAGAACACGGCACAGAACGTCTGCGCCGCGGCCACCCCGCCGGTGATGGCCGCGGTGATCACCGGTGTCGGGCCGCTCGCGGGCTACCCGGCGGCGTTCTCGGTCGTCGTCGGGTTGCCGTTGCTGGCCGCTCTGGTGCTTCCGGTTGCCGGTGAAAATGTATGGAAAAGATAGCCTTTCACACCAGGTCTGGCTCGGTGCTGGACTCGAAGCCGGGCAGCCATTGGTCCAGTACCTCGAGCACCGGTACATCGCCTTCAATTTGGCACAGCACGGCGATCCCACCGATCCAAACTCGGTGAATCAGAAGATATTCGGGGGGCAGATTGAGCTTGAGCCCGATCGTCCACTGTGGTCGCCGGGGGTCGTTGATGTGCTGGAACAACTGCCGCATCCAGGCTCGCTCGAATCGCCAGACCGGATGCCGGGCCGGCTCCAGGAACGGTTCGAGATAGCTGAGCAGTGCCGGGCCATCGAGATTGATCGACGCCTTGATGAACCCCTCGTCACGCAAGCCGGCGACCACCTCATCGGCCTCGCCGCGCAGCGCCAGGGTCAGCAGGCGGCCGATTTCCGGCGGCATTCCCTGGGGGAGTCGCTTCACCGCGCCGAAGTCCAGGACGCCGAACCGCCCGTCCGCCAGTAGCCGGTAGTTACCGGGATGCGGGTCGGCGTGCAGCAGACCGGCTCGTGCCGGCCCGGCCATCAGGAACTCCAGATACCGGCGGGCACCGTGGTCCCGCTCTTCCTGGGTGCCGGAGGCGATCAGCACGGACAGTGGGACACCGTCGAGCCACTCGCTGACGATCACTCGCTCGCTGCTGGCCAGCACGTCCGGGATCGCGAACACCGGATCGCCGCGGAACACCTTGGCGAATTTCGCCTGAGTCTTCGCTTCGAGGTGGTAATCGAGCTCCTCGACCATTCGAGCCTTCAGCTCATCGAGGATCGGCTTGATATCGAGCCCAGGGATCCAGCCGGCCGCGATCCGGCCGACCCTCGACACCTGGTTCAGGTCGGAGATCAGCGCCTCCGCTGCCCCGGGGTACTGGATCTTCACGGCAACCGGTCGGCCGTCTCGCCAGACCGCCCGGTGAACCTGGCCGATGGAAGCCGCGGCGGCAGGCTTGTCGTCGAAACTCTCGAACTTTCGCCGCCAACGGGGACCGAGTTGCTCGGCAAGGATCTTGTGAACGGTAGCTACCGGCATCGGCGGCGCCGAATCCTGCAGCTTGGTCAGGGTGGCCCGATACGGCCCGGCGATCTCTTCCGGCAGGGCGGCCTCGAAGATGCTCAGCGCCTGCCCGAACTTCATCGCCCCGCCCTTGAGCTCACCAAGAACCCGGAAGAGCTGCTCGGCGGTGCGGGCCTGCATCTCGGCGGCAACCATCTCGGCGGGTTTGCCACCGATCCGTTTTCCGATGCCCCAGGCGGTGCGGCCGGCGAAGCCGAGGGGCAGGCTCGCCAGCTTGGCCGTGCGGGTCACCGCACGACGGGGGAGGTCTGTCACGATTCCATTCTCCTCATTAGCGCACCACCGCGCGCGTCCGCCAGGCTCTGATCCGCTCGCCGATCTGGCGATGAGCCTCGCAGATCACGGATCGTGACTACGTCGTGCCCTCTGGTGCCTCGGTCAGGGCTCGAACCGGCGGGCTGTGGTGGCCAATGGCAACCGCAGCCGGGATGCGCCGGCCAGCTCCGCCGGGCGATCAAACCGTCTGGCAGCTCGATCTCCAGGGTGGCTCCGGTGGTGGCCGGCTCGGTAACGCCGTCCAGGTGGGCCAGAACCTGCAGCGCCACCAGCCCGGCAGCGAGAGTGGATGCAGCAGTCTCCTCCGGCTGCAGCGTGCCGGAAGCCGGGCTGAGTAGCTGGGCCAGCACCGACGGCCAGGCCGGATCTCGGTCACCGCGATGCAGATCGAGGCACCGCAAGCAGGGCCCGATGCCGGGCCGGACCAGCGGCCCGACCACGATGTCGTCTTCTCGGATCACCACCGACAGATGTGCTTGATCGGCACTGACCAGCCGGCCCGCGGCGGTCGCGTCGGCGGCACCATGCTCGATCAGCACGACGAGATCTGGCCTGCTCGCCGGCCGGGGATGCTCCGCTCGGCCGGGGTCGGCCTGCCCCCGCTCGGCTCGGCTGCCGAATCGACGGACGGCGTCCAGGGCGGCCTCGTCGCGGGGCCGACCGAGATCTGGCCGGCTGGCGCCGCCGGGAGCCAGATCACCGGCCGTCACCCGGTGCTCATCGCCGACCAGGAGCTCACCCACACCCGCAGCGGCCAGCGTGGTGGCCACGGTGCTGCCGAGGCGCCCGGCCCCGGAGACCAAGACCCGGCGAGCTGCCCGAGCGGCCAGAAGGCTCCAGCCGTCGCCGACGTCCGGATGGACCAGCGACCAGATCGCGGCATCGGGGACGAGGCGCTCGGCAGCCACCCCGAGCCCGTCTCGGACCGACCGGCCGACCCCGGTGCCGATCAGCACACCGGCCTCGGAGAGCAGCCGCACCAGCTCGCGCTGACGGACCGCGTCCGGACCATCGGTGTCGGCCTCGAAGAGCGAGGCGTCGACGCCGTCTCGGAGCCGGTCGATCAAGGGGACGTCGGCGGCGGTCAGCCCGGCGATCACGGTGCCCCGGCGTTGAGAGAGCCCGATCTGCAGCGTGCCGGCCTCGCGCCAGACTCGACGTAGACCGGATTTGATCTGTAACTGCACGGCAGCCCCCTTCGACCCGTGCAGCCTGCCACGTCCTGCCGACAGCTCGCAGAAGTTATCCACAGGCAGCGGACCGGGTCAGCTCAGGTGGGTCTGAGTGCGCCCGGCCCGCAGTTCGAGGGTGCCCCAACGCCAGCGAGGGCCGTGCGCGGGATGCGCAGGACCCTCGCCGAGGAGCGGGTGCTCAGGCCTTGCCGAGGATCCGGTTCAGGTTGGTGCCGCAGACCGGGCACTTGCCCTTGGCCATCCGCCGACCGTTGGTCTCAACGATCGTGCCGGTGGCCTCGCGCTTCTCCTTGCACTTCACGCAGTAGAAATCGCCGCTGTACGTATCCGACATGCTTACTCCAGTCACCATTCATGGGATGGTCCCGTCGCGCCGACTGCCCTGCTGGGCAACTCCTTGGCGGGGCGTGACGCCTTCCGCATCGACTCCAGGGCCCGGACGGAGAGTCACACTAGCCCAGCCTGGCCGTAGCGCTCGCGCACAGGGCCACCCGGGCGAGTCGCCGAGGCGCGCACAAGGGGTGACGATGGGCTGCGGGAGGGCCGGGAAACGGCAACAAACTGGAGGGCCCCGGGACGAACGCCGCGTGCCTTCCCCAGCGCGCCACGCCCGTACCCGGGGCCTCACTTCACGAAGGTAGGAGCGAGATCGGTCGCCGTCAAGCGCACTTCAACGCCGATGGAAGATGCCACCGATCGGTGGCATTCCACTCGGTCGGTAGCGGCTCGTTCGTTCGGAGTCGGCCGATAGCGGATTCCTGGGTGCTTCGGCAGGTACGGTGCCCAGGTGGGTGACATCACTCCAGGGACTCCGGACGAGCCCCAGGTCGAGGTCCGCCGCAGCGGCCGGCGGCGCAGCACCGTGACCGCCTACCGCGAGGGTGGCCGCACGGTGGTGCTGATCCCTGCGCGTTTCACCCGGGCTCAGGAGCGCGAGTGGGTGAACCGGATGCTCTCTCGGCTGTCTGCCCAGGAACGCCGGCGCCGCCCCGGTGACGACGAGCTGATGGCTCGCGCGCAGACCCTCTCCGAGCGACACCTGCGAGGGCTGGCGATCCCGGCAAGCGTCAGCTGGGTCAGCAATCAGAACAGCCGGTGGGGGTCCTGCACGCCGGCTGACCGCTCGATCCGGCTCAGCACCCGGCTGCTCGGCATGCCGTCCTGGGTCCTGGACTACGTCCTCCTGCACGAACTCGCGCACCTGATCCAGCCCGGCCACGGCCCGAACTTCTGGTCGCTGCTCGACACCTACCCTCGGACCGAGCGGGCGCGCGGCTTCCTTGAGGGTTTCGCCGCCGCGCGGGACCTCCCGGTTGAGGCGGATCACCACGAGATCGCCGACGCCCTGGACGGCACCGGCGACGTTCTGACCAGCGACTCTGATGGGACCGACGACCCTGACGGGACCGACTGAGCCCGCTCGGGCTCAGCCGGCTGGAGACGGCTGGAGGCTCAGCGCGCCTGGAGCACCTCCACCGCCCGGTCCACCAGTTCGTGGATCCCGCCCGCCAGGTCGTCAGGTAGCTCGCGGACCGGCCACCAAGCCACCTTCGGGGTCTCGTCGCTCGGCACCGGCGGGGTGCGTTCGGTCACCAGCACATGCTGGATGTCCAGGTGCCAGTCGACGATGCCGGGGGCGCACGGCGCGGGATGCCGGGACAGCAGCGCCGGGACCGCAAGCACGTCACCGGTCAGACCGGTCTCCTCCAGCACCTCCCGGGCCGCCGCGGCCGCCGCCGAGACGTCACCGGCTTCGAAATGGCCACCGGGCTGCACCCACAGCTGCAGCTTGTGGTGCAGCACCAGGCAGGTGTGCCGGGCATCGGGGGTGAGGACGGCGGCGGACGCCGTCAGATGCGCTGGCGCCAGCTGCCGGGTCAGCAGCGCGCTGTCGTGCTGCTCCAGCAAGGCCAGCCACGCAGCCTGCTCGAACCTGGCTTCGGCGGACGCTGCCGGAGCCTCCCGCAGCGCTCGCCGGACGGAGGTGACGAGCCCGTTCGCGGTCTGCGATCCGAGCTGCTCACTCACCCTTGTCGCCGTCAAGCATCCGAGCCAGTTCGGCGTCCACGTCATCTTTCGCCTGGTCCGCTCGGGCGAACCCGGCCGGGTCGGCGAACGCCGCCTCGCCCGGGACGATGTCCGGGTGCTCCCAGAGGGCATCCCGTCCGGCCGCGCCTCGGACCGCGGTCAGCTCGGCCCAGACCGCGGCCGCCTCCCGCAACCGCCGGGGCCGCAGCTCCAGGCCTACCAGGGAGGCGAAGGTGTGCTCGGCCGGGCCACCGACCGCGCGTCGCCGCCGGACCGTCTCGCGCAGTGCCGCGGCGTGCGGCAGCGAGTGCCGAGCCGCTTCGTCGACGATCTCGTCAACCCAGCCCTCCACCAGGGCGAGCGCGGTCTCCAACCGATCGAGGGCGGCCTGCTGCACGGGTGTGCGTTCGGGCTCGAAGATGTCCGAAGCCAGGGCCTCCTGCAGGGACGCCGGGTCGTTCGGATCGATCTCCCGGACGGCGGCCTCGATCCGTTCGGTGTCGATCACGATGCCCCGGGCGTACTCCTCGACAGCGGCCAGCAGGTGCGCTCGCAGCCACGGCACGCCCGCCACCAGCCGAGCGTGTGCGGCTTCACGCAGTGCCAGGTAGAGCCGGACCTCGTCCTCCTCCAGCCCCAACCCGGTGCCGAACTGCGAGAGGTTTTCCGGGAGCAGCGCCACCCGACCGGCCGGCAGCAACGGCAGGCCGATGTCGCCACCTCCGATCACCTCCCGGGAGAGGGCGCCGAGCGCCTGTCCGAGCTGGGCACCGAAGAAGGTGCCGCCCATCTTCCGCATCATCGGCAGTGCATCGCCGATCACTGCCTGCACCTCAGCAGGGGCCTGTTCGGTGAGTGCCTTGGCCATCGCCTCGCCGACACTGTTCGCGACCGGTTCCACCACCACCTTCCAGACCGGAAGGGTGTTCTCGATCCACTCCGCACGGCTCCAGGCCTCGGTCCGGGCGGTCGCGGCCGGAAGCTCGCAGACTCGGTCCAGCCATAGATCGGCGGTCCGCAGCGCCTCGGCCACCCGGCGCTGCTGCGCCTCGCCGATACTGGGATCGCCGCCTTCGGCGGCCGCCTGCCGGGCCACCTGGGTCGCCAGCTCCCAGTTGACCGGCCCGTCGCCACCGGTGGCCAGCAACTGCTGCACCGAGCTGAGCATCTGCTGCAGGGCCTGCGGGTCCTGGGGCATGCCGGGGAGGTTGAGCAGGCCCGGCGGCAGGTTGGCGAGCAGCTCCGGCGGGAGACCAGGCAACCCGCTCAGGTCGGGGGCGCCACCGGAACCGAGCATCGCCGCGAGCAGACCGGACAGCGGGTCGTCCGGGTCACCCGGCGTACCGGGTGCCGAGTCGGAACCGCCGCCCCGGGCCGGCGTCACCTCGTCGTCGCGGGGCTCGTCGGATTCGTTGTCCCGACCGTCGTTCTTGCCCTCGCTCATGTTTCCTCTATTCGCTCGTGCGGCGTCGAGCGCCGTACATCTTCGTCCGATTCCAGGTTCGCACCGAACCCCCACCGGATGAAGTTGGCAGCTCTCACTGTGGCATTGCTGGGACTCGCCCGAGAGCGCACCCCATGTCGGCACAACGTCGAGCCGCGCCCCGGGGTGCCGCCCGCGATGATGTAGTGATGGGATCTCTAGCGTGACCCCGAATCGGCGTTTCCGCGCTTTGCCGCGTCCAGGCGCAGTTCGAGGCCCCACCGGCCCGGTGATTGCGATCACCGGAGCGGCGAGCCCGACCGGGCGTGCCGTGCTGCGGTATCTGCTGGGCCGAATGGGTGATGCGCCAACCGATCCTACGGCCCGGCGAGACCACGGCACTCGGCCGAAGCAGATCGTCGCGATCGATTCCGCGGATCGGACCGATGCCGAGCGGATGGCCGCTGACCGGGCTGAGGGAGTGCTCTGGCGGCATGCCGACGTCGCTTCCCCCGAAGTGGTGGACTCGCTGGCCGGAGCCGACGTGGTGGTGCACCTGGCCGCAGCCGACGACCTGGCGACCGTCCTGGGTCTTCCGTCGACCGAGCGCAGAGTCCGTGCCGTCCGGGCCGCCCAGGCGGTCACCACGGCGGCTGCGGCGGTCGGTGCTCAGCGACTGATCGTCGTCACTACCGCGATGGTTTTTGGAGCCCGGCCGGACAACCCGGTGCCGTTGTCGGACGACACGGTGGGCCGGGCCGACCCGGACGACGGGCTGATCGGGGATCTGCTCGAGGTCGAGCGCGTGCTGGAGCGGACCCCCCGAGTGCATCCCGGGCTCTCGTTGACCGTGATCCGGCCGGCTGCACTGGTCGGTCCCGGCGTGGACAGCGCCGTCACCCGGCACTTCGAGGCGCCCCGGTTGCTGGTCCTGCGGGGGGCGAGCACCCGCTGGCAGTTCTGCCATGTCGACGACCTGGCTGCGGCCATCTGGACCGCGCTGGACCTCGGGATCGACGGATGGTTGACGGCCGGCTCGGTGGACTCGCTGACCGAAGGTGACGTCGAACGGCTCAGCGGAATGCGCCGGCTCGAGGTTCCGGCCGGGCTGGCCTTCAGCACGGCCGAACGGTTGCATCGGGTCGGGGTGCTGCCCACTCCGGCGAGTGAGCTGGCGTACGTCGTCCATCCCTGGGTGATCGGTTCGGCCACGCTGGCCGCAGCCGGTTGGGTTCCGGTCCACGACAACGAGTCCTGCCTGCGGGTATTGCTGGAAGAGGTGAGCGGACGCCGGACCGTGGTGGGCCGCCGGGTGGACCGGCGGGATGCGGCGATGGGAGCGGCCGGGGCCGCTGTCGCGCTGGTCGGCACCGCGGCCATTCTCCGGCAGGCGAGGTCCCGGCAGACCCGACGGCGCAGATCCACGCCGGAGCCCTGAGTCACGACTCCTTTAGGCTGAGGCCGTGACAGAACAGCCGGTGACGACCGCGGCGTACCCAGGGCCCGACGAGGAACAGCTCCCATCGTCCATCGAGTCGCGGACCGTGGTGATGCTGATCGCCGGTTTTGCCGCCGTCCTGATCGGTCTGCTCTCCGCATTGCTGCCGGTCAAGTACGCGGTGCTGAATCCGGGTCCGGTGCTGAACACCCTTGGTAAAGACGTCAACGGCAAGAAGCTGATCGTGATCTCCGGGCATGCCACCTACCCGACCAGCGGCCAGCTCGACCTGACCACGGTCTCCGTGGTCGGCGGACCGGACCGGCCGATCACGCTGGTCCAGGTGATCAAGGGCTGGCTGGATCGAACCGCCGCGGTGGTGCCGGAGGAACAGGTGTTCGCCCCCGGCGTGACGCAGCAGCAGAGCGAAGCCGAGAACAAGGCCGAGATGGTGACCTCGCAGGAGAGCGCCACCGCCGCCGCGCTGTCCACGCTCGGGATCAAGGTACCGACCACCCTCACCGTCGCCGGGGTCGACGAGTCGGCCCCGGCGAAAGGGGTGCTGAAGGCCGACGACGTGATCCAGGCGGTGAACGGTCAGACCATCACCGACCTGAAGAAGCTGCGCGCGGTGCTGCAGGACACCAAGGCCGGTGACGACGTCACCGTCCAGGTCCGCCGCAAGTCCGGCACCGAGACGCTGAAGGTGGCGACCCTCGCTTCGGACACGGACGGGCACACCGTGCTCGGCGTCTACATCAATCCGGTCTTCAAGTTCCCGTTCACCGTGAAGATCCAGATCGAGGACATCGGTGGCCCCAGCGCGGGCACGATGTTCGCGCTCGGGATCATCGACACCCTGACCCCCGGGGACCTCACCGGCGGAAAAAAGATCGCCGGAACCGGGACGATCGACGTGGACGGCGTGGTCGGCCCGATCGGCGGTATTCGGCAGAAGCTGGTCGGTGCCCGGAATGCCGGAGCGCGATACTTCCTCGCCCCGGCGGACAACTGCTCCGAGGTGGTCAAGCACATTCCGGACGGCCTGACCGTGGTCAAGGTGGCGACGTTGAACTCCGCCCGGGATGCGGTGACGGCGATCGCGGCCGGTAAGGCCGCCGACCTGCCCGGCTGCTGATCGACTCCTCAGCCGTCCAGGGTCGCGGCGACCGCCGCCACCAGCCCGGGCGCCAGTTCGGGCCCGACCGCGACCTGGTCGTCCGCGTCATGATCGCGGGCTCGCAGCGCACAGGAGTGCTCGCCGCCGCGCAGGGTGGCCGCCGCGAGCCGGACGTCCCGCCGCGACGGGTGCGCCTGCAGCCAGGCCAGCGCCTCGTTCTCGTCCTTCGGTAGCTGCGCCTCCACCTCCGGTGGGATCACGCTGCGCTCGACCACCACCGCCGCGCCGTCGACGCTCTCCGGCCAGGCCAGATGACCCAGCAGGTCGTGCAGGGTCTCCGCCTCCGGCAGGCCCTCCTGCTCGACGGCGGTCAGATGGTCGGGATCGGCCTGGGCTGCCGCGATGACGTCGGCCGGTAGCCGATCGGTGAGCGACGGGTCACGCTCCAAGGCGCCCGCCGTCCGGACCAGCGCGAAGATCCGGATCGGGGCGTCCCACCCGTCGGCAGCGACGTGTCGTTCAAGTTCGACCACCACCCGGGTGACGGCCAGCGTGCGGGTGTCGGAGAAGGGAATATCCACCCGGTGATCCTTCCATCCCGGGCGGAGATCACACACTTCCGAGCGTATTCACAGCGCGCCATCAGGTCCGTCGGATAGGGAACCTGAGCAACGGTGGGTAAGTTCTCTTTGCGTGACCTACGAGCGCGATCCACGCGGCCCCCGTCCTGTTCTGCAAAGAAGGCGGCGGGGTGCGCTCGCGCCGACCCTGATCGCCTTGGGCGTGCTGATCGTGCTGGTCCTGATCGCCTCCCAGCTGTGGACCGAGGTGCTCTGGTACCAGCAGGTGGGATTCGTGCAGGTCTACCGCACGGAACTGCTCACCCGAGTGCTGTTGTTCGTGCTGGGTGCGGCGCTGATGGCGGCCGCGGTGGCCAGCAGCCTGATCATCGGCTACCGCAGTCGGCCGATCTACGCACCGGTCTCCGCCGAGCAAGTGGGCCTTGATCGGTACCGGGAGAGCATCGAACCGCTGCGCCGGCTGGTCGGGGTCGCCGTCCCGCTCGGATTGGCGCTCTTCGCCGGATCGGCGGCCAGTCAGCAGTGGCAGACCGTCCAGCTGTGGCTGCACCGGGTGCCGTTCAACAAGACGGACGACCAGTTCCACATGGACATCTCGTTCTTCGTGTTCACGCTGCCCTGGTTGCAGTTCATCGTCGGCTTCTTGACCGCGGTGGTCTTCCTCGCCGCGATCGGCGCGCTGGTCACCCATTACCTCTACGGCGGGCTCCGACTGCAGGGCGCCGGGCAGCGGCTCACCTCGACGGCCAGAGTGCACCTGTCCGTCCTGGCCGGCTTGTTCCTGCTGCTGCGCGGCATCGACTACTGGCTCGGCCGGTTCGCCCTCTCCACCAAGACCTCGAAGTTGATCACCGGTCTGACCTACACCGATGCGCACGCGGTACTGACCGCTCGCGGGGTGCTGGCCGGGATCGCGATCATCGTTGCGGCGCTGTTCGTCGTCACCGCGGTGGTCGACCGCTGGCGGCTGATCCCGCTGTACGGGGTGGCTCTGCTGGTGGTCTCGGCGATCGTGGTCGGCGGGATCTACCCGGCCGCCGTGCAGCGCTTCGAGGTCACCCCCAGCGCCCGGGAGCTGGAGGCCGAATACATCCAGCGGAACATCAACGCCACCCGCGATGCGTACGGGTTGTCCGATGTGGAGACGACCACCTACCCGGCCCGAACCGACGCCAATGCGGCTGCGCTCCGCGAGAGTGCCGAGACCATCCCCGGCATCCGGCTACTTGACCCGGCGCTGGTCAGCCCGACCTTCGGGCAGTTGCAGCAGATCAAGCAGTACTACTCGTTCGCGGACAGTCTGGACGTCGATCGATACAAGGTGGACGGCGACACTCGGGACACCGTGATCGCCACCCGAGAGCTCAACCTCGACGCTGCCCCGACCGAGCAGCGCAACTGGCCCAACGACCACATCTTCTACACCCACGGGTACGGCGTGGTCGCCGCCTACGGCAACGAGCGCGCGACCGACGGCCGGCCGGTGTTCTTCCAGCAGGGCATCCCCTCGACCGGGAAGCTGGGTAGCTACGAGCCGAGAATTTACTTCGGCGAGAAGTCGCCCGACTTCTCGATCGTCGGTGCTCCGGAGGGGGCGCAGCCGCAGGAGCTGGACTTCCCGGACGACAACAACGCCAGCGGCCAGCAGAACAACACCTACACCGGCTCTGGCGGCGTGGGGATCGGGTCGCAGTTCCGCAAGCTGCTCTACGCGATCAAGTTCCAGGATCAGAACATTCTGCTGTCGAACCAGGTGAACTCCGAGTCGAAGATTCTGTACGACCGCACCCCGCGGCAGCGGGTGGAGAAGGTCGCACCGTTCCTCACCTTGGACGGCGACCCGTACCCGGCGGTGGTGGACGGCAAGATCAAGTGGATCTTGGACGGATACACCACGACGTCGCATTACCCGTATTCGCGCACGCAGACGCTGGAGGAGGCAACGTCCGACTCGATCACCGAGAGCCTGTCCAGCGTGGCGCCGCTGCAGAACCAGAAGGTCAATTACATCCGCAACTCGGTGAAGGCCACGGTTGACGCCTACGACGGCACCGTCACGCTGTACACCTGGGATGCGGCCGACCCGGTGCTGAAAGCATGGACGAAGATCTTCCCCAATGCGGTGAAGCCGATCGGCCAGATCGACGGTCAGCTGATGTCGCACCTGCGCTACCCCGAAGATCTCTTCAAGGTGCAGCGCCAGTTGATCCAGCGCTATCACGTCACCGATGCCGGCGCGTTCTACGGTCAGCAGGACTTCTGGGCGGTCCCGAACGACCCGACTCGAGGCAAGGACCTGCTCCAGCCGCCGTACTACCTGACCCTGCAGATGCCCGGCCAGACGTCCACGTCGTTCTCGCTGACCTCGACCTTCATCCCGGCCGGCCGCTCCAGGCAGGTACTCACCGGGTTCCTCGCCGTTGATGCGGATGCCGGCGATGATCCCGGCAAGCCCAGGGCCGGATACGGCAAGCTGAGGTTGCTCCAACTGCCGAGAGACACGGTGATCTCCGGGCCGGGGCAGGTACAGAACACCTTCAACTCCGATCCCACGGTGTCCCAGGTGCTGAACCTGCTGGAGCAGTCGAACACCACGGTCGAACGCGGAAACCTGCTGACCTTGCCGCTGGCCGGTGGCCTGCTCTACGTCCAGCCGGTCTACGTGAAGAGCGCGGGCGGCAGCTCGTATCCGCTGCTGCAAAAGGTGCTGGTGAGCTTCGGCGACAAGATCGGCTTCGCCGATGACCTGGACGCCGCACTGGATCAGGTCTTCGGTTCGTCGACATCTGGCGGCGAAGGGACCACCACACCGCCGGCCACCGGAACCGGCAACCAGGCGGCCATGGCTCGGCTGCAGACGGCGCTGCAGAAGGCCGTCACCGCCCTGAAGGACAGTGACGCGGCCCTGAAGGTCGGTGACTTCACTGCCTACGGTGCCGCCCAGAAGCGGTTGAGTGCGGCCGTCCAGGAGGCCAACGCCGCCCAGGCAGCGGTGGCCAGCCAGCCCGCCACCACGCCGACCCCGTCCGCGACGCCGAAGGTGTCGGCCTCGCCTGCGCCGTCGGTCAGCCCTTCGCCGTCCGCCGGCTGATCTGGATCGGCCCCGACCTGCCTCAGCAGGTCGGGGCCGATCGGGGAGCGCCGATTTGCTGTCTGAGAGCCCTTCCCATAGCCTTGAGTTACCGACGCGGGGTGGAGCAGCTCGGTAGCTCGCTGGGCTCATAACCCAGAGGTCGCAGGTTCAAATCCTGCCCCCGCTACGACGTAAGTGCAGGTCAGGAGCCCGGCCCTTTTCACAGGGGGTCGGGTTTTCTGGCTTTGTCCGCTGAGTGTCCGCAAATCTTGCCACCACGAGGTAACACTCAGCGATACGGAGCGGACGTTCTGAGCTGCGTAAACGTGATTAATGGACGGTTCGATCATGAAACATGTGAACTCCGACACGTTGATAGTTAGTAGTGGTTTGGTCGGCGGCGGTCGGCACGTTGCCCGTTACCTTCTTCATGGTTCCTGATCATGGGAACTCCTGGTCGCCAGGTCCGGTATGACTGATTGCCCCTGTCATTGATGATCCGGGGGGTGTTGTCGCCGGGTCTGGA
>DATINJ010000258.1:0-25930 GCA_035474375.1 Kineosporiaceae bacterium | reverse complement strand
GCCTCCATCTTGCGGCGCAGGTAGCTCACGTATACCTGGAGGTTGTTGGCGGTGGCGCTCATGTCGAAGCCCCAGATCGCCTCGAACAGCATGTCGCGGGTCAAGACCCGGGTCGCGTTGCCCATGAGGACCTGCAGGAGGGAGAACTCGGTCCGGGTCAGGCGCAGCGGCCGCCCGCCCCGCCACGCCTCGAACCTGTCGGGATCGAGCCGGACGTCGGCGAACGACAGGATCTGCGACTCGTCGTCGGTCGGCGTGCGGCGGCGCAGCAGGGCCCGCACCCGGGCCAGCAATTCCTCGGTGGCGAACGGCTTGGGCAGGTAGTCGTCGGCGCCCGCGTCCAGCCCCGCGACCCGGTCGGAGACCTGGTCACGGGCGGTCAGCATCAGCACCGGCAGATCCCGACCCGCAGCCCGCAACCGCCGGCAGGTCTCCAACCCGCTGAGGCGGGGCATCATCACGTCGAGGATCAGCAGATCCAGCGTGTCACCGCCGGCCCCACCGATCCCCTCGAGCACGGCGAGACCGTTGGCGACGGTGCTGGTGTCGTAACCCTCGACCTGGAGCACCCGCTCCAGCGACTCACGGATGGCCGGCTCGTCATCCGCGATCATGATCCGCACGCCGGCCCGCCCTCTTCCAGTCGATGCTTTTGCCTGCTAACTCGGTGCCCACTTCCCGGGGGAATGGGGGGAGACCGTCATGATGCCAGAGCACATCTCGTCGCTGGTGCCGTCGCCCCACACCACGTAGCGCGGCGGCAGCTTGCTCAGCTGCGGCAGCAGTTTGCGCAGCCCGGCGTCGTGCGTACACGTCACCCGCAGCGTGTCCCCCGGACCAATCTCCACCGGCGACGGCAGCTTCACCAGCCGCTGATTGTCGAAGTCGAACTGCGGCACGTCCAGCACGACCTTGGCGTTCGGCGTGCCCGGGTTGAGTTCGACCTTCATGGACCGCCCGAGCATGTGCATGTGGCCGAAACCGGCGAACAGCGTCATCGGCACCGTCACCTCGTGGTCGCAGGTCTGCGTGTTACCGGGCTTCGGCGCGCTCTGGCCGCACTCGTCCACCTGATCGTCCGCCATGCCGCCGACATCCGGCCCGAACCGCTTCGTCACGTCCGCGATCGAGGCCGCCCGATCACAGAGCGGACCCGACTCGTCGGCGGCGCAGGGCAGGTCGGTGGGCGCGTCGACCGACCACGTCTCGAGTTGCCGGGTCTGCGGTGTGCCGTCCGTCAGCCGCAGCCGCACCGCCGAGCGGTCCGACCCGCCCGGCTTGCCGTCGGTCGCGAGAAGGTTGTAGTGGATCTGGAGGATGATCAGGCTGCCCGGCTCCAGCTTGTAGCCGGCGTCCTGGGTGAGCAGCGTCTCCGTGGCGCCCGGCGCCCAGGTGTTCACCCAGGACGCGTCCCCCTCTTCTACCTCGGCGCCGGCCACGCCGGTCCCGCCGAAACACTGCCAGCCGAGGCCGTGGGCCTTTGCGTCGTGCTTGCGCACCGCGGCTGCGCCGCCCGGCGGCACCGCGTACACGATGGCGTGGTGCGCGATGGGGACGTTCTCCGGCATGAACTGGGTCCCGGTCAGGAACGCCGCCTTGGTCAGGCCCGGATCGATCATCTGGCACCGGTACTCGTCCGTGCCGCCCTCCGGCGGCGCGGGCGTGTAGGCCTCGGCCATCTTCAGGTCGACGAACCGCTCGCCGGAGCGCAGCGGCTGCGAGGGAGCCGACGACCCGCCCGCGTGCGCGCTGTGCGAGCCGGCCGCGGCGGGCGCCACACTGTTGTCGGCGTCCGACCCGCAGGCGGCGACGACAGCGAACGCCGTCGCCAGCGCCATGGTGGCCGCCCCGAACTTCCACCGTGAACCGGACGGCGCTGCGTTGATTGCCATCACTGGCCTCCTACATACGAGTTACATCGCTTATCTGAGGCCTACTTCCTACTGAGCGAAACTGAGACGACGATTAATACGCTTCTGGCCCTCGAGCTTGCGCTGTTGGTGGAGTCCCATTTCTGACCAGACCAAATTCGCACCCGGCCGACCGGCGGTCGTCATGAATGCTCAGGGCTGGCTGCGGCGGCCTCGGGTGAGGGTGTCGTATTCGGCGTGCAGATCGACGAGCGCATCCCCGAGGTACTGGCGACGGGCCACGACGTAGTCGAGAAAGGCCGGAGTGTGAACTTCCCCGACCAAGGGGACGCCGAGGTGCCGGGCGGCGCGCCGCCGAAGTCCGCTGAGGAGTCGCTCGTTGGGGTCGTCTCCCTCGAGCATCTGACGCAGAAGCAATCGCGTCATCCGCCCGCGGGGTTGGCCACGTGAGGCCAACCCGATCAGTTCCGGGTAGGCCCAGGCGGCGAGCAGCCTCTGGTGCGCCCAGGACCAACCCGGTGCGCCGACCACATCCGTGGTTCCTTTTCCATCGGACGGACGACTCGGCATCGATGGAGCATCGGGGAGATCGTCCGGAAACCACGGTGCGAAGAGGGTCAGGCGGTGTTCCACGGGGTGGGCACCGCTTGGGCCGGTGCTACGTGATCGCACCGTGACGATGCTGCGGCGACGGCGAATCGGATACTCGGGACTGCTGCCGCGCAGTTCTTCCTGCGCACCGGGCCCGGACACGACGATGCTCGCTGAACCGCTGGCGTGGTTGCTGATCCACCACTGTCCCTCGCGCGCTGAGAGCCGGGCGGCCAGCCGGGGAACCGCGTTGTCCTGCAGGCCATCCTCCTCGATCAGGGGAACGGCGATGTCGACTCCGGACGGAGCGCGACCCATCCCGAGAGTCGAGCCCTGGCCGATGGCCCATGTGTGGCTCGGCCGCAACACACGTTCGCGCGGGTCGACTCGGTCCAGGTCCGAGGCGCGCACGTAGGTGACCAAGAGCCGTCGCTCGTCCACCGGTCCGACCTGAGCGGCACCGAAGGACCGGGACAGCAGGTCATCGGTGACGGAAATCCCACCCACCGGCACATGATTGCACCATCGGTGGGTAGACCCACCACATCCGGGTTCGGGGGTGACGGACGAGGCTGGCCACGGCAGGGTTAACACCATGGTTGAGACATCGGTAAGGCGATGAGCGTTCCCCCGGACAACGGCCAGGCGACTCGGCCCACGGCGGCGGCGACCGGAACTTTCGTAGGGCCGCCGGACAACCCGGATGAGTACGAGTTGGTCGCGCTCGTCGGATCCGGCGGCGAGGCTCAGGTCTGGCGGTCACTGACCCGCCCGGATCCGTCATCACCGGTGACCATCACCGTGGCGATGAAGATCCACTCCCAGGACCTGGGCGCGAGTCAGAGCGCGGACTGGATGCGCCGCACACAGGCCATCCGCCACATTCACAACCCGGCCTTGGCCCGGATCCATGCGGCATTCATCGGAGCGCCCATGCACCCACCGATGACCGTCCCCGACTCGGCGGCCCCGCTGTGCCGGTACCTGGTGATGGAATTCGTCGACGGCCCCTCGCTGCTGGAGTGGCTGGAGGACAATCCAGGGGCTTCCCTGCGGGAGCGACTGCGACTGCTGCTGACTCTGGCGGCGGGTCTCGACGCACTGCACGCCGGGAGCTCGACCGTACCGCCCGTGGCCCACGGTGACGTCAAGCCGGACAACGCCCGACTCACCCCGGACGGCGGAATCCGGTTGGTCGACTTCGGCCTGTTGCGGGCGCAGGGGACCACCCGGGCCGGACCGGCGATGGCGACCCTGCCCTACACGGCACCGGAGATCTTCGCCGCCGGCGAGAACGCCTTGCCGACCCCTGAGGCCGACCGGTTCGCTTTCGCGGCAACCGTCTTTCATGTGCTCACCGGGGTGATGCCGCCGCTTCGTGCAGATGGGCGGGGCCCGGACCTGTCCGCCCTCCTGCCGATCCTTGAGCGAACATCACTCACCGCCGGACGCCCCGAGGTGATCGCGACCGTGATGGCCGGACTGGTTTCGGATCCGGTGGCCCGCCCGACCCAGCTCGTGCCGTGGCTCGCGGCCGCCCGCCGCACCGAAACCGGCATCGTGAGTGGTTTCGTCGACCCAGACAACGACGCCGAACCGACCGCCGCTCTCGCGCCCGGTGTCCCGCTGACCACTCCCGACCTGTCAGGCCGGTCGGCGGGGCCCACCCCGCCGCCGTCCGCGACTCCGGCCGGCCCGTTCTCGGCGGCCGATCTGCGGCAGGAACCTCGCCGACGCTCCGCTCGCGGACGTCTCATCGCCGTCGTTGTTCTCCTGCTCATGGCGCTCGTGGCAGTCGTGCTCCACTACGACCCCTGGCCATGGACCACGAAGGACGAGCAGGCCAAGCCACGTTCGACACCTTCATCGTCACAGGCCAAGGCCAGCGAACCAGGTGGCGCGTCCCGGCCACACACCACCGGGTCGGTCGCCAAGACCGCCGGCGGCCCAGCCCAGGGAACGGGCGAAGCTACCAAGCCCCCGACGTCCGCGACCCTGGCGCGTCGCACCCTGGCCTTGGGTGAGGAACTGGACATCGAGAACGGAGTCATCGGAACCGACGTCGCGGGCTCGGACGTCGCTTGGGACCAGTACAACGTCGACCACGTGTACGCCCATGGCACCCGCTTCGCGCTGGTCGAGGCGATCACCACCAAGTCCGCGTGCCAGGCCGCCCTGCGCATTCGGCAGGACGACAGCATCATCCCGGCCCGAGATGTCAGCGGCGGGAAGGCGCTCTGCCTTGTCACCTTGCAAGGCCACATCGCCGCGATCCGGATCACCGCGATCGACGTGCGGAATCGAGCCAAATTCGAATACACCTACTGGTGATGACTTTGTTGGGTGCCGACCTGTTATGGGCTGATCCGGTACGCGTGGGTGATCGTCTCGGTCAGGCTGGCGGTGCCGCCCGTGGCTTGGACCTTCAGTGCGACGAAGCCGGTTGTGGCCGGGTGCGTGAGTGTTGCATCGAAAGTGCCCTTGCCAGTGCGGGTTACGTTGGCGCGCTGCCAGGTGGCGCCGTCGTCGTAGGAAGCCTGGACGGTCACCGCTGTGGCGTCGGCCGTGATCGGGATGGTGAACGCCCGACCAGCGGGTGCGGTGCCGGTGGCGTCCAGGGCCGGGGCCATCCGGATCGCCGGGAGACGCCCGGCCGCGGCCGGATCGGTGAAAGTCCAATCGGCGGTGACGTGGGTGGACAGCCCGAAGGACGCGGCGCGCCTCGCGTCGACCTCGAGACGGTAGGTGCCCTTCGTGGGCTGCGCGGTGAACAACGCGTGCCCGGGCACGTCGGACGTCGCCACCTGGGCGCCGTCCCGGTAGAGCGTCGTCGTCCCGGCGGGGGTGTCGAGAGACTGGTCGACGTACCCGGGGTGTCCGGCGCTGTCGCAGTAGGGCCCCACCCGCACGGTGAGCTGGTCACCGCTCCACCCACCACCGGCCGGGCAGGGCGCGATGATCGGGGCGTTCCAGGCGGAGGTGTAGGTCTTCGCCGCCTGGTAGCGCGTCGGTGGCCCGGTCGTGGTGACGCTGTAGTAGTCGGCGCCGTCGTCGGACCACTGTTCGGCCTGCGAGGTCCAGGTGATCCCGCCGTCGGTGTTGAAGTACCGGGTGCTCGACAGCGGCGCGAACGTGTAGATCGGCGTCAGCGGGTACCCGGGGACAGTCGCCGCCGATTCCAGGCCGGTCGTGCCGGTCGGGGCCTGCGCGCGGGCCGACGTCCGGTCGGTGGCGAGCTGTTTCGCGGTAAGTGTCGGGGTGAATCCGGTGGGCAGCGTCCCGGGCCGATACCAGGCGAGCTGATAGGCGTACGCACTCGGGTCCGAGCCGTCGCTGAGGGCCGACCTGATCACCGAGACCACGTTGTCGCCGCCGTTGGCGCCCAACTGCGCGGTGTACACCGGGACCTGGCCGTTCACGATGCCGCCGTAGCTGACCCAGTTGTTGCTGCCGTTGCGGACCCCGACCGTGACGGCACTCTGGGCACGGACGGCGTCCGCGTCCGGCACGCTGACCTCGACCAGTTTGCCGGCCCGCGCGTCAAGGGTCAGATCGGTGTCCGCGCTCACGTTGAGATTCGGCTGTGCGAGCACACTTTCACCCAGATCGTCGCCCTCGGCGAACAGCGTGGACACGACCGCGTAGTGCCCCTGCGGAACGCTCAGGGCGAGGTCACTGTTCTCGTCCTCGCCCAAGTGGGCGAGGTAGTCGTACTGGTACGGGGTGTCCAGGCCGACGACCATCGTGTAGTAGTTCAAGGTCGGCTGCCCGGTGAAGCCACGGTGGTGCAGCGTCAGGGTGTGGGTGGTCGCTTCCCGGATCAGCGCGACCGGGGTGGTGACGCGGACGCCGGCCGAGGTGGTGGCGGTGAGCTGCCCGGAGTAGGGCCCGGCCGGGGCCCGCGCCGAGGCTGCGGCCGTGACGGTGACTTGGGCGCTACCACCGGCCGGGACCCTCAGCACCGACCTGTCCAGGCGGAACAGCCCCGAGGTGGCTTTCAGATCGGGCCCATTCACGGTCAGGGCCAGGCGCAGCCGCAGCGCCGTGGTCCCGGGATTGCGGTAGGTGACTGTCTTGGTGATCGCGGTGTCGTCGGCGTGCGGCCAGGTCTGCCGGCCCAGACTCAGGCTGGGCGGATCGGCCAGCACCGGGGCGGTCAGCGCCGCGGCGACATCCACCCGGCCCGAGCCCTGAGCGAACACCCCGACCCCGGCGGCCGGGCGGGCCGTGCCCATCAGCGCGGCCTTCAGCATCGCCGCAGTCCAGCCCGGGTGCTTCTGCTTGAGCAGGACAGCACTACCGGCGACATGCGGTGCGGCATACGACGTGCCGTACCCCGTGGCGTAGAACCCGGTACCGCGAGCATCGACACTACGGGCACCGGTGACGTCCACACCCGGCGCGGTGATCTCCGGCTTGATCGCGTCATCGCCCAGACGCGGCCCCCGGCTGGAGAAGTCGGCCAACTGATCATCGTGATCGACCGCGCCCACGCTCAGCGCGTCGTCCGCCGTCCCCGGTGAGATGACGTCGTAATCTTGGGCGCCGTTCGGGTTGTTGCCGTTATTGCCGTCGTTGCCGGAGGCGACGACGAAGAGCGTGCCGTACCGCGCAGTCAGGCCGTTCAGCGCGGTCTCGAGCGGGTCATTGCCCGGGGCATCGGGAAAGCCAAGGCTCATGTTGACGACCGAGGCGTGCTGAGAGCCGGCCGCCCATTCCATCGCCGCGATCACCGAGGACTCGGCCACATCGAAGTCACCGACCTTGGCAGAGACAATCGTGGCGTCCGGGGCCACGCCCCGATACCGGCCGGCCGAGGCCGCCCCACTACCGGCCATGATCGAGGCCACATGCGTACCGTGCCCGGCCAGGTCGTGCACATCCGCGCTGGTGGGCTCGCCACCGTCGGCAACCGGCGAGAAATCAACCTGAGCGGCGACCCGCCCGGCCAGATCAGGATGGGTGGCGTCGACGCCGCTGTCGATCACCGCCACGGTCATGCCTTTACCGGTGGCACCGCCCTGCCAGGCCGCTGGAGCACCGATCTGCTGGATACCCTCCGCGCCGCTGAAGTGGCCGATCCCATCCAGCCAGATCTTCCCGGTGGCCCCCTTGCGGCTCACCCTGGCCCAGAGTTTGCCCAGGTCCTTCTTGCGGGTGTGCAGCGCCCTCGCCTTGACACTGGTCATCGTGCGCACGACAGCACCTGGGACACCGCTGCCGGTGGAAGCGATGATCGGCAGATCGGTACGTCGATCGCTGTACCCGTCAGCCAGCAGGCCCGTCACGTCGAACAACCGCGGATCGAGCCGCTCGGCCCGCAACAGCGCCACCGCATCGGCCGGCACAACCCGAACATGACCGGAAACAGTGCTGGTCAGCATGGGAATGTCGGCACGCCCGGCGCGCGGCAGCACACTGACCCCACCATCCGACGCCACAGAAACCCGGTCTCCGGTGATGAGGGTGACGGTCCGGCCCGGGTTACCGACCGCCGCGCCCGCCACCCCCGCAGTGGCCGGTTGGGCCCCGACCAGGGCCGCCACGAGCAGCAAAGCTGCGATAGCCGGCAACAACCTTCGGTGATTCATGGAACTCCTTGGCTGCGAGGTTGCCGACATAATGTGGCCACCAGGACAAATGTGTACAGCGATCGAGGACCCGAACTCGACCATCTGGCTGCTGGTACACCCGAGCACTCCCCCGACCTGAATGGAAAGGAAGGCTCCCGATCGCTGTTTGACGAAGAGGGTGCGGGCCGCCCTCAACGGGGCGGCCCGCACCCTCAGGCCGGGCTTGGTGTGCTGGGGGTGGTCAGTACTTGCCGGTCTTGGCGTCGGCCAGCGTCAACCGAGAGACCTTGAAGGTACTCACCGAAGCAGGCGCACCATCCCCGGCCTTGACCGCGGACTTGACCGGCATCCCGGTCTTGGCGTCGACCGCCAGTACCTGCGGCGAGCCACCCGAGAACAACACCGACCCCGCCGTCAGGGTCAACGTGTCCTGCCCACCCGTCGTCGACTTCTTGACGGTGACCGCCGAAACCGTCGACAGCAGACGAAGCACACCCGCCCGGACCTGCGGGTCCCCTCCACCTGCGGTCATCGCGTCCACGCCGTTGTCCCAGATCCGGTTACCGATCAGCGCCTGAAGTCGCTTACCAGTCGGCGGGTGCTTCGGCAGCGGGCTGCCCTTCGCCTTCCAAATCGCCCCGTCCCGCGCCAAGGACTTGTCCCAGATCTTCTGCCGCTCAGCAGCACTGAGACCGAGCCCGAAGTCATTGGGCGCAGCATTGACCATCTGCTTGCGGGCCGTGTCCAGGTCGCCCTTCACCGCATACCGCGCCGCTGCCACCTCACGCCCGGTAATACCCGAGGCCTCGTTCTCATGCCGAGAGATCGCCAGCGCCAGAGACTTTTTATCGCCTCCCCCGTAGAACTCCCCGCTGTCGGTGTACAGGTTGTAACTCACGTCCGGACTCCGCCCACCCACGGTCTGCGTCCGGATCACCAACGTCGAATCCCCCGACACCGTCTCACCCGAGGCCGTGATAAACGCAGCCAGGCTGATCAACGGGGACTCCACCACCGGTGCCGCCGAAGCCGGCCCGGCCGAGACTGTCCCAGCTGTCCCGGGCGACGACGCGGGCGGTGACGCCGTGACCACAAGCACCAACGCCGCCCCCGCCGCGACCGCACCAAGCCCCGCACCCAGGCCGACCTTCCCCCTGGTACCCCAGCGTCCGAACCCACGCTTCCCCACCCGAGCAGATCCCTTGCCCCGCATCGCATCCACCGCTGTCACCGAAGCCAACCTTGTCTCAGCAGCCGATCCCGACTGGGACGCCGACTCGGTGATGACGGCCCGCAGCACCGCCCGCGACCGCTCATACGCCTCCGGACGCCAGGGCGTCACCTCCAGCTCACGACCGAGCAACTCCATCTCGTCCACGCTCATTTGCTCCCCTTCACACTGTTGAATTCGATCAAAAGCGCCGCCACTTCCGGCGCGTCCCGCAACGCCGTCCGGGCCTGGTGCAGCAACCGCCGCGCCGTCCCAGCCGGCATCCCCAGCACCCGCGCGGCATCGGCAACACTCAGGTCCTCCCCGGCAACCAGGGTCAGCACCTCGCGCTCCTCGTCCTTGAGCCCCGCCAGGGCCGACCGCAGCACCGTGCTGGTGTCCACCCGCACGTCCACCGCCGGCCAGGGATCCCACTGGCTCTCCAGACCGACCAGGTCCGCCAGGTCCGGGGCCAGATCCTCGGCCGGCCGGGACCGCCAATAACGCCGCATCCGGTTCAGCGCGATCGTGTACAACCACGGCCGCGCCTCAGCGAACGACTGGTCATACGTCCGGCGAGACTCGAAGGCTGCGATCCACACCTCGCCGAGCAGGTCCTCGGCCACCTCACGCCCTACCCGCCGCTCCAGATACGCCCCGATCGCCACCTCATGCCGGCCGATCACCTCCATGAACGCTTCTCCACCATCGGCCAGCGATCTACCGATCAAGTCCGCATCCGACGTCATGGCCCTCCTCGGCACTGTTCTGGTGTCCACACCCGGTAATAGTCAATCGACCCCCAAAGCGTTCAGCCCTCGAACCCAGCGAACCCACACCCCAGCCCTGAGACCCCACAGATCATCGACAACGCAGCGCCCCTCGCGGGCCTGGGGCCCGGCATGCTGCCTTTCCCAACTCAGCGCGCTTCTGGCGACACCAACTCGCCGTTCAGCCGCACCGGCAGGAAGGCACCAACACTTCGGTTCCAGCCCAGGCGCAGACCATCGGCCCCGCGAGCACGGTCGCGGGCTTCGCAACGAATACCAGCTCTCGGAATATGAGAGGTCACCGGTGGTAGCGGCATGAGCGAGGGTCAGGCGATGCCGGCAGCCCGGTCGAGCTCCTGCAGCAGGTCGTGGGCGGCCAGCTCCACCGCCTTGTGCCGCCACTCCGAGGCGCGGTAAACGACGGCGATCAGGCCGACCCTGTGGACTCGGCGAAAGTCCCCGACGATGAAGGCATACCGGGCCTTGGTCTGGTCCTTCGCGCCCTCGGTGAGCCCAAGATGCCACTTCGCGTAGTCGTCCCACGAGTGTTTGGACAGATAATCGTTCTGTGCCTCAGCACGCGGTTGCGTGTCACCCCAGTCACTGTCCAGGACGTACTGTCCGGCCTTGATCATTTTCCGGGTGTGCTTCACCGCTGTTTCGTTCACCGAGTACGTCGCCACGGCCTCATTCTCGCCAACCGACGGGTGAGCGCCTCCTGGGACAGCGCGCCACCCTGACCACCGCCACCTATCGTGGCTCACGACCCTCAATTCCCGCCGGGTGATGCCGGCCGCAGGATCGGAGACGCCCATGCCACGTTCTCGCTCCGTGGCGGTCGTCGGCGGCGGGATCGGCGGCCTGGCGGCGGCGCTGTCGTTGCTGCGAGCCGGCTTCGATGTGCGCGTTTACGAGCAGTCGCGGGCGCTGTCCGAAGTGGGTGCTGGCATTCAGCTCGCGCCCAACTGCACCCGGATCCTGCAGCGCCTCGGTGTCCTGACCGCGGTCGAGCGGGTCGCGTTCGCGGCGGCCACGTTCGAATTCCGGCGGTGGGACGACGGGCGGCTACTGTCGCAGACACCGCTCGGCGCCGGGATCGCGGCCACCTATGGCGCGCCGTATCTGCACGCCCACCGCGGCGATCTGATGGCGGTGCTCGCCGATGCTGTCGGCGCCGACCGGTTCGAGGTCGGCCGGCGCTGCGTCGAGGTGACCCATGACGGCGCCGGTGCGCGGCTGCGGTTCGCCGACGGCGCCACCGTGCACGCCGATGTGGTGGTCGGCGCCGACGGGATCCACTCGGTCGTCCGTGCGGCACTGTTCGGCCCGCAGGACGCGCGTTTCACCGGCCACGTCGCATACCGAGGGCTGGTGCCGGCGGAGCGGATCGCCGAGTTGTCCCTGGAGCCGGCCTGCACGGTGTGGCTGGGCCCGGGCGCGCATTTCGTGCACTACTTCGTCGCCGGCGGGCGACTGCACAACGTCGTGTGTGTCATCGAGGAGGACTCGTGGACGCGTGAGTCCTGGACCGACCCCGGCGACCCGGACCAACTGCGGGCCGCCTTCGCCAGCTGGCATCCGGTGGTGCGTGCGATCATCGATGTCCTCGACCAGCCACTGAAATGGGCGCTGTTCGACCGGCCTTCACTGCCGCGCTGGAGCAGCGGCCCGGTGACGCTGCTGGGTGACGCCTGCCACCCGATGCTGCCCTACGGCGCGCAGGGCGCGGCCCAGGCCATCGAGGACGCAGCCGTACTGACCGCGTGCCTGTCCGGCGCCGGCGGCCAAGACGTGCCCGCGGCGCTGGTCCGCTACGAAACGATCCGCCGCGGTCGAACCGCCCGAGTACAGGAGCTGTCCCGGGCCAACGGTCAGCGCTTCCACCTGCCCGACGGGCCGGAGCAGCAGGCCCGCGACACGGCGATGGCATCGACCTTCGGCCTGTCACCCGAGATCGACTGGCTCTACCGTCACGACCCGGTGACGCCCGACCCGGCAACGCCATGACGCTGGATCACACGGCAGGCGGCTGGTTCGCCGTATCGAAGCTGGTTCGGGTCGGCCAACCGGTTGGCGGCGTTGACCCTGCCTCCGCAGGGGCATTGCCCAGAGACCCCGGCACTCTCGCCGCCGAATTCCGTTACCGGTCGGGGTAGTGGCTGCGGACGAGCGCCTGGACGACGCGGGCCGCTCGTTCAAAGGGCTCGAGCCTTCCGGCGGCGCGGCACTGCACATGGGCTCCCTGGAGCAGGGTGACCAGGGTGATCGCGAGGTCCATGGCGTCCTGCGGCGGCAGGCCGACCTCGACGAGGCGATCAGTCAGCGCGCCGGCCCAGGAGTCGAAGGCGTCGGCAGCGATCTGGCGGAGCGGGTGATCCCCGTCGCTCTCGGCGTGGTCGGCGCTCATCGCGATTGCGGCCACCGCACAGCTGGTGCCCGCCGCGCTGGCGGCGAGCACCGGGCGAATGGCGCTCAGAAAGGCTTCGACGACGCCGACTGGGGTGTCGGCAGGCAGTGAACCCAGGTGGGCGCACACGTCTTGACCGTTGCGTTCGGCCGCCTCGGCAACGAGCTGGTACTTCCCGCCGGGAAAGTGATGATAGATCGCACCCCGGGCAGCACCGCTGTCGGCGAGGATCTGGGTGAAGGACATTCCGGAGACGCCGTGACGCTGCAGCGCCACGACTGCGGCGTTGATCATCCGCTCTCGGGTATCGGCCACCTGGTCCTCCCTGTTCGACTCACGCCACATTGACTAGTACGGCCATCCTACGCGATGCTGACTTCGCTAGTACGGACGTACTAGCGAACGTCGTCCAAGGAGTTTTCATGCCCATCACCGTCACCGCTGCACGCGGGATCCTGACCCCGGCCGGCGAGAAGGACGTCCTGCCCCGACTCACCGCGGCCCTGCTCGAGGCCAGCGGCGCAACTGGCAATGCCTTCCTGGTCTCGATCGTGGGCGGGAGCGTACATATCCTGCCGCCCGAGGACATCTATGCCGGCGGCAGGAACCGGCCGGTGGTCATGGTGGAGCTGAAGCTGCCCAACATCGGACTGCCCACGGTTGAGGCTCGTGCCGCGTTCATCGGCGCGGCCACCGACATCGTTGCCGGGCTCACCGTCGCCGATCACGACCGCGAGTACATCTGGGTGAACATTCTCAACGCTCCGGACGGGGCCTGGGGCATCGGCGGACATGCCTACACCGCTGACGACCTCGTGACGGCGATCACCGACCAGGCGGGCCGGGCATGAAGAGCCCGGCGCCCCCGGCCGACAGTTCGCCGAGCGATCGGTCCACCGATCCGGCGCAGCACGCTGTCGGCAACATCTGCTGGATCGACCTGGGCGTCCCCGACTCCCAGGTCGCCGTGGACTTCTACAGCGGCGTCCTGGGCTGGGAATTCGCTCCCCCGGACTCGACCGGATACCAATTGGCCAGTCTTGCTGGTCATTTCGTCACCGCCCTCGGACCCGCCGAGGATCCCGGACCGCCGTACTGGACCGTCTACGTCCACACCAAGGACGCTGCCGTCAGTGCATCGGCGGCCGTCCAGGCTGGCGGCACCCTGATCGTGCCACCCACCCCGGCCGGCGAAGCCGGCATCGCCGCCGTCATCCGCACACCCGGCGGCGCGCGCCTGTCACTGTGGCAGCCCGGTACTCACACCGGCACCTGGGCTTCAGGTCGCCCCGGCACGCTTGCCGACGGCACGCTGCGTATCACCACCGACGACGACCACACGTTCCTACACACGGTTCTCGGCTGGCGACTCGAACCCGACGGGGTCATGACTGGCCCGAACGGCTACGTCGGCCGGTGGACCAAGGCCGAGGCCACCATCGCGCCAGACTGGCTCGTCACCTTCCACGTCGAGGACAAGCAGGCGGCCGCCCAGCGCGCGATCGCTCTCGGTGCCCGCCCCCACGGCACAGGATCAGACATCCTCACCGACCCGAGCGGGGCCACGTTCGCCATCGCCGATCACCGACACCCCCGCTCCGGGTCACATCGGTCGTACGAGACCGGTGTCGTAGGCGAAGATCACCGCCTGGACGCGGTCTCGGGCGTCGATCTTGGGGAGGATGCGGCTGATATGGGATTTGACGGTGGATTCGGCGAGGTGGAGGCGTTCGGCGATCTCCGAGTTGGTCCAGCCTGACGCGATGGCGGTGACGACTTCTCGTTCGCGCTGGGTGAGGTCGGCGAGCCGGCGCTGCTGTTGCGGGCTGTCGCCGGGAAAGCGGTCGCCGAAGGCGTCGATGAGTTTGCGGGTCAGCCCCGGTGCGATGACGGCGTCACCAGCGGCAACGGCGCGGATGCCGGCGACGAGTTCGTCGGGCTGTGCGCTTTTCAGCAGGAAGCCGCTGGCACCGGCGCGCAGTGCGTCGTAAGCGTATTCGTCGAGGTCGAAGGTGGTCAGGACCAGGATGCGGGAGCGGCCGCCGGACTCGATGATGTGGCGAGTGGCTTCGATTCCGTCCATGCCGGGCATACGGACGTCCATCAGGACCACGTCGGGCCGGAGTTCGGCGGTCTTGCGGACGGCTTCGCTCCCATTGGCGGCCTCGCCGACGACGGCCATGTCGGGCTGGGCCTCCAGGAGCATGTTGAAGCCCATCCGCTGCAGGGCCTGGTCGTCGACGATGAGCACGGTGGTCATGCGGGGTGCCTCTCCGGGAAGGATGGATTGGGGACGAGGAGCGCCTGGACGGTCCAGCCGCCACGGCCGTTGGGTCCGGCGGTGACTTCGCCGTCGTAGAGGGTGGCGCGTTCACGCATGCCGACCAGACCCCGGCCGCCCCCAGTGCTGGGCCGGTGCTTGAGCCGGGCGCGGGACGGGCCTGCGTCGTCGACGGTGACGCATACGGCATCGGGGTCGGCGGCGATGCCGACGTGGACCGTCGTGTCGGAGGCGGCGTACTTGACAGTGTTCGTCAGGGCCTCCTGGATGATGCGGTAGATCGACAGCTGAAGACCAGGCGCCATGCCGGTGAGGTCGCCCTGGGAGTCCAGGACGACCGTTGGGCCTGCGGTGCGGACGCGCTCCAGCAGTGCGTCGAGGTCGACGAGTCCGGGCTGTGGGGCCAGCGGGGCATCCTGTGGCTGGCCGTCGTCCTCGCTGATGACGGAGAGCAAGCGCCGCAGTTCGGCGAGGGCCTCGCGACCGTTGTCGCCGATGATGCGGAGTGTCTGGGCGCCGCGTTCGGGTTTGGTGGCGGCGAGCGCGGCGGCGCCGTCGGCGAGGCCGACAATGACGGCGAGGGTGTGGCCGAGAATGTCGTGCATCTCCCGGGAGACGCGGGCACGTTCCTGCGCGACGGCGAGGTGGGCTTGACGCTCGCCTTCCTTGCGCAGTGCGACGGCGTAGGCGTGGGCCAACCGAGTGAGCAGACCCAGCAAGGCGAAGGCCAGCAGACCGGCCACGGCAATGGGGCTCACGACCTCCGGACGGGTCGCGAACTCCAACTGACGGCCTTGCCAGAAGACGACGGCCAAGGCGACCAGTTGCGCAGTGGTCACGCTCATGGCGACGACCAACTGCCGTGGTGTGCAATAGCGGCCGACATTGAACAGCGCCACGACCTGTGCTACCTCGGCGCCCGTTAGCACCCCCAGCGGAAGGGTTGCCACGGAGACGGCGATGACGACCGCAAAGACCAGCATGGGGTGGCGTTCCCGCCACAGCAGGGGAACGCAGAACGCGACGAGGAGGACCATCTGCAGTGGGACGGGGGCGATGTTGTAAGGGTTGGCGTAGGAGCTCACGCCGAGTCCGGCGCAGAAGACCGGGACGCCCCAGTGGCGGACCCAGGGGTGGGCCCGGTCGGCCCGCCGCCACGTCGCGAGCTTGGACAGCACCGAGACGATCACACGCTGCTCGGGATCCCCGGTCAGCGCCTTCAAGATCTGGCGGTCGTCCGGGTCTACGGGTTGAGCGCGGGCGCTCGATGCGTTCACGGTCTCTGTCTCCACGAGATGTCGGAGCCGCCCCCCGAGCCGAGGGGAAGCCGGCCGACGGACGGGGCTGGCGAGACGGCTCGGGGGCAGCCGCCTTTCGTCACTTCCCCAGGAAAAATTCTTGAGTGTTGTTCTCTTTGTCGGTTCTTGCTGCTGGGCGGTGGCGGTGGTCGCATCGTCGACGCGTCGGCCGCGCCGCTTGAGCCAGGGCGGTCGTCGTACCGGACCGCGGACAGGTGCGGCAGCCTCACCTTCTTTGTCGTTGCCGACGCTCGGGAGGGCGGGGGTCACGACGTACTCAGCCGAGCCCGCAGAGAGCCCTGGCCCGGCGCCTACCAGGGCCATCGCGCCCACCGGCTCAGGGCGCACCGCAGCCCAACGGAGATGGCCACGGTGTACTCCTAGGGAGGAAACAGCCATGGTGTGAACTGGCCCGGGTGATGGCCCGCCATCCCAAGTCTAGGAGCGGCTTTTCGCACTCCCGACCCGCTGTGGGAGGAATCCCGCGGGGTCGGTTGGTCCTGCGGTACCAACGGCTCTCTCGTGCTCGGAACGCGGTCGGCGAGCGGAGGGCGCAACCACCGCAGTGATACTCGTTCGTCTCATATTGAGACACTACCGTCCTATTCAGAGCCGGGGAGTGTCGCATCACCCAGGAGGAGCAGTGTCATGAGCGGTCCCAGCGGGAGACCCATCGTCGTCACCGTAGGATTGACGCCTATGCCCCGCTCGCCGCACACCGACGACATGCCCGGCCCTCGCGCGCAGGCGCGGCACTACGTGCTCTCGGCGGCCGCTACGGCGCTGGCGGAGAACCCTGGCGCGAGCATGACGGAGATCGCCTCTGCCTCCGGCATCGGGCGGGCCACGATGTACCGGTGGTTCGCCACCCGAGAGCAACTTGTCGAGGCGATTTACGCCCAGGTCGTCGCCGAAGTGGACGAGTTGATGGCGCGGCGCCTGCGCGAGAGCGGCCCTGCCCTCGACGTATTGCTGCGGCTGAGTGGCGACATCATGGCATTCGGTGACCGCTACCGGTTTCTGATCGCCTCCAGCGACAGACGGCAGAACCTGACCAACACGGCCGAGTTCAAGAAGTACATCGCCGACCGCCAGCAGGCCGGCGAACTGCGCGGCGACCTGTCGCCCGAATGGCTGGTCGCGGCCTACGGCGGGCTCGTCGTCGCCGCGCTCGACCAACTGGACCAGCAGCGGCTCGGCAGCGCTGCGGTCGGTGACGAGCTGGCCCGCACCCTCGTCGCGGTCCTCTCCGGCGAAACGCCGTGACCCGCGCAGGAGCCTGACGGTCGCTCCTGGGTCTTGCAACCAGACGTGGGGCCTTAGCGGCTCCGGCGCCGCTTAGTACCGCAGGACTAATCGACCCCGCCGAGTTCCGCCCGCAGGGGGATGAGAGCGCGGAAAACCGCCCCTAGTTTGAGATCACAGGTCGACATGAGACCTGCACTTCCCCCGAGGCGTAGACAGCCGACGAAAGCTGCGGCGCCGGAAGAGAAAAGGAATAGTGCGATGAAGGGTCTCAACGGAAAGCGCATCATCGTCGCCGGAGGTGCGTCCGGGATCGGCGCGGCCACCGCCGAGCGGCTCGCGGCCGAGGGCGCGGCGGTCGTGGTCGGCGACATCAACATCGACGCGGCTGAGGCCACCGCCAGGCGCATCATCGGCACCGGCGCAACGGCTCTCGCCATCGAGTTCGATCTCGCCGACGAGCGTTCGGTACGTGCCCTCGTCAACACCGCCGTCTCCCAGCTCGACGGAGTCGACGGCCTCTACAACGTCGCCGCCGACGTCTCGGCGGAGACCCTGGGCCGCGACGGCGACCTGCTCGACATGGACCCGGCCGTCTGGCGGCGCACCTTGGAAGTGAACCTCATCGGCTTCGCGCTCACCAGCCGCGCGGTCCTTCCCCTGCTGCTCGAACAGGGCGGTGGCGCCATCGTCAACACCTCCTCCCTCGCGGCACACGTGGGCGACCACGCTCGTGCGGCCTACCAGACGAGCAAGGCCGGGATCAACGCGCTCACCCGCCACGTCGCCTCCCGCTGGGGCAAGCAGGGCATCCGCTGCAACAGCGTGTCTCCCGGAGTCGTGCTGACCGAATCCGCGCAGAAGATGGCTCTGAGCCCAGAGGCACTGGAGTTCACCCGGATGACGATTCCCAGCACCCGCCTCGGCACGCCGGAAGACCTGGCCGGCATCGTGGCGTTCCTCCTTTCTGACGACGGCGAATGGATCAATGGGCAGGTCTGGTCGGTCAACGGCGGGGCGATGCTCCGCGAGTAGCGAGCGGACACCATTCGCGGGACCCCGCCCTCACCACAGGGCCGGTGGAGCTCACAGGTTCGGGCGACGGGAGGTCGGCCGGGCGGGGAAGGTCGCGCTCAAGCGCGCGGCGACATCGTCCGAGACTGACAAGGCGATGTCGATCTTGCTCGGGAAGTACATCACCACCGTCTGCGGCGCGACTTCGGCTTCCTTGGCGATCTCGGCGATCTCGGCTATCTCGGCGATCTCGGCGATATCGGCGATCTCGGCGATCTCGGCGATCTCGGCGATGTTCGTTCCCTCATACCCACGCTCGGCGAACAAACGCAGCGCCGGCATCGACGCGACCACGGTCCCCAAACCCGGAGCCACTGAGGAGTACCTGCGTGTCCACCTACTTGTACCGATTGGCCCGCTGGTGCTTCCGCCACCGCCGGGTGACCCTGGCCGGATGGCTGGTGGCACTGGTCGCCGCGGTCGCGATCGCCTCGCTCAGCGGTGGCAAGACCAGCGAGATGGTGACCATCCCCGGCACGGAGGCACAGCAGGTCACGAGCGTGCTGAAGATCAAGCTGCCGGCCGCTGCGGGTGCCTCCACTCAGGTGGTTTTCGCCACCCCGACGGGGGACATCAGTGATGCGAAGTACCGGGCCGCGATCACCGCAGTGGTGAAAGAGCTAGGCACGGTTAGTCAGGTGACCAACGCGAGCGATCCGTTCGAGAGGAACGCGCTCTCGCCAGACAAGCACGTGGCACTGAGCACAGTCAGTTACGACGTCGCCGCCGTGGACGTCAAGACCGCCACCCTGGACGCACTGGATCCTGCGGTCACCGCAGCCCGGGACGCGGGGGTGCAGGTCGAGTTCGGCGGGGAGATCTATCCAAAAGCCACTCCTGCGCACATCGCCGAGATCATCGGGCTGCTGGTCGCCTTCGTCGTCCTGCTCTTCACCTTCGGGTCGTTCGTCGCGGCCGGAGTCCCGCTCGCGACCGCCGTCCTCGGGCTGGGCATCACCATCATGGGAATCACGGCGATAGCGTCCGTGGTGAACATCTCGTCGGCCTCGACATCGGTGTCGTCGCTACTCGGCCTCTCCTGCGGGATCGACTACGCCCTGTTCATCTTGGCCCGACACCGCAGCAATCTGATCGAAGGGCATGAGCCGGAGGAGGCCGTCGGGCGAGCGGCCGGGACGGCAGGCAGTTCGGTGCTGTTCGCCGGACTGAGCGTCATCATCGCGCTGTGCGGCATGTCGGTGGTTGGTATCCCGTTCCTGACCGCCATGGGCCTGACCGGCGCGCTCTCGGTCGCAATGGCCCTGCTGGTTTCGCTGACCCTGCTGCCGGCGGCGTTCGGGTTCTTGGGCGAACGAGCCGGCCGCTTCAGCCGCCTGCCCGCTCTGCGCCGCGCCGAACCCGCCGCCCACATCGCTGCCCACGCACCCGAGCAGCTGACCGGCACTCGCTGGACGCGCTGGGTGGTCCGCCGCCGGGTGCCGGTCCTGCTCACCGGCGTTGTCCTCCTGGCCGTCATGAGCTTCCCGGTCACCAAGATGGACCTCGGCCTACCAGGCGCCGGATCGAGCCCGACCAGCGACACCTCCCGGCGGGCCTACGACCTGACGACGGCGCATTTCGGGCCCGGCTACAACGGCACCCTTGCTGTGCTCGCCGACGGTGCCACCACCGCCTCCGCGACCCAGATCAGCACCGCCCTCAGCAAACTGCCCGGTGTGGCAACGTCCTCGGTCAGCGTCGTCTCCAACGGCATCGCACTGATCAGCATCGTGCCTACCACTGGCCCGAACGACTCCGCCACCACCGATCTGGTGCACCGCATCCGCGAGGACCGGAGCACCCTGGAAGCCGTTACCGGAGCACACATCCTGGTCGGCGGCCTGGCCGCAACCAATATCGACGTGTCCGCGAAACTTGCCGATGCCCTGCCCATTTTCCTGATCACCATCGTCGTCCTGGCCTTCCTGCTGCTGACCTTCGCCTTTCGCACCATCCTGGTCCCGATCAAATCGATCACCGGCTTCCTGCTCTCGGCGGGAGCGGCCATGGGTTCCCAAGTCGCGCTATTCCAATGGGGCTGGGGCGAGCGCATTCTCGGCATCGAACCCACGCAGACTCTGAGTTTCCTGCCGATCATTCTGCTCGCCATCATGTTCGGTCTGTCCAGCGACTACGAGATCTTCGTCGTCTCGCGGATCAAGGAGCACTTCACCAAGAACGGCGACGCCCGCCACGCCGTCATCCTCGGCGCCGGCCAGTCCGCCCGGGTCGTCACCGCGGCCGCACTGATCATGACCGCGATCTTCGTGGCCGTCCTCTCCACCCCCGACCCCACCGTCCAGGCAATCGGATTCAGCTTCGCAGTCGGAGTATTCATCGACGCCTTCATCGTTCGCCTCACCTTGGTGCCCGCCGCGATGGCGATCATCGGCGACAAGATCTGGTACCACCCGACCTGGTTCGCCCGCTACGTGCCCGACCCCGACATCGAAGGAGAACAACTGGAATCAAAGCTCAGCCACGATCATGAGAAAGACCCCATCCTCGCCTGAGCCAAATCGGGGTCGGCCTGCTGGGGCGGGCCATCCGCGGCGGGTGAGGCTGCGCCAGGCCGGAGTAGGCGCGGCATCCCGGGCGCGCGATCAGGACTCGTTCCTCGGATCGCTCGGCGGCCGCTGCAGGCCACCCCGGGCAGTCGCTGCGGTCCATCCCAGCTCACGCACCATCATATGCATCTAGTTGCACAGCATCGAGTTGCATATTAGGGTGCGCTCATGGCTTTGGAGCACGCGATTCTTGTGTCCTTGGCGGAAAAGTCCGCCACGGGATACGACCTGGCGCGTCGGTTCGACGCATCGATCGGTTACTTCTGGAAGGCCAGCCACCAGCAGATCTACAAAGTGCTGGGCCGGATGGAGCGCGCCGGTTGGGTCGAGTTCGAGACCGTGACCCAGGACGGGCGACCCGACAAGAAGGTCTACGGTCTGACCTCGGCTGGTCGCGATGAGCTGGGCGTGTGGACATCCAAGGCAACACCGGTCGAGGACCTGCGCAGCGAGTTCGCGATCAAACTTCGCGCTCTGCCATTCGGAAACCCGACCGCGATCGTCGAAGATGTCCGCACCCGCCGCCGGGTGCACGAAGAGCGCCTCGCCTACTACGCCAAGAGCGCCGCGCGCTTCTATCCCGACCCCGACGCCCTGCGCCCGGACCAGGTAGGCGCCTGGCTCGTGCTGCGCGGTGGAATGCTGGCCGAGGAGACCGCACTGGCTTGGTGCAACGAGATTCTGCAGCGGCTGGCGCCCGAGGACACGGACCGATGAGCCCCGACGCCCTGGATCGCTCCACCACCGGTTGTCCGATGCGCGCCTTCGTACTGCCGTCGAGTCCTCTCCACAGCACGACACCCGCCCGAGAGTGAGCACCGTGAACCCGTACCCGCACTTGCTGGAACCCCTCGACCTGGGCCACACGACGCTGCGCAACCGCGTCGTCATGGGGTCGATGCACACCGGCATGGAGGACCGCGCCAAGCATCTGCCCGAACTCGCGGCCTACTTCGCCGAGCGCGCGAAGGGTGGCGTCGCCCTGGCGGTGACCGGTGGCTATGCACCGAACTGGCACGGCTGGCTGCTCCCGTTCGGAGCACAGATGACGTCGAGGCGGGCTGCCGACAAGCACCGAATCGTGACCGACGCGGTGCACGAGCACGACGGCAAGATCGTGATGCAGATCCTCCACGCTGGGCGTTATGCCTACCATCCGTTCAAGCGGGCGGCGTCGGACATCAAATCGCCCATCACTCCGTTCCGAGCCCCCAAGGCGATGTCGACCACGGAAGTCGACCGGACCATCGACGACTTCGCCGCCTCGGCCGTCCTTGCCCGCCGCGCGGGCTACGACGGCGTCGAGATCATGGGGTCCGAGGGCTACCTGATCAATCAGATGCTGACCGCGCGCACCAACAACCGCACGGACCGCTGGGGCGGCGGCGCCACCAACCGAATGCGCTTTCCGGTCGAGATCGTCGAGCGAATCCGCGAGGCTGTCGGCGACGACTTCATCGTGATGTACCGGATGAGCCTGCTCGACCTGGTCGACGACGCGCAAAACTGGGAAGAGACCGTCGAGCTGGCCCACAGAATCGAGGCCGCCGGCGTCTCTCTCATCAACACCGGCATCGGCTGGCACGAGGCCCGGATACCCACGATCGTGACGTCCGTGCCCCGCGCGGCGTTCGCGTGGGTCACGGCCAAACTCAAGGCCGAGGTCACGGTTCCGGTCGTCGCGTCCAACCGGATCAACACTCCCGAGGTCGCGGAGAAGATCATCGCCTCAGGCCAAGCCGACATGGTCTCGATGGCCCGGCCGCTGCTGGCCGACCCGTTCTTCGTCCAGAAGGCAGGCGATGGGCGTGCGGACCAGATCAACACCTGCATTGCTTGCAATCAAGCGTGTCTCGACCACGGCTTCGTCAACAAGCGTGCGAGTTGTCTGGTCAACCCCCGCGCGGGTCACGAGACCACGCTGGTCCTGTCGCCGACTCGGGCCATCAAGCGCGTTGCGGTCGTCGGCGCAGGTCCAGCCGGTCTCGCCGCCGCGACCGAGTTGTCCGGGCGCGGCCACACCGTCGAGCTCTTCGAAGCGCGCGACGAAATCGGCGGACAGTTCCGGCTCGCGATGGAAATACCCGGCAAAGAGGAGTTCCGCGAGACGATCCGCTACTTCTCGCGCCAGATGGAGATCAACGGGGTGAAAATCCACCTCGGCGTCCGCGCGAACATCCAGAACCTGACCGACTTCGACGAGATCATCGTCGCGACGGGCGTCGAGCCGCGCGTGCCGACCATCCCCGGCATCGACCACCCATCGGTCGTCGGCTACCAGGACGTCCTTCGGGGCACCGCCACCGTCGGGGAACGGGTCGCGGTGCTGGGTGCAGGCGGCATCGGCTTCGACGTGTCAGAGTTCCTGCTGTACGACGTCGGCGAGTCGGTGCAGCACTGGAACCAGCGCTGGGGAGTGACAGACCCGTCCCTGGAGCGCGGTGGCCTGACAACGAGGGTCAAGACGCCGCCCCGCCGGCAGGTCACACTGCTCCAACGCAAGACAACCGAGCTCGGCAAAGGCTTGGGCAAGACGACCGGCTGGGTCCATCGCCAGACGCTCAAGGACTCCGGCGTCGAGATGGTCAAAGGCGTGACCTACGACCGGATCGACGACGACGGTCTGCACATCACGGTCGCCGTCGGCGACACCACCGAGTCACGGGTACTCAACGTCGACACGATCATCCTGTGCACGGGCCAAGAGTCGGTCCGCGACCTGATCGAACCGCTCGAAGCGCTGGGCCGCCCGACCCACGTCATCGGCGGCGCCGACGTCGCCGCCGAGCTCGACGCCAAGCGAGCCATCCGGCAGGCCACCGAGCTCGCCGCCCGGCTCTGACCCGGCCGCGGTTCACGGTCCCGGAACAAACCTCCCCCACGGTGCGGCGCTGTGCCGGACCGCCCCTATCCACGAGTCGAGAATGGTGAGAACCGCCATGAGCTACAACCCACCGATCGATGAGTACGAGTTCTTCCTGCGCCGCGTCATGAACGGCGCCGGCCCCGTGACGTCAGGCCGATCGATTTACGACAAATCGCGCCCGGCGCCTTTCGCATCGATCGGCGTGGAGGACTCGACCAGCCGTACCATCTGCTGGATCACGCGGTCCAGCGGATCGGTGGACCTCGCCGCCAGCGACATCAGGACCGCGCCTTCAACCGCCGCCACGATCGCCGTTGCCAGTGACTGCGTCTCGCGGGGGTCGACCCCATCCTCCTCGAGCCGGCCAGCCAGCAGGTCCACCCACTGCGTAAAGGCGGCATGGGCTGCCTGGGAGGCTTCGGGGACCTCCGACCGGCCCAGTGTCGCGGCGGCGATCGGGCATCCCATCGTGTAGTCCGAGCCGGCGACGACCTTGGCGCCCACGAGGGCGCCGAGGCTCACCAGCGCCGAGCTGACCGGGGCTTGCTGGACCAGCTTCTCGAGCGCGCCAGCGATGATCTCTCCGGCCGACTTCGTGGCGTCAGCGACAAGTTCAGCCTTGCCGCGCGGAAAGTTCACGTAGACCGAGCGGCGTGACACCTTGCTGTGCTTGATCAACTCGGCCACGCCCATACCCGCCACGCCATCGCGGGCCATCAGCTGAATGGCGCCGGCGAGCAACCTCTCGCGGGCTGTCCTCGGCATGGATTGGGCCTTTCATGCGTGCGTCGGGTTCGAGCATCCTCGGTATACCGGCCAGTCTACCGAGGGCCGACCGTCGCGTCGCGCCCTGATGGGACCTCGGTGTTGACGAGCTGCCGGCAGTTCCGCCCCGATCACTCCTTACTGTCCGCCCTCAGACCGGAGACGGCGCCCGCTGGTAGACCAAACGGTGTACCAGCCAGTACTGTCGCTCCCGGTAAACCAATCGGTCTACTGGTAAGTCCGCGTTCGCGAAGCGCCTCGAAGAAGGGGGTTGCCGTGAAGATTTACGACACCGCAGTCATCGGCGGAGGGCTCGCCGGTCTGTCCAGTGCCGCCGCCCTCGCGGCGGCCGGCGAGAAGGTCGTCGTCCTCGAGCAGTACAACGTGGTGGGCGGAAGCACCCATGTCTTCCGGCGCAAGGGCAAGTGGGAGTGGCAGGTCGGCGTGCACCACCTCGGCAACTGTGGACCCGACGGTGACATGCCAACGGTCTTCCGCGGCCTGGGGCTCGAGGAGCACATCTCCTACCTCCCGATGGACCGCACCGGCTACGAGCGGTTCGTGTTCCCTGATCTCGTCTTCGACGCTCCGGCGGACTGGGACGAGTACATCGTCCGCATCACGGCACTGTTCCCCGCTGAACGACGTCAGCTGGAGAAGTTCTTCAAGGTCGTGCAGAAGTTCGGGCGTGCCATCGACCGGGGCACCGCAGCCAGCGTCGGAGGCATGGCAAAAACGGCTGCGAAGCTGGGTCTCCACGCCCGGCTCGCCACGATGTCGGCCACCGCCGTGATGAATCGGTTCGGCCTCAGCGAGCGCGCCCAGGTCCTGATCGCCACGTCGCCGTGCGGGAGCGTCAACTGCCCGCCCGATCGCTTCCCGTTCGCCGGACTCGCCGCGTTCTGGCACCTGTTCGTGTCCGGCGGGGCCTGGTTCCCGGAGGGGGGCGGGCAGGTGTTCTCGGCCAACCTCGTGCGGGTCATCCAGCAGTTCGGCGGCGAGGTCGTCACGGGTGCGTTCGCCGAAGAGATCCTCGTCGAGAACGGTCGCGCCGCAGGCGTACGCCTGCAGGGCGGGGCGACGTACCGCGCGACGAACGTGATCAGCACGGCCGACATCAAGAAGACGTACGGTCGGCTCATCCCCGAGGCTGCCATGAAGCCCGATCATGCCGCCCGCGTCGCGAAGTACCGCATGGCGACGCCCTTCTTCAACGCCTTCCTCGGCGCCGACGTCGACCTCGCGAGCCTCTACCCCAACCGTGACCACTTCTCGATGCCGACCTGGTCGAGCTACCGCGACATCGAGAAGCTCCTCACCTATCGCGAAGGCGACACCGCGGAGTCGTGGCTCGAGCGCGTCCGACCCCAGCTTCCGGCCTACATCCACTGCTCGGACGTGAAAGATCCCGG
>DATINJ010000257.1:0-2823 GCA_035474375.1 Kineosporiaceae bacterium | reverse complement strand
CGGTGGGTAGCTCGCTGTGCCGGCTGGAGATTCGCTCGGGGCCCGGGACCGGCGCTTGCCTGGGGGGCGTGGTCGTCGTCATGGGCCCTACTGTCGGGCGCCGACCTGACTCGATCCGGTGCGAACCCTGGACGTTCGCTGTGCCCACCTCCACCCCGTGATCATGCACGGATACCCGCCTCAAACCCGTGATCGGCCGCCGCAGCCCTCCCGCGGAGATCGCCAGCTTCGCCCGCAAATAACGCCTCTCGCGGCACGAAAGCGGGCGCAACTGCCGATCACGCTGCTTGATGCCTCCGGTAGCCTCGGTATCCGACGTCCGTCGGCATCGCGAGCGAAGGAGCAGCTATGACGTGGGCCGAACTGCTAGCCGAATGTCTAGCGAAACACGGTGCCTGGCAAGATGAACCGTGGGAAGGCGACGTCGTAGCCAAGGTCGGGAGCAAGATCTTTGCTTTTTTGGGCGCCGACTCGGCGGAGCCTTCGATCGGGCTCAAATGCGGGCACACCCGCGAGGAGGCCGACGAGTGGCTTGCCCGGTACCCGGACGATGTCACGGTCTCCGCGTACATCGGCCGCCATGGCTGGAACCGGCTGCGGATCGGCGGGGCGATTCCCGATGACGAGATCCTGGAAGCGCTGGACACCTCTTACCAGCTGGTGGTCAGCAAGCTGCCGAAGAAGGAGCGCCCACCGGCCACCGCCCAGGACTGAAACAAGTCAGGGCTGAAACAGTCAGGGCTGAAACAGTCAGGGCAGCATCCAGGACAGCACGCTGATCGACTGCAGGTAGACCAGCACGCACATGAAGACCAGGAATCCGAGCGACCAGGGCAGCACCTTGCGCAGCAGTTCCCCTTCCTTGCCGTTCATTCCGACAGCGGCCGCGGCGATCGCCAGGTTCTGCGGGGAGATCATTTTTCCGAGGACGCCACCAGAACTGTTCGCGGCGGCGAGCAGCACCGGCGGCAGGTCGGCCCCGTTGGCCGCGGAGACCTGCAGGGTGCCGAACAGGGCATTGGACGACGTGTCGGACCCGGTGACCGCGACCCCGAGCCAGCCCAGAATCGGCGAGAGCAGCGCAAAAGCACCACCAGCACCGGCCATCCATTGCCCGATCGTGATGGTCTGGCCGGACAGGTTCATCACGTACGCCAAGGCCAGCACGGCTGCCACGGTGAGGATCGCCCACTTCAACTGGTCGAGGCTGCGCAGATAGTCGCGAGCCGCCAGCGCCGGGCCGATCCGCAGGATAAGCATCGTGATCAGGCCGGCGAAGAGCAGCAAGGTACCCGCCGACGGCAACCAGCCGAAGGTGAAAGTGACGGCAGAAGGCTCTTTTCCGGCAGGGTTGCGGATATCCAGGCCGGGCCAGCTGAAGACATACGTTCCCTTGGCCAGAAACGTCTTGATGGCGCCGAGCTGGGCCAGCGAAAAAACCGCGATGATCACCACGTACGGTGCGAAGGCTTTGGCGACCTCGCCGGGCGGGTCCTTCTCGACGACCTCTCGGGAGGCTCCGCCGTCCACCTGGGAGGCTCCACCGTCCACCCGGGACGCACCGCCATCCACCCGAGAGGCTCCGCCGTCCACTCGGGAGGCTCCGCCGTCCGCCGCAGACACGGTGCGAGCCACCCGGGAGTCCTCGTCGTCCGGATCAGAACCCTCGCCTCGCAACACTTCTGCGGGCTGCCACACCTGCAGCAGCAGCACGATGGCGAGCGCTCCGCCGAGGGCGGCCAGGATGTCGGTGAGCGCAATGGAGATGTAGTTGGAGCAGACGAACTGCAGGACGCCGAAGACCGCACCGGCCACGATGGCCACCGGCCAGGTTTGCCGTACCCCGCGGCGGCCGTCGACCATGATCACCAGAGCCAACGGCACCAGCAGCGCGAGCACCGGCGTCTGGCGGCCGACGGTGGAGCCGAGATCCTGCTCTGGCAGGGCGGTTACCTTCGCCAGCGTGGTGATCGGCACCGCGATCGCGCCGAAGGCGACCGGGGCGGTGTTGGCCACCAGGGCGACCGCGGCGGCCTTCATCTTGGGGAAGCCGAGCGCGATCAGCATCACCGCGGTGATGGCCACCGGCGTCCCGAAACCGGCCAGCGCCTCCAGCAGGGCGCCGAAGCAGAAGGCGATGATGATGGCCTGGATCCGCTCGTCGTCCGAGACCGCGCCGAAAGACCGGCGCAGCACGTCGAAGTGCCCGGTGCTGACCGTCATCGTGTAGATCCAGATCGCGTTGACGACGATCCACATGATCGGGAACAGCCCGAACGCCGCCCCTTCGGCACTCGCCGACAACGCCTGTCCGACCGGCATGCCGTAGATCACCACCGCCACCGCGAGCGCCACCGCCAGCGCGATCAGGGCTGCCCAGGCAGCCCGCATCCGCAGCACGCCGAGCAGCACGAAGACGGTGACCAACGGCAGCACCGCGAAGATCGTCGAAAGCCCCAGCGAATCCTGGACCGGGTCGTAGATCTGTCGAAACACGTCGATGCTCCTTACGCCAATCCCCTGCGCGAGGGCCTGGCCGGGAGCGAATCGAGCGTCGGAACACCGGACAGGTCAGGTCATGCCCCGATTGTCCGAGCTTGTCGACGTTCCGCAACCGTGCTCAGCGTGGCGCTCCCGGCGGCGGGCCCGGGTCACCCGCGCAGTCTGCGGTGTCCGGCCCGGCGGCGCGGGTGACGACGATGCTGGCCACCACTGTGCTGCCGGTCGGGAACTGCCGGCGCCACCGCCCGCCCTCGCCGCCGCCCGTCGCGACCTGCTGTGTCAACGCGGCCAGCGGCGTCATGATCAGCCGAATTCGGAACG
>DATINJ010000256.1:0-3257 GCA_035474375.1 Kineosporiaceae bacterium | reverse complement strand
CCATGACCACTGCCCTGGCACCAGCTCCTGCGCCAGCGAAAGCTCCCGCAGGCATCGAGCATTCCATCCCCAATAAGGTACGAGCCGCGTTTGCGTTCCTCCCGGAGCAAGCCACAGGCACACCTAAGCTGGCCGACTTTTTCATCGAGATCGGCATACAGGGTCGCCGGAACGACAAGCAGTTCTGTCCGGTCGCCAGCTACCTCCGGGCGGTGACCGGCTACGGGAATATTCGAGTTGGAACGCTCACGACGACGGTGAAGACGCCGAACGGTTCAGTTACGATTCAAAACCCAGCGGCCGTGGTTTGCTTCATCGTTCTCTTTGATCGCGGCGGGTATAAGACCAGAGACGGGCAGGACCCGCTCTGTGCCGGGTGGTGACGCAGCTCCCCGTGCGAGCCAGACCAACCACACCGCCGACGCCGTGGACGGCGACGACGTCAAGGGCATCGTCGTAGCGCAGCCGGTATTTCGGCCGGATGGGCGCAGCTGACGTGCTTCGCGCTGCGAGGGAAGCACGCACGATCATCCCGGCGACACTCCGAATGGAGCAGCGGCAGCCTCGTCATGTCGGGGAGAAGCCGCATGACTTCGTGGTGCCCGTACTGGAGATCAACGCATCACTACGGCAGATGGCGGCGCTCGAGCCAGGGCAGGACTTCGCCTCGGCACTCCCACCGCCGCCCTCGGGTCTCCAGGCCCTCGGGTCCGGTGTATCCGATCCCGACAACGAACCCATCCTTTACGGTCCCTACCCGCCCAGCACGATCAGTAGGACAGTCAGCTGCGGCACAAGGAGGGAAAGGGGCGCCCATATGACGTCTCCAGGCGTGCACCTGCGAGAGATCACCGACGACAACCGGGACGCAGTTCGCGCCCTCCGCGTCCGACGGCACCAGAAGCAGTTCGTCGCCTCCGTGTCCAAGTCGCTCAAGGAGGCCGCAAGAACGCCCGAGGCCAATCCCTGGTACCGGGCCGTGTACCGCGGCGAAGAGCCGGTCGGCTTCATGATGCTGTCGTGGAACCCACCGGCTGGCCCTTACCAGGGGCGATACTTCCTCTGGCGCCTGCTCATCGACAAGCGGTACCAGCGGTGCGGAATCGGCCGGCAGGTGCTGACGCAGATCGCCGATCTGGTTCGTGCCGACGGCGCCACCGAGTTGCTGACCAGCTACGAGCCCGGCGAAGGCGAACCCTGGCCCTTCTACCAGCAGTTCGGCTTCCAGCCCACCGGAGAGATCGACGACGGCGAGATCATGCTGCGGCTCAGCTTCTCCGCTCGGTGAGTACCTCAAGACCCGTAGTCGCGCTGCAGCTACCTCAGGCCAAGCAGCATCGCAGGCGTGGCACCGGGCGTTAACGACCAGGTGCACTCGACCGACCATGCAATGGTGGACGTCCTGCCGCGCGATATCACCACGCTGCCGCACGTACTCGGCAGCGACCTGATCGAGTACCTGGCCACTGCCTCAGCGGGAACTTGGGGTCGGCCCGACCTCTGGGATCCCTTCAAGGAAGCAGCTCACGTGATCGACGCGGGCCTTTGGTACCGGACGTCGTTCGACGCCACCCCGGAGCGGTCCGTCACTCGGTGGCTGCCGCCGGACGGATCGGGCTTGGCGACGGTCGCCGTCTATTCACAGGGGTCCGAGACGGCCGTTCTGATCAGGCACGAGTCCCCGGAGCGCTCGAACCGTCGTTGGTGGCCCCGCGCTCCGCGGTGAGCGGCGGTAACACGGCCGCCTGCCGGAACGAATCAGTCGGAGCTCGGGTCGAACAAGCCGAACCAGCACACTGCCGTTCTGGATGGTCTGCATGCCGCTGCCGCGTCCACCGCTTGACGTTGATGTCACGCCAAGCTTTTGGGATGTGCTCGCGCTGGTACTGGGCAGGGTTGCCGCGATCGGGACAATCACGGTGCTTGTGGCCGCAACACTTCTCCATGCGCGGCAGATCGGCCACCGCCGCAAGAAGCCCTAAGTTCCGCACACCGACTCGGAGAGCGCCGGGCCTGCATCGACGTAACCGACGACGGCCCTGCCCCCGACGACCGTGCACGACCGACTCCCCGCGGCCGGCTTGTCCGAGGGCCGGATCGGGTCCTCATCCCCGCCGTCTGAACCACGGGGAAAGCCTCACTGTGTGCCTGTCGGAGGGATGGGCGGGGTAGAGGCTACGGGTGGACCCCCTGGCTCTGCGGAAGTGCTGGTCGAGGGCGTTGATCCCGGATCGATGGGGCTGCCCGGGGTGGCAGTTGTGGGCTCCGTACCGGTGGATGTCGTGGCCGTCGAGGCCCGGGCGTCCGCCACGGGAACCGTGGAAGTGCCGCCGCTCGTTGCGGTAGCGGGGGTCGTTCCGACAGCAGCCGTGGTGTTCACCCCGGGCGCAGGCCGAGCACCCCGACGGGGGAAAGACGGCAGGCGACCGCGGCGCCGATCGGGGTAGTCCGGGCCCGAGCCGTTGCTCGTGGACGAGGCCTGATCGGCCTGCTTCTTCGCCCGGCGGGTCGCCGTCGTCAGCTGCTCCTTCCCGGATTGCCATCCGCTGGAGACTGTATGTGCCGCCTGCTCGCGTAACTGCGTCACCTCGGGGCGCTGCGCCAGTTGAGTCACCTTCGCGCGCCCTTCCGGACGTCCGAGTACGTAGCCGGCGGCAAAGATCAATGCTGCACGGGTCAGTCCCATCGCGGTTCCTCTCGATCTGGGAATGCCGGTTTCCCCGTCAGGACGACAATCAACCGTTCTCGATAACAGGCGCTGCAGATTCGCCCGCGCGCGAGGTCTCTGCGTCGGTGTTCCAGACCGACCCGACGCGCTACCGCAGCCCCGCAGAGCGGCCGGAGGGTGCAGTACTCGTCGTCGGCAGCGAGGCATCGGGGTGCCAGATCGCCGACTGGTTCACCGGCACCGTCTACATCGACGGCATCCGCAACCCGGACGACCAGTCCGCCGTCGGTTCACCGCCGGGGCCCGCCGCGACGCCACCGAGGTCCACGAGATCCGCCCCGGCGATGTCGTCTCCATCGAACCCGGCCAGGCGCACCGGTTTCGGTTCTTGATCGCGACCGGGACAGCAAATTCACCGCCGCCGTCGACGCGGTGTTCGCCGGCGTCGACATCCGCATCATCCGCACCCCGGTTCGAGCACGGCGCGCGAACGCGATCGCCCAGCGCTGGATCGGCACGCTGCGCCGCGAATGCCTCGATCACCTGCTGATCATCGGACCGCGCCATCTCGCGGTCGTGCTGCGCGAGT
>DATINJ010000255.1:0-15900 GCA_035474375.1 Kineosporiaceae bacterium | reverse complement strand
GCCCGGAAGATCAACATGCCGGCCAGGGTGACGATGAAGGCCGGGATCCCGAAATACGCGATCCAGTAACCCTGCCAAGCGCCGATCAAAGCCCCGAAGATCAGGGTCAGCGGAATCGCGATCGCCCAGGGTACATCGTGGTTCACCATCAGGACGGCGGAGAAAGCACCGGTTGCCGCCACCACCGATCCGGCGGACAGGTCGATGTGGCCGGCGATGATGATCAAGATCATCCCGATCGCCAGGATCAGGATGTAGCTGTTCTGGACGATGATGTTCGACAGGTTCTGCGGCTGCAGCAACTGCCCGTCGGTCAGAATCGTGAACAGCCCGACGATCAACGCGAACGCGATGTAGATGCCACTCTCGCGGAGATTCTGCGGCATGAACTGCGAAAGACGCCCCGACGAGGACGGGCCCGAGGAGATCTCGAAATTGCCCTTGGCAGGCTCGACCGTCGGGTTCGGCTTGGCCGTCTCGACCGTGGACGCCGTAACGGCCACTGCTTCCGGGATCGGCGCACCCTTGTCGGCGCCCACCTCGACCGGCTCCAGTTCCTTGCTCATGAAGTCTCTTCCTTCGTCATGAATTGCATCAGGCGTTCCGGGGTAGCTTCGGCACGGGCGACCTCACCGGTGATCCGACCGGCGGACAGCGCGTAGATGCGGTCGCAGATTCCCAAGAGTTCCGGCAGCTCGGAGGAGATGATGAGGATCGCCTTTCCCTCGTCCGCCAGCTTGTTGATGATCGTGTAGATCTCGTACTTGGCACCGACATCGATTCCCCGCGTCGGCTCGTCGAGGATCAGCACATCAGGATTGGTGAAGATCCACTTCGAGAGCACGACCTTCTGCTGGTTACCGCCGCTGAGCTTTCCGGTGATCGAGAGAACGCTCGGAGCCTTGATGTTCATGCTCTTGCGGAATTCCTCCGCGGTCGCGTACTCCTTGTTGTCGTTCACCCAGCCACGCGCCGAGAGCTTGCCCAGTCCAGCGGCTGAGATGTTTCGCTTGATGTCATCAATCAGGTTGAGACCGAAGCGTTTACGATCCTCAGTGGCGTAGGCGAGACCGTGCTTGATCGCCGCCTGGACACTCTTCGCCTCAATCGGCTTGCCGTTCTTGTAGAGCTGACCGGAGATGTCCACGCCCCAGCTACGACCGAAGACGCTCATCGCGAGCTCAGTCCGCCCGGCGCCCATCAGACCTGCCAGACCGACGATTTCACCGGCTCGCAAGGTCATCGAGACATCCTTGACGACGACCCGACCGCGCTGGGTGGGGCTGTGCACCGTCCAGTTCTCGATCCGGAGCACCTCCTCGCCAACCGTTGACTCGTGCGGCGGGTACCGGTGTTCGAGGTCACGACCGACCATCAGCGAGATGATCAGCTCCTCGGTCACCTCATCCCGCACCATGTCGAGGGTCTTGATCGTCCGGCCATCGCGGATGATCGTCGTCGAATCGGCGATCGCCGCGATCTCGTTCAGCTTGTGCGAGATGATCACGCAGGTGATGCCCTGGTCACGCAAACCGCGCAGCAGATCCAACAGGTGAGCGGAGTCGTCGTCGTTGAGCGCAGCGGTCGGCTCATCGAGAATGAGGAGTTTGACCTCCTTCGACAGCGCCTTGGCGATCTCCACGAGTTGCTGCTTGCCCACACCGATATCGAGGATGCGAGTGGTCACGTTCTCGTCCAGACCGACTCGCGCAAGCAACTCGGCCGCCCGCGCGTTGGTGGCGTTCCAGTCGATCAGGCCCCGCGTCGCTGTCTCGTTGCCGAGGAAGATGTTCTCGGCGATCGACAGTTCCGGAATGAGCGCGAGCTCCTGGTGGATGATCACGATGCCGAGGTGCTCGCTGTCGCGGATCCCTTGGAACTGACAGTGCTGACCGTCGAAGACGATGTCGCCTTCATAGCTACCGTGCGCATAGACCCCGGAAAGCACCTTCATCAGGGTCGACTTCCCGGCACCGTTCTCGCCGCAGATAGCGTGGATCTCGCCGCGTTCCACCTGAAGACTGACGTCCTGGAGGGCCTTCACACCAGGGAAAGTCTTGGTGATGGACCGCATTTCGAGAATGACATCTGACATGCCATACGTCCTTTTCGTCCGGCCACTCGGCAGAAGGTGTTCGGGGATAACGGGTTCCGCTGCCATCGCCAGTTCGGCGATGACAGCGGAACCGTCAATTGCGGTTGATCAGCCGAGGTCTGCGGCCGTGTAGTAGCCCGAGTCGACCAGTTCCTTCTGGTAGTTCGCCTTGTCGACGATCACTGATTCCAGCAGGTACGACGGGATGACCTTGACACCGTTGTTGTAGTCGGTGGTGTTGTTCGTCTCCGGCGGGGTGCCCTTCAGCAGAGCGTCAGCCATGTTGACCGACACGTCGGCCAGCTTGCGGGTGTCCTTGTAGATCGTCGAGTACTGCTCGCCCTTGATGATCGACTTGACCGACGCAACCTCGGCGTCCTGCCCGGTGACAACCGGGTACGGCTGGCTCGGCGTGCCGTAGCCGGCGCTCTTCAGCGCCGACAGGATGCCGATGCTCAGGCCGTCGTACGGCGAGAGCACGCCGTTGACCTTCGCGCTGCCGTAGCTCTTGGTGATCAGGTCTTCCATCCGCTTCTGCGCGTTCTCCGGCAGCCAACGCAGGGTGGCGACGGTCTTGAAGTTCGTCTGGCCGCTCTTGACAACGATCTTCTTGCTGTCGATGTACGGCTGCAGGACCTTCATCGCGCCGTTGAAGAAGAAGGTCGCGTTGTTGTCATCCGGCGAACCGGCGAACAGCTCGACGTTGAACGGGCCGGTGGCGGTGCCGTCGGTGCCGTCGGCGTTCTTCAGCTTGAGCCCGGTGAGCAGGGACGTCGCCTGCTGCTCGCCAACCTTCGCGTTGTCGAAGCTGGCGTAGTAGTCCACGTTCGGCGAGTTGCGGATCAGCCGGTCGTACGCGATGACCTTGATGCCCTTGTCGGCGGCGTTCTGCAGCTGCGTGGTGATCGCGGTGCCGTCGATCGAGGCCACGATCAGAACCTTGGCACCCTTGGTGATCTGGTTGTCGATCTGGTTGACCTGGGTCGGAATGTCGTCGTTCGCGTACTGCAGGTCGACCTTGTAGCCGAGCTTCTCCAGGGCAGCCTGGACGTTATTGCCGTCCGCGATCCACCGCTCGGAGGACTTGGTCGGCATCGTGACGCCGACCAGGGCGCCGGCAGCGTTGGCCGCACCGGGGGTGGCGCTAGCAGCCGCGTCGACGGACTTCTCACTCGATCCACAGGCGGCCATGCTGACCGCGAGGAACAGACCCAGCGCTGTGCCGACGAGTTTGGAGCTCTTCATTTTTTGTCCTCCCGGACACTGATGCATCCAGCACGCCGGTCGGCGGGCCAGTTTGGTTGGCTTTGTTGCGGTCCGTGTTCAACCGCATCCGGATGGCGGTGAGCCATCCGGGGGTGGACCTGGCTCCGGACCTTGGGGTGCGCACCAATTGCTCTCGGCGCTTCGGGGCCCGAAGTGTAGAGATAACCCGCCAGGAATGATGTTCTCGGCACAGAGGCTGTCAGCCTCTCGTCACTCCGCGTCACGATAGGTCGTCGCGCTGGCAAGTTCGGTAGTTGAGAGCGATCGCACGAAGACGTGCAAGAGCGATCGACATCAACTTTTCCTCTCCGTAGACGGGCGAGTGACTGGACTCACAACCGACCGTAGGTAGTGTTAGCGCTAACAGATCGAGTGGCAAGATGCAAGACCGTAACGCTTAAGTAACGATCAAGTTAGGCCTCGATCGTGCGTGCACGCGATGCTATCGCAACCCGAGAACCTGTCACCGACGCTCGTTAGCGTTAACATTTTCTGCGCACCATTGGGCAGGATGAGCGACTGTTGCGACCTGAGTGACCCTAACGTCCGCTGTGCCAGGCTTTGGCCGAAAAACACGGTCTGCCGTCTAACGGTTCGGCAAATACCGTCGAGATAACTCAGCGCAACCGAAAGAACGCGGCCGACGAGACAAACCTGCGATTCGACTCCTGAAACTCTTGAACATCGCCAAGTCCTTGGCACAGCAGGCATCTGACCGCCGGACCACTGGCTTGTCCGGTCGGCTCCAGGGAAGCTATCCGTTATGAAAGCTCTGCCATTCATGGATGCCGAAGCTCTCACCCAAGCGGTCTCCTGGAAGCAGGCGATTGTTGCCCTCAGTGACGCCCTGACTACTGAAATGAACCCTGGTTCGGCGCCACCGCGCAGTCGAATACCCGTCGCTCACGGCGAGCTGATGTTGATGCCGGCCGGATCCGACACCGCGCTCGGCGTCAAACTCCTCGGCATCGCCCCCGACAACGCCGACCGCGGCCTGCCTCGGATCCACGCCCTGTATGTCCTGTTCAACCCGCTCACCCTGGCCCCGCAGCTGCTTATCGACGGCACCGCGTTGACCACGCTGCGAACTCCTGCGGTGTCCGCCCTCGCCGTTCAACAGCTGGCCATCCCGGACGCCGCAACTTTGGCGGTGTTCGGCTCCGGCCCGCAGGCGGGCGCGCACGTGGCCGCGATCCGGGCGATTCGCCCGATCACCACGGTCACCGTGGTCGGCCGTAACTCCGTCCGGGCCGCCGATCTCGCCGCTCGGCTCAGGGCCGACGGGCTGGCGGTCAGCACCGGTGGCCCGGACGCCGTCCGTGCCGCCGATGTGGTGGTCTGCGCCACCAACTCCGGCGTCCCGCTCTTCGACGGGAACCTGCTCGCCGATCACGCCTGCGTGGTCGCGGTCGGCTCACACCAGCCGGACACCCGGGAACTCGACGACCGGGTCTTCGCCCGAGCCGGTCGGGTCGTCGTGGAGGAACGGGCCACCGCCCTGCGCGAGGCCGGTGACATCGTGCTCGCGATCGATGCCGGCGCGCTGACCGCTGAGGCGTTGACCAGCCTCGCCGAATTGCCTGGACTACCGCCGATCGACGGCCTCACCGTCTTCAAGAGCGTCGGAATGGGCTGGCAGGACCTCGCCGTCGCCCAAGCCGCTGCGCAGGCAGTTGACCGACAACCCGGGAACCCCGAAGCCGCACCGGGGCCGGTCCGGTAGGTCTTCGCTCGGGTACGACCGCAACCCGGCACGGTCTAACGTTCCGAAACGACCCAAGAATGGCGTTTCGGCGGTACTTACACCGATCCGGGTTGCGGCCGCTCAGCCAGTGGCAACCAATTCGGGGGTTTTCGGCCCCGCTGTGGTCGGCTGGGCAACCTCGACGCCGATCGCCGCCCGGCGTTTCGGCCACCATGCGGGATTCGCCCGGCCCTGGCCGCCGAGCGCGGCGGACACCCGGTCCAGATAGATCGCCAGGATGACGACTGCGAGCCCGCCCTCGATCGACGCACCAATTTGCAGGCTCTGCACTGCGGTGACGACGATGCTCCCCAGCCCGCCGCCACCGACCAGACCGGCGACGACGACCATCGACAGAGCGAGCATGATCACCTGGTTGACGCCCGCCATGATTGACGGCTTGGCCAGCGGCAACTGCACCTCCCGCAGCACCTCCATCGAGTTGGCGCCGAACGCCTTTGCCGCTTCGACAGTTTCGGCATCCACCTGGCGAATTCCGAGCTGCGTCAGGCGCACCGCCGGCGGCGCGGCGAACACGATCGTGGCCACCACACCCGGAACCGGGCCGATCCCGAAGAAGAGCACCGTCGGCAACAGGTAGACGAACACCGGGATGGTCTGCATGAAGTCCAGCAGTGGGGTGACGACGGCCCGAACCGCTGGGCTGAACGCCGCCCAGATCCCCAGCGGGATCCCGACCACCAGGGCCGCCACGGTGGCCACCAGTACGGTCGCCAGGCTCTGCATCGTTTCGTACCACAGGCCCATCGAGTCGACGACCAGCAACCCGACGGCGAGCACCACGGTCAGCCCGATCTTGCGAGTGGCCAGCAGCGCGATCACCGCGAAAACCACCACCATCGGCACCGCTTGCAGCCCGGCGACCAGGTCGTAGGTCCAGCGCAGCAAATGCGTCATCATCGAGGCGATGAAGTCGAAGAGCCCACCGAGGTGGTCACGCATCCAGGTGATGACGTCCTCGCCGTACTGACCGATCTTCAACTCAGGCATGGGATTCCTCCCGGACGCTGGACAGGGTGGACAGGATCGCGGCCCGGGGGACGACGCCCGTCAGTCGGCCGTCGGCATCGACGACCGTGACCGGCACCACTTGGCGGCCGGCCAGGTGCATGAAATCGCCAATGATCGAGTCTGGTTGGACGGCGTGATAATCCTTGGTGACGACGTCAGCCAGATCGCTTCGCCCGCGGGCGATCGCGCCGGACAGGTTGGTGTCGGTGACCACGCCGAGCAGCCGATCGTCAGCGTCGACCACGAACGCGCCGTTCGCCTCGTTGTCGGCGAGCCTGGTGAGCGCCGTCGCCGGGTTTTCGCCGACTGCGAAGGTCAGCAGCGGCGGCCGGAGCAGGTCCTGCGCGGTGAGCACCCGCGCCCGGTCGACATCGGAGACGAATTCGCTGACGTAGTCGTCCGCAGGGTTGGCCACGATTTCCACCCCGGGGCCGACCTGGACCACCCGGCCGTCCCGCATCACCATCACCCGGTCGCCGATCCGCATCGCCTCGTTCAGGTCGTGCGTGACGAAGATCGTCGTCCGCCGGTCCTCCGCCTGCAACTGGATCAGCAGATCCTGCATGTCCCGCCGGATCAGCGGGTCCAGTGCCGAGAATGGCTCATCCATCAGCAGAATCGGCGGATCGACGGCCAGCGCCCGGGCCAGCCCGACGCGCTGGCGCATCCCCCCGGACAGCTCGTGCGGGAACTTGCCGCCGCGCCCGCCCAGACCCACCCGCTCCAATGCGGCATCCGCCCGCTCGTACCGCTGGCTGCGACCGACCCCCCGGACCTTCAACCCGTACGCCGCGTTGTCCCGGACGCTCCGGTGCGGAAACAACGAAAAATGCTGAAACACCATGCCAATCTTCGTGTTCCGAATTTCTCGCAGCCGCGCATCGGAGACCGTGACGATGTCCTCGCCATCGATCAGCATCTGGCCCGCGCTCGGGTCGTTCAGCCGGTTGATCATTCGCAACACCGTCGACTTTCCGGAGCCGGAAAGCCCCATGACGACGAACATCTCGCCGGTGCTGATCTGAAAGCTGACGTCGTTCGCACCGAGGAAGCCGCCGGCCTCGGCGACCGCGGCGGCCGGATCGGGGGCCGCCAGCGCAGTCGTGGCGGCCCGCCCACTGAGACCGTAGGCCTTCATCAGGTGCCGAGCCTCGACCGCGAAACTCGCGGTCGATGGCGATCCGTCAACCCCGGTCACGGGAAGATCACCGACTCGGCCGGCTTGCCGTCGGCAGACGTGACCCCGGCCAGAAAGGTCTTCACCCGGTCCGGATTCGCTGTGATCCATTTACTGGCGATGTCACTCAACTCCAGCTTCTGCTTGTCGTGATCGAAGTAGAACTGACCGGCCTCGTCGGTGGTGAAGGTCAAGTTCCCGAGGAAGGTGTCGATGGCCGGTGCCGACTCGGCGAAGCCGCTGCGAGTGACCGTCCGGATCTCCCCGGCCCCACCCCAGACTTTCTGCGGATCCTCCAGGAAGACCGTCTTGAACTGGACCGTCATCCAGTGCGGGCTCCAGCCCAGGAAGACCACCGGCCGGCCGGCCGCGGTCAGCTTCTCCACCTGAGCCAGCATCGCCGGGGTGCCGCTGGCGACCAGCTTCCAGTCGCCGAGGCCGTAGGCGTCCGCGTCGATCGCCTTCTGGATCGTCTCGTTGCCGGGTGAGCCGGCCTCGATGCCGTAGATCTTCCGGCCGAAGGCGGCGGCATTCTTGTCCAGGTCGGCCAGCGATCTGATGCCGAGTTTCTGCGCGGTCTCACCGGGCACGGCCGGTGCGTACTCGGTGCCCTTCATCAGGGTGCTGGTGACGTCGACCTTGCCGGCGTCGATCAGGCTGCCGTAGGTGAGCTGCTGCGAAGGCCACCAGTTGCCGAGGTAGGCGTCGGCGTCCCCGGTGGACAGGGCCTGCGCCCCCAGCTCCACCGAGACGTTGTCGATCTTGACGGAGTATCCGAGCTTGGTCAGCAGCTGCTTGCTGATCTCGTTCTCCACCTGCAGATCCACCCAGGGCTGCTCGACCAGCGTGACGGAGGTACCGGCACCAGCACTGTCGTCGTTGTCCTGAGTCAGAGCGAAGTCGCCCTTTTGCTCCGCGCTGGAACAGCCCGCCAAGGTCACCACGGCCAGCAGCGAGACGGTGGTCAGGGCCAGGCGTAGCAGCGGATGGGTACGGATCGGTTTCATACGGGTGCTCCTGTTCCGGAGGTGGTGACCCAGATCGGGGATGACCACGCCATCTCGCCGTCGACCTGGAACACGCGGACGTAGTAGAAGGCGGGTTCGAGGCTGTCGTCCGTCCAGCTGAGATCCAGCCGGTCGGTACCGAGTGTGGACAACCCACCGATGCCCGGCTGAAGCCGGAAATGGCCCAGCGGAGAAGGGATCTCCTGCAGCGGTGCGGCCATCAGCGCACCCAGGGTCAGCTCCAGCCGGCGCTCACCGGAGCGGACCGAGATGACGGCGTCCGGCGGTCCGGTGACGCTGACGTCGATCCCGCCGCGCTGCGCGCCGTACAGCTCACCGAAACTGTGCGTGGTGTTACGCCAGACCACCTCGTTCGCCGTGACGGCGGTGATCTCCGGGCAGACGAACGGAGTCTGCACGATCGCCCCACCGGCGATGGTCAGCGCCCCGTCCCAGACCGTGGTCTGATCGCAGCCGCCCCACTCCAGCCGGATCGCCAGCTCGACCCAGCCGTCGGGCAGGTCGAGGGCTGGGCGCTCGACGTGCACCACCGTGCCGTTGCGCACGATGTCGACCCGGGCCAGCTCGGTATACCCCTGCGCATGGATGGCGAACGTGCGCGGGCCCGCGAGCAGCACGTCCTCGCCGAGGAAGGCAGCGCCCAGCCGGACATCGACGACCACGTCCCGGGTAGTTGCCGCGAACGTCCGCCGATTCTGTAGAGCCTCGAAAACCGATGCCCGATCGAGCGATTCAGCGAAGGCGCCGACATAACTGGCGCCGTGGCCGTGATCGGAGGAGGCGATCAGGCCGAACTTGTGGCCGCGCATCAGCCCGTCAATGGTGAAGGTGCCGTCCACGATCGCGTCCGAGTACTGGCGGAAAGCGCCTGGTCCCTCATAATTGCCCCGGCAGGCCTGGAAGATCTCCACCAGGGTGCTGTATCGCGGGTCGAAGTAGTCCCAGTCGTTGTGCACCATCGCCGATCCCGGGTGGTGCGGGATCGTGATCGCTGGGTAGTCGGGGTGCTTCTCCAGCCCGGCCCACAACCCGGCCGGGTCGGTGCTGCCATCGGCGAAGGCGGAGAAGATCGGGGCGCCGCGCGCGACATCGCCGTAGATCACGTTCTGATGCCCGTGATCGGCCGACGTCCATTCGAAACCGTAGAAGGGGACGAACGTGCCCGGCAGATGGAAGAGGTCCGCCATCTTCTGGATGCTCCACCACTGATAGTCGGTGGAGTTCTCGGAGTGGTCGGTGACCGCCCAGAAGTCGTACTCGCAGACGTCCCAGGCGTAGCGGTAGAAGTCCTCCAGCGACGGCTCGTCCCCCGCTGTGCACCGGCTGACCAGCGAGTGCCGGTGCAGATCGCCCCAGTACAAGGTGTAGGAACGGCCCTCGAGCTCGGCCACATAACGCCGATCATTGGCCAAGCCGTCGGCGTCGGTGTGGGGGTCGAGAGTCGCCGGGTACCAGCGCCGCGATTCGACCCGCTCATCGGCGTGCAGGACCGAGTGGCCGGAGTCGGCGGGCAGCTCCAGAGCCGGGCCGGGCAGGCCGATCCGGGTCGCCACGATCACCCCGACGCCATGAATGCCGTGCCAGATCACCGATCCCTGGTGCTCCAGCAGGTAGGGGCATTCGCGGCCGCCGAAGCCCTCGGTCCACTCCAGGGCGTGCGCCAACCGGCCGTCGGTCTGCGCCACGATCAGCACGCCGTCGGCGGAACCGGTGACGGCCGCTTCCTCCAGCGTTCCGTCCGTGCCGCGCACGGTGGACGCCGGGGCCCAGCCCTCGGTGGTCAGCGATTGGACGGCGACCTCCCAGTAATACGTCATCAGCGGCAGCCTGCGGTGGATCCGGTAGACCACGCTCAGCCCGTTGTCCGGGGTGGCGATGAGTCGCGGTAGCCCGGAAGGGACCACGTTCAGGTGTCCGGCCAGCTCACCGGGGGCCTCGACGACTCGGTCGCCGAGCTGGACCACTCGGATCGAGGCGGTGACCTCGGGCAGTAGTTCGGGCGGCACGCTGTCACCGGCCGCTCGCATCCCCTCGATGGTGCTTCGATCGTCGTCCGAATAGGCAAGCAGGTCCGCGGCCGGGCGCAACTTCGTCGGACCACTGCCGCCGTGGCCGGCCACGGTGATGACGTCAAAGGCGCACCACAACCGCTGGTCGGTGGTCACCGCGAGATGCGGGTGCAGCGCATAGTCGCGGCCCGAGGTGACCGGCCGGGGTTCACCGAAGGTTCCGTCGGCGTACCGACGGCGAACGACCACCCGGTACGCGCCACCGGCGTACTCCGACCAGGCGTACGCCGAGGAACCGTCCGCGAAGGCGGTGACCGCCGGGTCCCAGACGTTGGTCTCGGCACCGGTGCTGACCAGTGTGGCCCCCTGCCACTCGCCGTCCCAGCGCCGCGACCAGATCCCGAAACTGTCACCGTTGCGCCCCTGCCAGCACAGTTCCAGGCTGCCGTCGGCGTGCGCGGTGACCTCCTGGTTGAACGACGGCGCCGCGGACGTACTGACCACCGCCGGTTCGCTCCAGCCGGCCGCGGTCAGTCGGGTGGCCAGGACGGCGACCACCCCGTCCAGGCTGGACCCGTAGAACACCCAGGGGACGCCGTGCTCGGTGACCAGAGCGGTCGGCCGGAAGACGTCACGCACCCCGACCGAGACGGTGACCGGCGACCCGAAAGACGCGAACTCGGGACCGGCGCGTTCCACCAGGGCCTGGACGACGTCACCCTGGTCGGGCACCCATTCGATCCAGGTCGTCAGCCGCGTGCCGTCGGGGCCCGCACTGACGCTGGGGCGGCTGGCTCGGTGCGAGCCCGGAAGGGCAACGGCGCTCAACCGGGTGTGGCCGGGCAGCGCGGGAGCGGAGTCGAGGATCTGGTGTGCCTTGGTGATGACCTCCTCGATTCGACCCTGCCCCTCGTCCACCCACATGTACCGGAGCGGATCGGGGTCGAGGAATGCCTCCGTGCCGGCGACATCCACACCGGCATCGATCTTCTCGGCCATCCGCCGGTTGAAGTCCAGTACCCGGTCGAGATCGGCGCGCTGCTGCGGGGTGTAACTGCCGCTGTTGTGATCCACGCCGCCACACATCCGGGCGTGCCGATGCCCCGCCGAGTGCCCGTGGCTGTGTTCGGCCGTGCCTGCTTCGGACACCGAGACCTCCCGATAAATTCCGATGAATTCCGATAACTCGGAGCCAAATCGATTCACTGGAATTTAACAATTACTCGCAGACTTTCACCTGGCGGATTGTTTCGTAACATTCCAACTTTCACCTTTGAAAGGTGAAGCCGATAGTCGCACCCGCGCCTGGTGAAGTCGAGACCTATTGATGGGTCAAGAAATACGCATTTTCTACAGCACTGATAGGAGTTATCTATCGGTGGCTTCGAACAGCGCTGCCGCCACCGCCCGGAAATGCTCGGCCACGCCGGTCAGCCCGCCGGCCCGCCAGATCAGGTGCACGGCCGCGATCCGGGGCTTGGCCATCGGTACCACCCTGGCGCCCTTCGCCTCGGCGGTCGCGGCCAGTCCTTCCGGCAGCAAGGCCGCCCCCGCGCCGGCGAGCACCAGCGGGACGACCGAGGCCAGGTGCGCGGTCTCCACGGCGATCTCTGAGGATTCCCCGGCGGCCTGCAGTTCGTCGTCCAACAATTCCCGCAGGGCAGTTCCCTGCGGAGTGCTGATCAGGCCGAACGGAACGAGTTCGGCCAGGGTCACGGTGGTCGACCCGGGAACCGAGCGCGGCGGCAGGACCGCGACGAGTCGGTGATCGACCAGCCACTGGCTCTCCAGCGCGCCTTTCGGCGGGACACCGTCGACCAACCCGAAATCGGCGTCCCCCGAGCGGACCTGTTCCAGGACATCGAACCGGCGTTGCGGATCGGCCACCGTGAACTGGACCGCCGGGTGCAATTGCCGGAATTCCCCGATGATCTGAACGAGCGGCTCGATCGCCCAGAGCGTGTTAGTGATCACCGACAACCGGCCGAACCCGGTATCAGCAATGCTCCGGACCGCCGAGGTAGCCAGCTGGAAGGACCCGAGGGTCCGCCGGGCGGGCCCGAGCAGAGCCTGCCCGGCGGGGGTCAATTTCACGCCGCGACCCAGCCGCTCGAACAACTGTGCCCCGAGTTCCCGCTCCAGAATCAGGATCGTGTGCGACAGCGAGGGTTGCGCGATGTTCAGCACCGCCGCCGCCCTGGTGAAACTTCCGGACTCGGCGATGGCCAAGAAGTACTCCAGGTGTCGACGGTCCATCCGCCGACGGTAGCGCCGGCCACCGAGCCGAGTCGTAAGCTACAGCGCGTGACGAATGCGCACTCCACTCCGCTGGCCACCGATACCGCCCGGCACCTGCTCGCCGACCTGGCCCGGGCGCAGCGCCTCGGGCGAGTGCCGAGCCTGGTCGCCGGCGTGGTCCGAGATGGTGACCTGGCCTGGTCCACCGGTCGCGGCCAGGTGGACGGCGCGGAGCCGGACGACGACGTCCAGTACCGGATCGGCTCCATCACCAAGCCGGTGACCGCGGTCGCCCTGCTGCGACTGCGTGATGCGGGCCTGCTCGACCTGGATCACCCGCTGGAGAGGTACTTGCCGGGAACTCCGTTCGGCGAGCGCACTCTCGGGCAGTTGCTGGCCCACAATGCGGGTACCCGCGCGGAGGCGCCCGGTCAGTGGTGGGAACGCACGCCCGGTGTCCCCTGGCCGGAGCTGGCCGCCCAGCTCACCGCCGCTTCGGAGGTACCGCACGCCGCCGGGCGACGGTTTCACTACTCCAACATCGGGTACGCCGCTCTGGGCGAGGTCATCTCCCGGATCAGGGGGCGGAGCTGGGCCGACGTCGTCCGCGACGAGGTGCTCCTGCCGCTCGGGATGAAGCGCACCACCACCCGCCCCGACGGCCGGGCCGCCCGAGGCTGGGCCGTGCATCCGTGGGCCGACGTCCTCCAGCCCGAACCCGAGCACGACGCCGGCGCGATGGCCCCGGCCGGGCAGTTGTGGTCCACCCTCGCCGATCTCGCCCGCTTCACCGCCTTCCTGATCGGCGATACCGGGGATGTACTGGACCGGGACAGCCTGGCGGAGATGCGCGAACCGGCCGGGGTGGACTCCTCGGCTGCGGAGTGGGTGGCCTACGGGCTCGGCCTGCAGGTGGTGCGGCTGAACGGGGTGACCTACACCGGGCACACCGGGTCGATGCCGGGATTCGTCTGCGCGCTCTGGGTGGACCCCGATCAGCAGACCGGCGCGCTGGCTCTGTCCAACGCCACCAGCGGGCTGGACACTCAGGTCGTCCTGCGCGCTCTGACCACCGTGCGCGAGCACGAACCTCATGTGATGCCCGCCTGGCAACCGCTCGACTTCATCGATGACGACGACCTGAGCCTGGTCGGAACCTGGTACTGGGGCACGACCGGCTACGGGTTGCGGCTGAACACCGACGGCGAACTGGAGCTCCTGCCGCTGCTCGGCGGCGGGCGAGGCTCGCGCTTTCGCCGCTGCGACGACGGCAGCTGGATCGGGCTCATTGGTTACCACGCCGGCGAACGGCTGCGGCCGGTCCTGGACGAGGACCGGGTGGTGGCCTTGGACCTGGGCTCCTTTCTCTTTACCCGGACGCCGTACGACCCGGCCGCTCCGGTGCCCGGCGGCACCCATCCCAGCGGCTGGCAGGACGCCCGCTGATCGGGCCGGAGGGTCGGCGAGAAGCGATCAGCGGAGCTGTTTTCGGGCCGCCGCCAGGATGACGTCGGCCACCCGGTCGAGAGACGACGAGCGCAGTTTCCATTGCTGCCAGTGCAACACCACGTCGATCGCCCCGCGGGGATCCAGGTCAATCACCTCGCCCTTACGTTCCGGGTACTCGCTCTGCAGATCCGGCACCATCGCCCAGCCCAGTCCGAGCCGGACGGCGGTGACGAAGCCCTCCGACGACGGGATCTGATGGGTCGGCGGATCAAGGGCTTTGGTACTGCGCCGGCGCAGGTAGCGGTGCTGCAGGTGGTCGTTGCGGTCGAACACCACCACCGGCGCCTCGGCCAGCGCGGCCACCGTGACGCCGTCCGGGAACCAGCGGGCAGCGAAGTCGGGAGTCGACATCGGTCGGTAGCGCATCACCCCGAGCCGGGCCGCGCGGCAACCCGGCACCGGCCGCGCCTGGGTAGTGATCGCCGCCATCACCACCCCCTCGCGGAGCAGATCGCTGGTCCGGCCCTCATCCTCGCGGTGCACGTGCAGGCCGATCGAGTCACCCAGCGGAACCAGGGCCGGCAGCACCCAGGTGGCCAGTGAATCGGCGTTGACCGCCAGGGACAGCGCCAGGCGCGGTCCGGGTGACTCCTCGCTCCCGAGTTGTAGCGCGGTATCGGCTGCCAGCAGTTCGATCTCTCGGGCCATCCGCAGCACAACGGCACCGGACGGGGTCACCTGGATCGGCTTGGTTCGCACCAGGAGCACCCGCCCGGCCGCGATCTCCAGCGCCTTGAGCCGTTGACTGACCGCCGATGGCGTCACCCGCAGCAGCCGGGCCGCCGCCTCGAACGTGCCCTCGGACACTGCGGCGTTCAAGGCCCGAAGCTGGGCCGGATCGAAGTCCATAAACAGCAACGCTAATGTATCCGCAGAATCTTTAGCTTCTGTTGTGATGCGCACGGCCTTAACGTCGAGCTGTGTCCACGTCAGCCGCACTCCTCGCCTCCCTCTCCGGGCTCGGTCTCGGCCTCTCGCTGATCGTCGCCATCGGCGCCCAGAACGCCTTCGTGCTCCGGCAAGGGCTGCGCGGCGAGCACCTCTCGGCGGTGGTCGCGGTATGCGTGCTGTCCGACGCGGCGCTGATCGTGGCCGGTGTGGCCGGGGCCGGGGCGGTCCTCGATCGGGTGCCCTGGATGCTGCCGACGGTTCGGCTCGGCGGGGCGCTCTTCCTGCTCGGGTACGGCTTGATCGCCGCCCGGCGAGCGCTCCATCCGGGTTCGCTGACCTCCACCGACAGCGCCGTGGCCCGGTCGCTGGCCGGCACCGTGAGCACCTGCCTGTTGCTGACCTGGCTGAACCCGCACGTCTACCTGGACACCGTGGTGCTCCTCGGCTCGATCGCCAACACCCACGACGGGCAGCGCTGGTGGTTCACCGCGGGGGCGGCGACCGGCAGCCTGCTCTGGTTCTGCACCTTGGGTTACGGAGCGAGACTGCTGCGCCCGATCTTCAGCCGGCCCTCCGCCTGGCGGACGCTCGACGCCCTGATCGCCACCGTGATGATCACACTGGCGGCGTCCCTCGCCCTCGGCACCTGAGCGATTCTGGGACGCCGGAGGACCCGGGAGTACTAGCGCATGCTGGAGCGCAGTCGCAGCTGGGCCACGACCGCGCGCAGGTCGTCCTGGGTAATGGCACCGGCTCGAGCCGAGCCGCGGGCCTCCTGCATCGCCTTGGTCATCTGCACCCGGCGCAGCAGCTCTTTCAGGTCAGCACCGCTCATTCCGCTGGTCAGGTGGGCGATTTCGGCCACATCGATGTCGTCGGCGAACATCTGAAAACCGTTGATCTCGTGCTGG
>DATINJ010000254.1:0-44021 GCA_035474375.1 Kineosporiaceae bacterium | reverse complement strand
CTAGGTCCGCTGCTTGAGCAGATCGACTTTCGCCTTCTCGTCGTCCCGCATGGCAGCGCTGGCGGCACCCATCTCGGCACGCAGCAGAAGGGGTTCCGCGACCGCGACATGCCGAGCAGTGACCTCGATGGTCTGGTCACGGCCCATGCCGAACGTCACGGTCACCGCGGTGCCGCGCGGGTGGCCGGCCGGGATGCCCTCCAGCATGCCCTCGACCACCACCTTGTTGTCCTCCAGTCGGTCGCTCTCCAGGCCGGTCGCTTGTTCCAGCACCCGGACCCGCACCAGTTTCTGGTCTGCCACTGCGGTGAAGAAGGTCTGCTCCACCGAGATCGGCAGGGTGTCGTTCGCGTGGGCGAGGAACTCGACGTACAGCTCGTCCTTGCCGGCGTTAGTGCGGGACACCTCCACCCCGAAGCCACGGCTGGTGACGTTGGAGACCTCCGTGCCGACCAGTTCGGAGACCGCGCTGGTGGTCAGCCCGAACTGGCTGGCCGTCTTCTCCACCGCCCGGTTCAGATCACCCGGCTGCGCCTCGGCCAGCGACTGGCCCTCGCTGAGCTTGCCCTGGGCCACCAGATCGTTGATGACCAGGGATTCGAGTTCCTTCTTCTGCCCATAGATCGCCGCACCTTTGGCGACCGCCAGATCGGGGTCGGTCAACTGGGCTTCGAACCCGAAGACCTCCCGCAAACGCCGAGCTACTGCAGGAGTCTTGCTCATCCCGCCGACCAGCAGCACCCGATCCGGGCCGGCGACGCCCTTCGCCGCAGCAGCGGCCAGAACCTGCTGCGTCAGTTCCATCGTCCGCTCCAGCAGGCTGCTGGTGAGCTCCTCGAAGCCGGTGCGGGTCACCGTGATTGAGGCCCGGCCACCGTTGTGGATGACGAAGGCGTCGACCGATTCCCGGCCGGACAATGACTGTTTGGTCTCCTCGGCGGTGGTGATCAGATCCTGGGCGCCGTACGAATCGTCCAGCGGATCACCGGCAGCCGGCTGCTCCTCGACGAACTTGCCGGCCAGATAGCTGGCCAACCGCTCGTCCCAGTCGACACCGCCGAGTTCATGGTCTCCGGCCGTGGCGATCACGTCGATCCGGCGCTCGGACAGTCGGATCACGGTGGTGTCGAAGGTACCCCCGCCGAGGTCATAGACCAGGACCGTTTCGTTGGACGACCCTTCCTGCGCGAAGCCGTAGGCGAACGCGGCCGCAGTGGGTTCGTTGATGATGTCGACGACGTTCAACCCGGCCAGTTCACCGGCCAGCTTCGTGGCCTTCCGCTCCTCGTCACCGAAGTACGCGGGTACGGTGACGACCACGTCCGTGATCACCTCGCCAGTCACTCGTGCGGCGTCCCGGGCCAGCGCGCGCAAGATCTGAGACGAGATGGCCGAGGCCGAGTAGTCGGTGTCGAAGGCCCGAAAACGCCAGTCCGGGTCGCTCAAGTGCCGCTTGACCAGGCTAACGACGTTGTCCGGGCGAACCCGGGCGTTCCGCTTGGCCTGGATACCCACCAGGATCTCGTTCGGCGAATCAAACATCACCACGCTCGGAGTCGTCGGCTGGCTGTCCGAGTTGTTGACGACGGCGGGACGGCCGAACTCGTCGACGGCGGCGACACACGAGTAGGTGGTGCCGAGGTCGATACCGAACACCTTGGAACGCATTGCTGCTCCCCTTATCTGGCCGGGTCGACCCTGGCCTGGTCGATCCTGCGGCGATACCTTCTGCGAGACGCTGCGGTCACTGTTGAGGCGATTCGAATCGGTAGACCTCGACCTGAGCGACCCGGACGACGGAACCGTCGGCGCGCTCGAAACCAGGCTTGATGTTCCTCGCCACGGTCCCCTCCGCTGCCCGATCGGCGGTTGCTGCCCGCCCGACCCCGGCCTGCCGACTGGAGTCGAAGCGCTCACCGAGCTGGGGCTCGAACGGCGACAATCCGGCTGCGGTGTCCAGGATCTGCAGCAGCTGGATCCGCAACATGCCGGCCACGCTCGACGGATCACCATTGGCCAGGGATGTCATCTGATCATGCAGCCGGATCAAGCCGGTCAAGAGCGGTGCCACCGCAGCGGCGAACTCGCCGGTTCGAAGCCGGGTGTTTTCCGCGTACAACCGGTCGGCCAGATCGACGTCCCGAGCCCGCAGCCGGAGCAATTCGCTCAGCTGTGTGGACACCGCGGTGAGCGCCTCGACGACGTCAACGGCCGGGCTCGGTGAGTCCGGTTGCGGTGGGCCTGGCTGAGGTAGGGCTGCCTCCGCCGGGCCTGCCCCTGGTAGTTCAGCCTCCGCTAGTTCGACCTCCGGTCGTTCGGCCTCCGCTGGTTCGGCCGCCGGCAGGACTGCCGCCGGCGGGTCAGCCAGAGCCGCCGATTCGGCGGGCCGCATCGGCGCCGACCCGTACACGGGAATCGCCGTCGAATCCGAATCCGAATCCGCGCGGCCGTAGTCAGTCACGGCGTGGCCGCCTGACCAGGCCACGCCGTCTCGTCCGGAAGGTTTCTCACAGGTGTGTCGTGACTACCGGTACCAGGTCTTGGATGGTACGGCCGGAGGCAATCGCCCCGATCGCGGTCATCGACCAGCCCGCCCCGTCCCGCGCCACCTTGGCCATCACCTGGGCGGTGTGCGCGCCGGACCCACTCAGATCAAAGCGCGCCAGCTCCACCCCATTTGTCTCGTCGACCAGCCGGCAGGAGGCGTTTTCGATTTGCGAGAAGTTCTGCCCGGTGAACGAGTTCACGGTGAAGACCAGAGTGGTCACCGGCGCCGGCAACTTTTCCAGCTGCACGATGATGGATTCGTCGTCACCATCACCGGCGCCGGTGCGATTGTCACCGGTATGGACGATCGCGCCGTCCTTGCTCTGTAGCTGGTTGAACCAGACCTGATCGACCAGGTGCCCGCTGGCGTCGAAGATCAGGCAGGAAGCGTCCAGGTCGATGCTCTGCGACTTGGACCCACCGAAGAGCCCGCGCTTCTTGATCGCATCCCAGCCGAGCCCCATCCGAACCCGGGTCAGCGTGCCGCCACCAGGTTTGGTCAGTGATACCCGCTGGCCCTTGGAAAGACTGACGCTCACGTGATTTTCCCTCTCCGGTTCATTTGCGACCAGCGGCCCACTGCATGCCCCAGCCGTACTGTTCGTCCAGGTTGCGCTGGCTCCCCTGGATGTAACGCACCTCGCGGCGAACCGAGAGTTCGCCGTTGTCGCTCTCAAACATGGCCACGGCACAGAGCCGCGACTTCGGGTCGTGTTCATCGAGCTGGATCTCGACCTGCGGGCCGGCCACCGGGAAGAGAGTGACGACACCCGCGGCGGCGGCCCAGTTCGAGGCACCCTGATAGATCTGCGCGAAAACCAGGATGCGACGGATGTTCTTGCTCTGGGTGAGATCGACGTGCAAGTTCTCGCCGCCGCTGACCTCCCCGGATCGGTCGTCCCCGTCCAGCCAGATCACCGGTTTCGGAGAGAATCCACCGGTTGCCGTGAAGGCGTTTCCGAGTGCCTGGACAACACCTTTGGTGCCATCCATGAATTCATAGAGGCAACCCAGATCGAGATCCGTGGCAGGCGTGGCATTGGCCGCGATGCGCTTCAGGAAACCGCCACCGGCGGGGGCGGCCGGGCGGGCGGTCCAGTTCAGGTTCACCCGCAGGACGCCGTTGCCCGAACCCTGTTTGGTCAGCGAGACCGACGGAGCGCTCTTGGTCAGAGTGACCTTGGACAGCGACACCGGAGCGCTGGTGGGCGCGGCGGCGGGTTTGCGTTTCGTGTAGTCAATCGCCATTGATTTCCCTCCGAGTGGTCAAGTCAATTCAGGCTGTGACTGGTTCTTTCGCGAGCGCAGCGAGATCTTCCTCGGCCTGGACCCGTTTGCGATTCTGGACCGAGGAGACCAGAGCGGCACCGATGAAGGCCAGGCCGAGCAGACCGGTCAACGCCTCCGGAACGTGGACGCCGATGCTCACCAGCAAGAGGGCTGCGAGCGCGCCGATCGCCCAGTGCGCGCCGTGATCGAGGTAGATGTATTCGTTCAGCGTGCCTTTCCGCACCAAGAATACCGTGATGGACCGGACATACATCGCGCCAATCAGGCCGAGACCGAGGGCAATGATGATCGGGTCAGAAGTGATCGCGAACGCCCCGATGACCCCGTCGAACGAGAACGAACTATCCAGCACCTCGAGATAGAGGAACAGGAAGAACGCCGCTCGGCCGCCGGCCTTGGCCAGTTCGCTGGGTCCGGTCGGGGCAGCCTTGACGAGGGAGGTGGCCAGCGGCTCCACGCCGACGACGTCCTCCAGAGCTTCGGTCTGCTCCAGCAGCCCACCCAGTCCGTTTACCGCCAGGTAGGTAATCATTCCGAGGATTCCGGCGACGAGGACCGTTACCGGGGCTTCGGCCAGCAGTTCGGCGGTCAGCAGGAGAGACACACCGGCGACGATCACTGAGGCGTTGCCGAGTCGACCCACCTGGGCCAGCGGCCGTTCGATGAACCCCAGCCAGTACACATCTCGCGGTTCAAAGATGAAGTCCAGGAAGAGCATCAGCAGGAACATTGCACCGAATGCGGCGATCTGCGGGTGCGCCTCGGTCAAGATATAGGCGTAGGTGCCCGGCGTGTCCTGATCGCCCTTTTCCAGAGCGAGCTGCACGGCCTCGATCGGGCCGAGGTCAGCGGACACGCCGACGATCAGCAAGGGCAGGATCAGCCGCATTCCGAGCACGGCGATCAGAATGCCCACGGTAAGGAACATCTTCTGCCAGAACGGGTTCATCCGTTCCAGGACCTTGGCGTTGACCACCGCATTGTCGAAGGACAGCGACACCTCGAGTATCCCGAGGATCAGACACAGACCGAGCGCCGTCCAGCTTCCATAGATGAAAGCGATCAACAGCGAGACGGCAGTGACGCCGAACGACCAGCCGAACGTACGCAGAATCACGATTCCCTTTCATGTGCAGCCCATAAATCCCGGAGCGGATACCACCCCGTCATCGGAAGCCGCGCTGCCTCCCTGATCCCTGCGGACCGGTGACCCCCCTGATCGGAGGACAAGACCGGCCGTAATTGCGGGAATTCGTCCGTCCTGCCTCGGAAACGCCGGCGACGCACCGAATCGGACATCGAGCGAGCAAGGCCCGGCCCCTCAAGAGAGTGGCCGGGCCTGCTCAAATCTTGTTTGCTGACCTACCTCAGACGCTGACGCCGAAGTCGGTGGCGATGCCACTCAGACCGGACGCGTAACCCTGACCGACCGCGCGGAACTTCCACTCCGCACCATTTCGGTACAGTTCACCGAAAACCATCGCGGTCTCGGTAGAAGCGTCCTCCGAGAGGTCGTAGCGGGCGATCTCGGCATTGTCGGCCTGATTGACCACTCGGATGAAGGCATTGCGCACCTGGCCGAAGCTCTGAGCGCGGGCTCCACCTTCGTAAATGGAGACCGGGAACACGATTTTGTCGACGTCGGCCGGCACGGTGGCCAGGCCCACGTTGATGGTCTCGTCGTCTCCGTCACCCGCGCCGGTGAGGTTGTCGCCGAGGTGCTCGACCGATCCGTCCACGCTCTTCATGTTGTTGAAGAAGACGAAGTGCTTGTCGGACAGGACCTTTCCGTCGACACCACACATGATGGCGCTGGCGTCCAGGTCGAAATCCACACCCGTGGTCGTACGGATGTCCCAGCCCAGGCCAACCGCAACTGCGGTCAGACCGGGCGCTGACTTGGTCAGCGAGACATTTCCACCCTTGGTAAGACTGACGCCCATAAGAACCCCCACCTGTCTCGGACGACGGCCTGATGCCGTCGTCGCCGATGCAGCAGAACTGGCGCGCTGATGGTAGCCGCGGACTGCCCGCTGGTTTGCTTGCTTGGTACCGCCGGTCGCTTGCGTCGTGCTTCAGAGAGGAAAACTCTGCCTTCCGCCGTTTGGTTCCCAGTGTGGGGACAGAGATCAGCTGATCGGCTGGAGATCACTCCAAAAGTCACTAAATCGGTTGAATCTGCACCCGTGGGTCGCTGCGGCGAGGGTTGCGGAGGCGCGATCCCCCGCCGGGGCCGGCCGTGGGACCATTTGGGCGTGACCCAGCTCAGTGCCCCTGACCGGCAGGACCGTGACCAGCAGAATCAGGCCGCTTCCTTCGGCGACGCCCCGCTCGGACCGCTGGACGGGCGCTACCGGCGTACCGTCGCACCGCTGGCCGCGCACCTGTCCGAGGCGGCGTTGAACCAGCGACGGTTGCATGTCGAAGTGGAGTGGCTGATCCACCTGACGGCAACCGGAGCGGTTCCCGGTCTGCGCGGGCTCACCACCGAAGAGACGACGCAGCTACGCCAGATCGCGCGGGACTTCGATTCCGCCGCGGTCGAGGAGCTGGCGGCAACCGAGCGGGTCACCCTGCACGACGTCAAGGCGGTCGAGTACTACCTGAAGAAGCGGATGGCCGGTACCTCGCTGGCCGACCTGGACGAGATCGTGCACCTGTTCTGTACCAGCGAGGATGTGAACAACCTCAGCTACGCGCTGATGGTGCGCGATGCCGTCCGGTTGGTCTGGTCGCCCGCCGCCAAGGCCCTCACCGACGACGTCGCGACCCTGGCCCGGGAGCTGCGGGCACTGCCGATGCTGGCCCGCACGCACGGCCAGCCGGCCACTCCGACGACGCTCGGCAAGGAACTCGCCGTCCTTGCCCACCGGCTGGGCAGGCAACTGCGGCGGATCGACGGCGCCGAATACCTGGGCAAGATCAACGGCGCGACCGGCACTTTCTCCGCGCATCTGGTGGGCGCGCCGCAGGCCGACTGGCCGCAGATCTCGCGCAGCTTTGTCGAGGGCCTCGGGCTCGACTGGAACCCGCTGACCACGCAGATCGAGTCGCACGACTGGCAGGCCGAGCTGTATTCCGACGTGGCCCGGTTCAACCGGGTCCTGCACAACCTGTGTACCGATGTCTGGACGTACATCTCCCTCGGCTACTTCATCCAGGTCCGCGGTCAGGGCAGCGTCGGTTCCTCGACGATGCCGCACAAGGTGAACCCGATCCGGTTCGAGAATGCCGAGGCAAACCTCGAGGTCAGTTGCGCGCTGCTGGACGTACTGGCCTCCACCCTGGTCACCTCGCGGATGCAGCGGGACCTCACGGACTCGTCGATGCAGCGCAACATCGGGACGGCGTTCGGCCACTCCATCCTGGCCATCGACAACGCCCGGCGCGGGCTGGCCGGGCTGGACGCCGACCCCCTGGCGCTGGCCCGCGATCTCGACGCCACCTGGGAGGTTCTCGGCGAAGCCGTGCAATCGGTGATGCGAGTACACGGCCTGGACCAGCCGTACGAGCGGCTCAAGGAACTCACCCGGGGCCGCAAGGTGGACGCCGAGGTGATGCGGGAGTTCGTCACCGGCCTGGGCTTGCCGGCCGAGGTCCAGCAGCGGCTGATCGATCTCACCCCCGGTGGGTACATCGGCCTCGCCGCCGAACTCGTCGACTACCTCGACTGATCACTGGATCATCGGGACGGCGCTGGTTTCGGTGGACCTGTCAGGTTCAGTGGACTTCAGTGGACTTCAATGGACGACCTCAATGGACATGGTCGAAACCGGGGGTATCAGGGTTGGCTCGCAACCAGGCGACGCGTTGGCGTGACTCGTCATCGCTGGGAGTGAAAACGACGATCCGCACGTCCGGGACGGCACGGACATAGAGATTCGTCGTCATCATCCGGACCTCACCGACCGCCGCATTACGGTAGATCTTCTCCACCGTGATCGGCGCCCCCACTTGTTGCTGGGCCCAGAGCTCGGTGAAGGTAGGGCTCGCCAGCCGTAGTTCGGCCAGAAATGTTTCCCACTCCGGCTCGCCGACATGCTTGCCGTATTCGGAGCGGAACATCGCGACCAATTGCCGTTGCACCACATCGCGGTTAACCACCGGATTGCAACATGCGGGAAGGGTGAACGTGCACCACAGCGCATTCGCCCGGGCACCCCGCCTGACGATCGACGGAAAGAGTGCGGCATAGGCGTCATTCCACGCCTTCAGGCCGAAAAGCGGTCCCGTGACGTTGGCCGGCAGCGGGTCCAGGGCATCCAGGATGACCTGGATCTCAGCCGGCAACACCGAGACCGCGGGCCGACTGGTCGGGGTGATCTCGGCCAGCCTGAACAGGTAGTCACGCTCGTCCGCGTCCAGCCTGAGCGTCCGGGCGATCGCCTCCACCACCTGCTCGCTGGCGTTGATTCGACGGCCCTGCTCGAGCCAGGTGTACCAAGTGATTCCGACACCGGCGAGCTGTGCGACCTCCTCGCGACGCAGGCCAGGGGTGCGTCGGCGCGGGCCCGGCGGCAGGCCGACCGCCTCCGGCGTGATCCGAGCGCGACGGGCCCGGAGGAAGGCCGCCAGTTCGGAACGCCGAACGCTGCCGTTCGAGGATCGGCCCGACACCGGGACGACGGTCTCCAGTCGACTGCTGATCAGGGTCACCAAACCAGGATCGCTCAGATCCAATCGGGTATCCAGGTGCTGTCAGTACCCGTATCCACAGGCTCTAACTACCGGTATCCGCCGGCGCGCACGATCAACACCATGGCGCAGACAACGACAGGTTCCGGCCATCCGGCACCGCTCGTCCCCACTCCATCCGCACCGTCCAACTCGACCCTCGCTCCCCGTTCCCCCGCCCGTCCAACCTCCGCCACCGCCACCTCGCGGCCACGGCTGATGCTCGCGATCGTCCTGGTCGGCCAGTTCATGGCCTTGCTCGATGTCGCCATCGTGAATGTCGCCGCCCCGACGATTCGGACCGACCTCGACGCCGGTGGGAGCGCACTGCAGCTAGTGATCTCCGGGTACACGATCTCTTACGCGGTGCTGCTGATTACCGGAGCCCGGCTGGGTGAGCGCTGGGGATTCGGCCGGGTTTTCCAAGCCGGGGTCGCCCTCTTCACGGTTGCCTCGCTGGCCTGCGGGCTGGCCCCGACGGTGGAGGCCTTGATCGCATTTCGCATCCTTCAGGGCGTCGGATCGGCGCTGATGGTGCCGCAGGTGATGAGCATGATCCAGCGCGCCTTCGTCGGTCCGGCTCGGGTCCGGGCGCTTGGTGCCTTCACCGCAGTGGTCGCCGTCGGCATGGTGATCGGCCAAATCCTCGGCGGAGTGCTGGTCAGCGCCGATCTCTTCGGGACCGGCTGGCGACCGGTGTTCCTGCTCAACGTCCCGATCGGCGTCCTCCTGCTGGCCGGAACCCGAGCCCTGCCGCGGTTCGCTCCGATCCATCGCAGGCTCGATCTCATCGGCCTCTTGATCTTGTCGGCCGCGGTGTTCCTGTTGATCGTGCCGTTGGTCCTGGGCCATCAGCAGCATTGGCCGGTCAGGGGTTTCGTGATGCTGGCCGGCAGCGGGCTGGCGCTGATCGGTTTCGTCGTCGTGGAGCGCCGGATCGCCGAGCGTGGTGGCAGCCCGCTGATTCGCACTCGGGTACTGCGGTCACCCGGCCTGGCCGCAGCGGTCAGCTCGATCTTCCTGATCATGGCCGGGGTCGGCGGGTTCATGTTCGCGTTCGCCCTGCACCTGCAGGCCGGGCTCGGGGAGAGCCCGCTGCGGGTCGGCCTGACCTTTGCACCGATGGCTGCCGGGTTCGGCCTCGCCGGGCTCTGGTGGCGTCGATTGCCGGCCTGGTCGCACTCGCGGCTCAGCTTTCCGACCTTGGCGCTCACCGCCGCCGGGTATGCCGTCTTCGGCCAAGCGGTCTCGACCGGCGACCGGCTTTCCCCGGTGCTCCACCTGGTGTTGCTGCTGATGGGTGGGCTGGCGGGGGTGGCCTACGGGCAACTGTTCGCCTCCGCTCTCGGCGCGGTTCAGATCGAGGACGCCGCGGACGCCAGCGGGGTGCTGGTCACCGTGATTCAGCTGGGCAACGTGGTGGGGGTGGCGACATTCGGTACCCTGTATTTGAGTTCCCTGGATTCCCCGCTCGGCGCCGGGCTCTCCGCCGTCACCTCCGGGCAGGCCGCGGAACTAGCCTGCCTCGCGGTCGCCGGGTCCACTCTGGCCGCCGGTTTGCTGTCCTTATTGCGACCGCGGGCCAGCCACGTCTGATCACCGGCCGGCCTGCTCAACACCCAGGGCCTCAGCCGGATCACCGGTTTCGAAGGGCCCTCCAGCGCTGGGTGGTTCGGGCTGCGGCGTCCTCGACAGTCGCGCGGACCATCGGTGGCATTGGTGCCGTTCGCATCAGAGCCAGATCGTCGATCAGCCCGCTCTGCCCGTCGAGGAATCGCACCACCCGGTCGCTCGGATTGTCGGCAAAGAGTCCGGTGAACAACTCTGGCCCACGAACGTATCCGCGATCGAGGGCCCGCAGCAGGATGGCATCCATCCAGCGGTGCCGGGCCGGGTACGGCGCCGGCGGAATCGGCGTTCGGCCGGCCAGCAGCAACCCGGCGATGACATCAGCCTGCCGATTCATCGCAGCGAACGTGTAACCGGTGGACGGCCGGGTAGCACCTCCGGCCGTCCCCAGCCGGAACACCCGGTGCCCGACCCGGCGGGCGAACGGCGCGTCGGTCATCGGGATCACGCCGTCCTCCACCGCCTCCAGTTCGACCCCGTGACCGGGTTCGACGGCCCAACGCCGGTTCAGATACCCGCGCAGGGCCCGGTCGTAGTCGTCGGAGGGCAACCGCTCGCGGCTGAATTCGGTGTACTCCACCAACGCGCGCCGGCTGTCCAACGGAAGGCAGTAGGCGAAGGCGACGCCCTGCTCGGGCTGCGGCACCTGGAAGTCCATCAGGGTGGCGAGCGCAGGGTCGAGCGCCGACCGGTCGAAGTGGACCGTCCAGCCGCGGAAGTGCTGCAGCAACCGGGTAGAACCGGGCCGTCGGGGGTCCGCCGGCCGGGAATCGAAGGCCCAACGAGCTCGCAACGAGGTAGAACCGACGCGAACGACGGCGGTCTCCCGACCGTCGTCCACTCCGTGCACCGCAAGCGCGATCCGCTGCACCGGACCGAGCGTCGCCAACCGCGCCAATGCGGCGTCCGCCGCGGCGTAGAAGTCGCTGGAGCGCAGCATCACGTACCGCAGTTGGCCGAGGTCGTACTCTCTGGAGCTGCCAACCCGATCGATCAGCTCCATCCGGGACCAGGACTGCGACAGCAGCGGAGCCAGAGCGCCCAGTGACGACTCCTCGACCGGCAGCTCTGCGGGCATCCACCAACACCAGGTCCGGTCCGACTGACGGTGCCGTACCGGATCGATGACGGCAATCGACGGGGGTGGCCGGCGGGACAGCCGAGCCGCCCGTTCCAGAGCGATCACCAAGCTCAGGCCGGCACCGCCCGCACCGACGATCGCCACGTCCACATCGTTCAGGTCGGTCGCCACTCGTACAGCCTGACGGTTCGCCCGGGGTATCGCCGAGGAAGGCACCTGACCTCGTTCTTCACCACTGGCGGTAAGCGTGAGCCCACTGACTGTTGAAAGTTCACGTAGAACCTGTCAGCCCTCTCCAGTCTTGAGCTACTCTCCTGCCTCACTGTGTCTGACGGGTCAGACATCAAATCATCGCTTGATCTGAACGGAGGGTAAGTGAGCCGACACGCTCTCTTTCCGACGCGTGCGCGTCGACGGCGTCCAAGGCGGAGCGTGCTGGCCGGACTCCTTGCCGTTGCTGTTGTCGGCGCGGCCATGATCAAAATGGACGCCGTTCCTGATTCACTGAGCACGCTGGCCGCGCGGGCACCGCTGGTTGGCGCCGAGTGCCCGAGTTCGCGACTTCCGTACACCACGGTCACGGTCACGGTCGCTCCGGAACTGGCACCCACGGTGAAGCAGGCGCTCAACCCGATCCTCACTCAGACGCTGTCGAATCATGAGTGCGTCCGGTTCGCCGTCACACCGCAGGAGCCGGCGGAGACCGTGCAGAGCGCGGCGATCCTGCCGCCGGACCGAGCACCCGACCTCTGGATCCCAGACTCCTCGCTGTGGGAATCCCGGGTACCGAAGTGGCGACTGAATCAGGGCGGGTCGTTCGCCACCACCCCGGTCGTCATCGCCACCAGCCAGAAGGCCGTCGACGCACTCGGCTGGACGACCAAGAACCCCACGTGGTCGGCCGCGTTGGCCGGTACTCGCCCGCTCGCGGTGCCCCGGATCGCCGAGGACGCCGCCGGGCTGTCGGCAGTGATCGCCCTCTGGCAATCCTTGGGCGGGGGAGACGAGGCACAGCGCGCCTTGGCCGGCGCTGTACTGGCGACCGGCCGAGACGGAGCGCCCACCGCAGCCCAGGCGATCAAGGCTGCGGAAGCCGGATCAGCGTCCGCCCCACTGTTGCCGACGAGCATGCAGGCGGTCACGGCAGCGAACAAGGCTGCGGGCAGCGAAGGGCTGGTCACTGTCAAGCCCACCGGTGGCTCGCCGCTGCTTGATTACCCGGTACTCACGATTCTCCGCCCCACCGACACGGCGGCCGGTGAAGCGGCGGACACCCGCGAACGCGCCGTCCGAGCCGTGGTTTCCCAGTTGCTCAGCAGTCAATCCACCCGGCTCGCCCTGACGGCCGGATTCGCGGTGCCAGAGAGCGGGGTCGCAGTGGGCGTACCGACCGCCTCCTCGGACACCCAGCAGGCGGGGGCCAAGCCGTCTCCAGTCGTGGGTCTGGCATCAAAGGAGCTGGCCGGCCTGGTGGACCGGATCACCTCTCTGTCGGCGCCGTCCAAGTTCCTGGCCATCTTCGACCTCTCCGGCTCGATGCTGGAACCGGCCGGTAACGGGCAGAACCGAATCGCTTTCGCGGCGGCCGCCGCGAAACTGACCGGTGACCTGCTGACCGATCGGGCGCAGATCGGGTTCTGGGGTTTCTCCCGAAATCTGAAGGCCCCCAAGGGCACCGTCCAGATCAGCAAGGACATCATCAAGGTCGAGGACATCGCGGAACTCAGCAACGGCGCCGACTCACACCGTGAGCAGCTGCACACCTCGATGGACGGCGCCGGAGTGCTGCTCGGTGGCAACGGGACCGCGCTGTACTCCGCCGCGCTCGCCGGAATGACGGAGATGACCAAGCAGTTCGACCCGCGAGCCGGTAACGCCGTGGTGCTCTTTACCGACGGCGCCAACAACGACAAGGGTGGGCCGAAGCTCAAGGCTGTCCTGAAGAAATTGGCGGCGCTCTATAACCCGGACAAGCCGGTGCGATTGATGTGCATCGGGATCGGTGACGACGTGGACACCAGCGCCCTGCGCGCGCTGTCGAACAGCGCCGGGGGGCAGTCCTTCCTGGCGACCGAACCTGGGCAGTTGCCCCAGTTCCTGTTCGACGTGATGAACCGCCGGTGATAACCCCGGGCGTGAACCGCCTCCGATGACAACTCGGAAGGACCGGTCGGATTGGGTGTACTCAATTAGGCCCCTCAACCCGCTGGCCGACCGAGCGCTGACCGGCGCACCAACCGCCCCCGCCCCTGGTGGTGCGCCGGTCAGCGGCACGACGCTCCGAGGAGCGTCGGGCCGTGCCCGCTGAACTGGCGCGGCGCCGCGACGTCTATCCCATGGGCCCCCGCCCACATCGCGATCGCCGCTCCCCCGACAGCAACCACTACTCTACACACAGTTACATACCGTCATCAGCCCGTAATCGTTTGCAGCGGGGGCGGGTTTCGACGACTTCCGCGACAGCCGACGACTTTTTCCGGTTCCGGGCCCGGCGTCGTTTGACGCAGCCCGAGCCTCTCCGACGCGGAGTAGATGACGTCCGTCAACTTGGATCCATCCCGATTACATGATCAATTTCTCGGGCGTCGGATCGCTGAACGTCAGCCCGCCAATCGATTTATCGCGAGAATCGAGTCGGCCGACCAAAAAGCAACAAGTGGCTTTTGTCAGCCTCCAACCACTTCATCGGCCACTGGCAGTAAAGGTGACTGCACTGGCTGTTGCAAGGTTGGGGTAGGGCTTGTCAGCACCCCCTAGTTCTACGTTAACTTCGCTGACCCGATGCATTTGCAGCGGTCCGATGTCGTTAGTTGATCACCTGATCTGAACGGAGGGTAATGAGCCGGCACGCTCTCCATCCGACGCGTGCGCGTCGGAGAAACCCCGTTCGGAGTGTGACGGCCGGCCTGCTGACCGTTTTGGTCGTGGGCGCAGTCATGATCAAATTTGACGCCACTCCGGACTCGCTCAGCAATCTCGCCGCAAGAGCGCCGCTGGTCGGTGCCGAGTGCCCGAGCGAACGGCTGCCCTACACCACCGTCACGGTGACCGTGGCTCCGGAAATCCTGGCCACCGTCAAGCAGGCGCTTGATCCGGTGCAGAAGCGGACGCTGCCGGATCGCGAGTGCGTTCGCTTCGCCATCACCGCGCAGGAGCCGGCGGAGACCGTGCAGAGCGCGGCGATCCTGCCGGTGGACCGAGCACCCGACCTCTGGATCCCGGACTCCTCGCTGTGGAGGTCCCGGGTGCCGAGGTGGCAACTGAACCAGGACGGATCGTTCGCCACCTCGCCGGTCGTCCTCGCCACCAGCCAGAAGGCGCTCGACAGCCTCGGCTGGACGACGAAGACCCCTGATTGGCTGACCGCGCTGGCCGGTAGCCGACCGCTGGCGGTCCCGCAGATCTCCCAGGACGCCGCCGGCCTGTCGGCAGTGATCGCCCTCTGGCAGTCCTTAGGCGGGGGAGACGAAGCGCAGCGCGCCCTTGCCGGCACCGTGCTGGCCGCGGGCCGGGCCGGAGTGCCCTCCGAGGCGGACGCGATCCAGGCCGCCGAGTCCGGGTCGGAGTCCGCACCGCTGCTGCCGACCAGCGAGCAGGCCGTCACAGCGGCGAACAAGGGCCGAAGCAACGCGACCCTGGTGTCTGTCGAGCCGACCGGCGGCTCACCGTCCCTGGACTACCCGGTACTGACGATGCTCCGCCCGGCCGACTCAAGCTCCAAGGATGCGGCAGCCGCCCGCGAGCGAGCAGTCCGGGCCACGGTCTCTCAACTGCTCAGCAGTCAGGCCGCATCGATCGCGAAGACAGCCGGCTTCGCGATTCCGGAAAGCCGGGGAGGTCGGTCCGGAAAGAGCACCGCGACCGCTACAAACGGGACCACGGCGGCGGACACGTCCCCGATCGTCGGCCTGGGCTCCAAGGAACTGGCCGCGCTGGTGGGCCGGATCACGTCGCTGTCCGCGCCCTCTCGCTTCTTGACCGTCTTCGACGTCTCCGGCTCGATGGAGCAGTCGGCCGGAAACGGCCAGACCCGGATCGCGTTCGCTGCGACGGCTTCCAAGCTGGCCGGTGACCTGCTGACCGACCGGGCACAGGTCGAGTTCTGGGCCTTCTCCCGAAACCTGAAGCGTGCCGATGGCACTACCAAGGTGGGCAAGAACATCCTCAAGGTCGAGGAGATGGCCCAACTTGCCAGCGGGCCCAACTCGCACCGCGAAGAGTTGAACGCATCGATGGCTAGCGCGGGCAAGCTCATCGGCGGCAACGGGACTGCGTTGTTCGACGCGGCGATCTCCGGAATGAAAGAGATGAAGAAGCAGTACGACCCGCGGGCCGGCAACGCCGTGGTGCTCTTCACCGACGGGGCGAACAACGACGACGGTGGCCCCAAGCTGCAGGCCACGCTGGATGAGCTGGCATCGCTCTACGACCCGAAGAAGCCGGTGCGCCTGATCTGCATCGGTATCGGCGAGGACATCAAGATGAGCCAACTGCGCCAGATGGCCAGCAGGGCCGGCGGGCAGGCCTTCGCCATGAAGGATCCGAGGCAGTTGTCTCAGGTTCTGTTCGACGTGATGAACCGCCGGGGATAAGCGCGGCCGACCCGGCGTAGGGTTTCGGGGTGAACTCCATCCAGTCACCGCTGATCTGGAGCGTCACCCCGAGCCCGGTCGGCGATCTGTTGTTGACCACGGACGCCGTCCACCTCACCGGGGTGTTCTTCCGCCCGCACAAGGCCTCTCACCAGGAATGGGACCGCACTCGCCGAACCGGTCTGGAAGATCCTGGCTCCCCGGTGCTGGCCCGGACCAGGACCCAACTCGAAGAGTATTTCGTCGGCGTCCGAACCGGCTTCGACCTGCCGACCGGCCCTACCGGGACCGGCTTTCAGCTACGGGTCTGGGCCGCCCTGACCGAGATCCCCTACGGGCGAACCGAGTCGTACGGGCGGGTCGCGCAGCGGTTGGGTCTGGTGCCCGGTGCCTCTCGCGCCGTCGGCCTGGCCAACGGTGCGAACCCGATCTCGATCATCGTTCCCTGTCACCGGGTGATCGGCGCGAACGGATCACTCACCGGATACGGCGGCGGGTTGGATCGGAAACGCTTCTTGCTGGACCTGGAGCAGGGTGCCCTCTTTTAGGCTCCGGCTGATCCCCGGTCGCGTTGCACTGGCGATCTTCAGGCCAGAATGCGCCCGGGTGACAGCAGGCCCGCTGGATCGAAGGCCTGCTTGATCGCTCGCATCGCCGCGACGTCAGCCGGGTCCCGGGTGAGCGGCAACCAGCGCCGCTTGGCCAGACCGATCCCATGCTCGGCGCTGATGCTGCCACCGTGGGCCGCCACCAGCCGAAGGACCGCGTCGGTGACCGACCCGTGGACGTCGTCCTCTGTCGCCGCCAGCAGGTTGACGTGCACGTTTCCCTCGGCGAGGTGACCGAACAGGATGGTGACGGCGTGCCGGGAGACTGCCCGGACGACGTCGGGCAACTCCTGCTCGAAGTAGCCGAGCCGGTTCAGTGGCAGGGCGACATCGAGTTTCACCGGCACCCCGACGGCACCGATCGCTTCGGAGTGGGCCTCCCGCAACTCCCAGAGCGCTCGCTGATCCGCAGCTGTCACGGCGAGCACGGCGTCTCGGACCGGGTCCAGTTCGCCGAGCAGTTCGGCCAGGTCGTCAACGGTGTCCGCGCCGGCTCCGGTGACCTCTACCAAGAGGTAGAGCGGGTGGTGCCGGTCGAACGGGGAAGCGACCGAGCGATGCCGAAGGACCAGTTGCAGGCCGTCGTCATGGAAGTACTCAGCGGCGTCCAGTTCGGCGAAGCGTCGGCGAACGGCGGACAGCACGGCCAGCGCGTCGTCCACGGTCTTCACCGCCACCAGAGCGGTCACCGCCGGACCAGACGGCGGAACCAGCTTCAACTGGACGGCGGTGATCACGCCCAGCGTTCCCTCGCTGCCGACCATCAGCTGGACCAGGTCATAACCGGTGTTGTCCTTGGCCAGCCCGGACATCCGGCAGACGATCGACCCGTCCGCCAGCACCACCTCGAGGCCCTGGACCTGGCTGCGGGTGATGCCGTGCCGCAGTACCCGCCCACCTCCGGCATTGGTCGAGGCGATTCCACCGATGGTTGCGGAATCCCGAGCGGCGAAGTCGATTCCGACGTCCAGCCCGCCGGACCGGGCGGCCCGCTGCACCTCGGCCAGGGTGGCCCCGGCTCCGGCCACCACGGTGCGACCCAGCTGATCGACCGCACCGATTGCGTTCAGCCGCCGCAGGCTCAACACCACCTCGCCGTCCTGCGGCACGCCACCACCGACCAGACCGGTGTTGCCACCTTGCGGGACCAGCGGGACCTCGGCCTCCGCACAGGCCCGGATGACGTCCGCAACCTCCGCAGTGGTGCCGGGTCGGACCACGGCCAACGGTTTACCCGCCCAGCGCCTCGACCAGTCCTGGGCGTAGGGGGCAACCACATCGGTCTCGGTGACGACCTGGGCCACACCGACAATCTCGCGCAGCCGGGCGGTCAGATCCACGACAGGCATCCTCCTTGGAGCGGTACCACTCGTCTCCAGCGGCGTCGCCGTCTGGTATGTCGCGATCCCCCAGCCTCACGGACCCTATCGCGCGCGGGCACAGAACTCGCCATGCCCCCCAAAACTGCGGATCACCGGCAGAACATCGGCCGGGACCGGCACCGGATCAGCGATAACCCTGCGGCCGGGCGGACCGGCTGTAGTTGGTCAGCTGCGATGGCACCGGGCGGTCGTACGGCAGATCCGGCGACGGGAAGGCCGGGCCGTAGTCGTACCGGACCCCGATCACCCCGGCCCAGTGATGCAGGGCGAGATCCGCCTCCTCGTCGACCGGCGGGCCGCTCCGGGATTTCAGCGACACGTCGTCCAGAGTCATCCGGACCAACCCGATGGCGGCCAGCTCCGCCGCGGTCGGCGGGCGGGAGTGCCGCGATCGGCCGGCCACGAGATGCTCCACGACCGCTGCGGTCACGGTCTGCTTCTCGGCTTCGTCACTGACCAGCGAACCGGTTCCACGCGCCACCACGCTGCGGTAATTGACGTTGTGGCCGACCTGGCTGCGGGCCAGCACCAGACCTTCGAGCAGGCTGACGGTGACGCACAGCCGGGTCCCCTCGGCCGCCAGCTGTGCCAACCGGGACCCGGCTGCGGTGTGCAGGTACAAGGTCTCGTCGATCCTGGTGTGAATCATCGGGACCACGATCGGGTCACCGTCATCCACGTAACCCACATGGCAGATCAACGACTCGTCGAGAAGCGAATTGATCGCCTGGGCGTCGTAACGTGCATGGTCGCTACGCCGCGTATACATGAATCGCGTATTCGCTGCGTAGACGCCGTCATCGGGTTCCGTCGTCATATTGTCAGAGCCTGCCAGCAGGATCGGACTTGGCCAAACCGGACACCCGACCTGACCTGGAGCTGTCCCGAACGGGCGTCACTTCAACAGGTACTGCACCGCCTCGGCCAGCACGTCGGCGCGCTCGGCAGCGGTGCCGAGTTGCTCCACGCCGAAGCCGAGCAGGACGGTGTCGTCGGTGGTCACGGCCGCCGAGAACAGCGCCTGGGCACGCTTGAAACCGGCCACTCCGGTAGGGCTTCCGGCGGGCGGGCCGGGGATCGACCAGACCCCGAGCCCGGTCTCGAAGCCCTCGGCTGCGGTCGGCGTCCCACCGATCATCAGCCGGGTGTCGTCCACGAAAGCCCCGGCGCCGCCGGAGGCCGGGTCGCTCACATAGCTGATCGCCACCTCGACCTGCTTGCCGGCGTAGGCCGACAGGTCGTACGAAACCTGCTGCCAACCGCCCGAGTTACCACTCAGACGGTGCCACGATCCGGTCGTTCCGGTCGCCGTGCAATCGGTTTCGCCTTGGGTCAGATAGTGACTCAGGAACGGATGCTCAGCGATCAGGAAGGCGTCGCCACAGTCCTGCGGCACTGTACTGTCCGTCAGCCCGTTGGCCTCCGGCAACGTCGTCCAATCGGCGCTGCCCACGGTGTGTGCCTCGACGATCACATTGTCGTAGCCGGGTTCGGTGTCATAGGAGAGGGCGAAGTCGAGGGCCGGCGTCTGCGCCGCGGTGACGGATCCGAGGTCGACGGTCCGGGCCAGCCGGGTGTAGGCGTCGTTCGCATGTACGCCACCGACGAACCAGTCGCCCGCCACCGGATCGAAGGCTCCACCGGCGGCACCCTTGTAAGCCGCCGCAGCACTGCTCTTGAACTGCGGGAACTGGGCGGGCGGGAGGACGTCGCTGGTGACCGTGAAGGAACCGGGCTCGTTCAGCGGGTTGTCGGCCGCAGCCGGACCACCGAAGGACGCCGCCGCGCCGGTGAGCGGCGTGCCGGTGCCGATCACACCGGTTGGCGATTCGGTCGAGGCACGGCCGTACGCACCGAGGTAGTACTGGCTGAAGTCGTCCGCCAGCAGGAGGCAGTCCGAGAACGGATCGTCCGTGACGGCGCACTCCTGGTCCGGCGCGCCGTCCAGACCGTAGTAGATGCCACCCAAGGGGGATCCGAGCTGGCCGTAGTACGCGGCCGTCTCCCCGGTGTGGAGCAGTTTGCCGCCCTCGTTCAGGAAGTCCCGAACGCTCAGCGTGAGGTATTGCTGCCTCTCGGCCACCGCAAGGTCTGACTGCTCAGTGCCGAGGAAGCTGGTCTGCTCGTCCTCCGGGTCCTGGGTGAGGCGGTTGTCTCCCAGGTACCAGACCGCGGCCTTGAAGTGATCCAGGACGCCGAGCGGGTGTGGCACGCCCTGCTTGGACACGTCCCAGACCACGGCGTCGATGCCCTTGGACTTGAGCTCGTCGACGTACCCCTGCGCGTACTTGGGTGCGGTTACCGAACCGGGGTACGTCGGGTTGACCCCTTCGTAGTCCTCGTTGGCGATCACCACGACCTTGGCCTTGCTCTGCTGCGCCAACGTGTAGGTGAAGTGCTTGCTTTGCTGTTCCCGTCGCTCCAACGACCGGCTGTTGGACGCCCCGGCGGCCGCGTTCCGTGATCGGCGCCCGGTGAACCACACCTCTACGTTGTCACCGACGTCGGCGCCACGGACCTCACCACGGAACTCGGCGTAGTACTTGTTACCGGTGTCGCCGTAGCGCTCGCCACCCTTCCACTCCTTGGTGCTGGTCCGCCGGATCCGGCCACCATTGATCGAGTAGTTGAGCTTCAGCCCTTTCAGGGCCCGGCGAGCGGTAACCGCCACCGTCTGCGGGTCACCGTACGAGACGTCGAACGAGTCGACCTCGAAATCAGGTGCCTGCCGGCCGATCGACGACACCGGGTCGTCCGGATCCTGAGCGGACTTCGCCACCGAGAGGGCGAAGGGCAGGTTCTTCGCGTATTCCGCCTGGATCAGCGCCTCGGAGTCCGGAAAGTTGAACACGCTGGCACAGTCTTCGGGTTCGAAGGCGTCGCCCGGATCGATCGCACTGACGGTCTGGCAGGTCGACATCTCTGGGGTGAAAGCAATGGTGTCGTAGGCAGTACCGGCGTGGTCGTCGGTTTCACCATTGGTCGTGTAGAGCTCGGCCGAGATGTCCGGGTCGTACCCCGGCACGGCCGGGGTCTCGTCGTCCCCGACCAGCGCCTTGGCGATCTCGTCGTCCGGGCTCGGGGTGGCGACCTGCCAGCCGATCCCATAAAGCAGTAGCTCTGCGGCCGAGTGGTAGTTGACCAGGTACTTCGGCTTGACCTTCGCCATCAGCCCATCGAGAGCCCGGGTCTCCGGTTCGGACGCCGGAGCGGGTCCGCGATACGTCTCGCTGGCCGGTGTGGCCGAGGACCCCTCGTTGTCGTAGCCCCAGTTGGTCGGGTAATTGCGGTTCGGGTCGACGCCGTCGGCGCCGGCGGTGATCTGGCCGTCACCATCGTTGTCCCGCAGGTTCTTGCGCCACAGCCGATGGTCCGCGGTGAATGTGAAGTCGTAGCCGTCCGGATTGGCGACCGGCACGAACCAGAGTTCGGTGGTATCCACGATCTTTTTGATCGCCGGGTCGGTGGCGTAGTTGTCGAGATAGTGGTGCAACAGGCGACGATCCATCTCCGGGGTGATCCATTCCCGGGCGTGCTGGGCAGCGGAGTAGAGCACCGCCGGGCGTGATCCGTCGCGTACCTTGGTCGCGTTCTTCGTCACCTTCACGGCCACAATGTCCTTGCCCTGCAAGCTTTTTCCGATCACTACGAGCTTGGCCAGGCTGGGATTCTCGGCCGCCGTCTTGACCAGTTCAGCTTTGAGGCCGCCCGCTTCGCTGTACGAGCGGAAGACCGTGTACCCGCTTGCTGCGGCGGTTTTGAGCTTCTTCGAGACGGCCTGCCCGGCGACCTTCTTCTCGGTCAGCGCCAGCCCTTGGCCGCGCAGCTTGGCCGCCTGCCCACGGGTGAGCACCACCTCGACGCCGACCTTGTGCTTGGCGCGCGCCTTCACCGTGGTGATCTCATCGCGATCGATGCCGAGAGCGGACAGGCGGCTGTACTGAGCGCCGTCGAGTTCACCGACGAAAACGGTGAGCCCATCGTTCGCAACCGCCGGCGCAGCGGTTGCGGCCGGCAATACGCCGGCCAACCCCGCGAGGCTAGAGACCAAGGCTCCTACCGCAAGCACCGACAGCCGTCGCATTCTTCCCCCATCGCCCGTTCGCCCTCGACCCCAAGGTGCGGGGTGCCGTGACCGAGAGCCACCATAGCCATCGGGCTGAGCCACCGAGGGGATTACTGCCCGGTCACCTGAATCGGGCGAATCAGCAGGTCAGACGACTGGTCGAGCAAATCAACCGGACGGCGGATGGACGTCAGGCGATCAGCCCCGACTCCACCCAGTGACCCATCACCGGCGTCCACCCGATCACCTTGCGCTCCCTGATGAACCCCTCGGCCTGGAACGGATCAGGATCGAGCAGGGCGGCGACCGCCTCGGCCGATTCGGCCTCGAAGATCAGGATTGCGCCGTCGGCGTCGGTCGGCCCGCTGGCTACCAGGGCCGGGCTCAGCCCGCGGAGGAATTCTCGATGCCGGGGCCGCGCCGCAAGGCGGGCCTCCAGATCGGCGGTGTACTCGTAACTGGCGACGAAGAACGGCACGGGCAGGCTCCAGACCTTGGCGGATTTTGCGACTCTACTCATCGCTTCGCGTCCTGACCCATCGACGGCCGATTGCTGGACGCGGTTGGTGTGCCGAAAACCGGTCGCTGATTGTCGGTGCGGGCACGTACGGTGCTTGCGGTAGGCAACGTCGCTCAGGGGGCCCAGTTGACATCGACGGCACTGGCAATCGACGCGCAGGGTCTGGTCAAGGTGTTCGGCCGCACTCGCGCGGTGGACGGCGTCGATCTCGCCGTGCCCACCGGGGCGGTTTATGGCGTGCTGGGGCCGAACGGCGCCGGCAAGACCACCACGATCCGGATGCTCGCCACCCTCCAGCGCCCGGACGGCGGCAGCGCTCGGGTACTCGGTCACGACATCGTCCGAGAGTCCGCTGCAGTCCGCGCCCGGGTCAGCCTGACCGGTCAGTACGCCTCGGTGGACGAGGACCTCACCGGTTGGGAGAACCTGATCCTGCTCGGTCGCCTGCTCGGTCACTCCCGAGCGGCCAGCCGGGCCCGAGCAGATGAGCTGCTGGCTGGCTTCGGGCTCGCCGACGCCGCCGGTCGCCAGGTGAAGACCTATTCCGGTGGCATGCGACGACGCCTGGACATCGCCTCCAGCATCGTCGTCACCCCCGACCTGATGTTCCTCGACGAACCGACCACCGGTCTCGACCCGCGCAGCCGAAATCAGGTCTGGGACGTGATCCGAGCCTTGGTCGCAGGTGGCACCACGGTGCTGCTTACCACGCAATACCTGGACGAGGCCGACCAACTGGCGGCCCGGATCGCAGTGATCGATCACGGCAAGGTGATTGCCGAGGGCACTCCCAGTCAGCTCAAGGCCTCGGTCGGTTCGGGCACACTGCAGGTTCGGTTGCGCGATGCCGATCAACGGGCCGAGGCCGGGCAGCTGCTCAGCCGCTCGCTCGGGGTGCAAGTACAACTGGAACCCGATCCGAGTGCCCTCTCGGCCCGGGTCGACGACCCAGCTCGAGCTGGCGAGGCCCTTACCCAGTTGACGATGGCCGGCGTGGCGGTCAGCGAATTCTCCCTCGGGCAACCAAGTCTCGACGCGGTGTTTCTGGCGCTGACCGGGCACCCGACCGAATCCGCCGAAGCATCGGAAGTAGGTGCCGCATGAGCGAGAAGACCATCTCACCCCAAGCCGGGCCCGGCGAGCAGCCCTCGTCGCCCGCCGCAGCGCCGGCTCCGCTCGGCACCGAGGACGCCGCTCGGGCCGCGGGCAACGGTCGAGCGCCGTCCTCCACGCTCGTGAATCTCATTTCCGGGCAGTCTAAACCGATTCCCTCGAATGCCTTTTCGGCCTCGATGTCCTTCACCTGGCGGGCCTTGCTGAAGATCAAGCATGTACCCGAGCAACTGTTCGACGTCACGATCTTTCCGATCATGTTCACGCTGCTCTTCACCTACCTGTTCGGCGGAGCCCTGGCCGGCTCACCGAGCGCCTATCTGCAGTTCCTGTTGCCCGGAATTCTGGTTCAGACAGTCCTGATGATTACGATTTACACCGGTATGACGTTGAGCCAGGACATCACCAAGGGGGTGTTCGACCGATTTCGCTCACTGCCGATCTGGGCGCCCGCGGTATTGGTCGGTGCCTTGCTGGCAGATGCGATCCGGTACGCCGTCGCCTCGCTGATGTGCCTTCTTCTCGGGCTGGTCCTTGGTTTTCGCCCGCCCGGCGGGGTGGCTGGTGTGGTCCCGGCAATACTGCTGATCCTGGTGTTCTGCTTCGGGCTGTCCTGGATTTGGACTCTGCTCGGGTTGCTGCTGCGATCTCCGACGGCAGTGCAGGGGTGGAGCATGATGTTTCTGTTTCCGCTCAGCTTCGCCAGCAACATCTTCGTCGATCCGACCACAATGCCTTCCTGGCTGGAGGCTTTCGTGAACGTCAATCCGGTGAGTGTGCTGACGACAGCGGTGCGCGGGCTGATGGCCGGCGAACCGGACAGCTCGGCCATCCTTACGGTGCTGCTGATCTCGGCGGGCCTCACCGTCGTTTTCGGTCCACTAACAATGCGCCTCTACCGCACCCGTAACTGAGGGTCCGGTAGAGGCGCGATCAGATGACCGGCCGGGTGGCCGGTGCAGGGTTTTACTTCGAGGGCTGCGGCGTCTTTACGTCGGGGCATTTCACCTTGGGGTTGGCCCCGATGTAATTCAGCGGGCCAGCCACAATGGTCACGGCGATTGTTCCGGCCGAAGCGCAGGTGATCGTGTCATCCTTGAAATAGTCACGCTGCACGGCGGCAGCAATGCCGATAACGAGCCAGATCACGACTAGAGCGGTCAGTATGCGCATCGGTACCTCCGCGGGTCGTTGATGAAGAGCAGGACTGATCGAGCTTCTCGATCGAGAGCATGATCAAGGGAGCGTGTGATCACGATAGCGCCGGACGAAGATTCCGCCACCGGTGACGACACCAAGATCGCTGGGGCGGGGTCCGAGGTGCTGAGCGCTCGCCGTCCGGGCGATGTGCTCAGCCGATAAATCTGAGGAGCTCGCGATTCATTTCGGGCGCCTTCTGGAACGGCATCTGGTGATGCGAAACTCCCGGCAGGGTGCTGATCAGCGCTCGCGGCATCAATTGCCGAGCGCTGCGGGCCACCACGTCGACGTCATGTGCCCGACTCCGCTCGGCGAACAAGGCCAGCGTCGGGACCGTACAAGCGGCCAGCAGTTCCGGTTCCGGGCGCGGACCGGTCACCAACGAGGACCGCGGAAAGCTAGCGGTGCCAAGCGAAATCAGCTCGAGCCAGGCGGGATCGAGAGCGCCACCGGCGCTCTCCCAGGACAGCAGTCGGCGCATGCCGCGGACCGTCGGGTGCGCCAGCACCGGGATGGCGCGAAGCAGGTATCCGGTCCGTAACCCGGCGAAGCACTGGGTCGGATCGAGCAGGGCGAGCGCCCGCACCCGCTGTGGTGCGTGCAGCGCGTAGTTCAGTCCGATCCACCCGCCGTAGGAATGCCCGACCAGCGCGGCGCCGAGCAGACCGAGCCCGTCCAGGACGCCGTCCAACCAGGTCATCAGGTCTTGTCGATTCTTGATCGGACGCCCGTCTGCCCGGCTGCGACCGGCGTCCCCGATCGTGTCGATGGCGTACACCCGGTGACTTTGAGCAAGATCGACGACGTTGGCGAACCAGACGGTCGAGGTGGCCCCACCACCGTGCAGCAAGATCAGGGGCGGCGCATCCTCCGGGCCGCAGACCTGAGCATGCGTGCTGCCGAATTCCGATACCAAGTCCAACGACTCGGTTCGGACCGGCCAGCGAGCCAGAACCCGGTCGTAAGCGGTGAAGAATCTGGTCTCGGCCTGCGGTGTGGTGAAAGATCTGACCACCATCGCCTCGCTCCAGTCGGTCACTCGGTAGAGTCAGCTTTCGGAGCCGACCGACGGAGTTTAGACCCGTGAAGAATTCGCGCAAGGCACTGATCCTGGCCGGTGGTGGTATCACCGGTATCGGCTGGGAGCTCGGGATCCTGACCGGCCTGGCCGACCTGGGCCTGGATCTGAGTGACGCCGACGTGGTCATCGGTACCTCCGCCGGTTCCGTCGTCGGCGCGCAACTGACCACCGGCGTTCCGCTGTCGCAGCTGTACGCCGAGCAGTTGCGTGATCCCACCGGAGAGATCGCCGCCAAACTCGGACCGGCGGTGCTGCTCCGCTTCGTCCTGGCGAACCTGCTGCCTGGCGGCGATCAGCGGGCCCGAGCTCGAGTGGGCAAGCTGGCGCTGGCCGCCCACACTGTGCCGGAAGCCGAGCGCCGCGCGGTGATTGAGCAACGGCTGCCCAAGCAGGAGTGGCCGGACCGCAAGCTGCTGGTGACCGCGGTAGAGGCGGAGACCGGCGACTTCACCGTCTTCGACCGCGATTCCGGCGTCCCGCTGGTGGATGCGGTGGCTGCCAGTTGCGCGGTGCCGATGGTGTGGCCGCCGATCACCATCGCCGGACGCCGCTATGTGGATGGTGGAGTGCGGTCGGGTGCGAACGCCGATCTGGCCACCGGGTGCGGGCGGGTGGTGGTGTTGGCACCGATGACGGCTTCGCTGCGACGCAGCGGCCGGATTTCCGAGCAGTTGGCCACGCTCGGCCCAAAGGTCCACACCGCCGTCGTTTCCCCGGATGACAACGCCCGCAAAGCCATCGGCCGGAACATCCTCGACCCAGCCGCTCGCGCTGCCTCGGCGAGGGCCGGCCATGCCCAGGCGGCCTCCGTCCGCGACCGGGTTGCCGTGGTCTGGGGCCTGCCGCCGGCCTGAGTCTGGTTCTGCCGCCGGCCTGAGTCGGGGGCCTGCCGCCGGCCTGAGACCGTGACCGGTGCCGGATCTGCGGCCGAGGCTGCTCGACCTGCCTGAAGCGCTGGTCGGTTCTAGCGTTCCGCTATGGCTACCGTTGCGGAACTGATCATTTCGAGCCTAGGGCGGCTCGGGGTACGGACTGTCTGGGGGGTTGTCGGTGACGCCCTGAACCCGGTTACCGATGCGATCCGGCGACAGCAGGGCATCGATTGGATCGGCGTCCGACATGAGGAGGCCGGGGCCTTCGCCGCGAGTGCCCAAGCGCAGCTCAGCGGTCAGTTGGCGGTCTGCATGGGCACCGTGGGGCCAGGCTCGATCCACCTGCTCAACGGGCTGTACGACGCGAAGAAATCACGCGCACCGGTGCTGGCGATCTGTGGCCAGGTCCCGCGGGCCGAGCTGGGCAGCGACTTCTTCCAGGAGGTCGACAACGATCTGCTGTTCACCAGCGCGGCTTTGTTTCGAGCCACGGTCACCGCTCCGGAGCAGTTCCCCCGGCTGCTGGTTCAAGCGGTGAACGCCGCCTACGCCGGACCCGGTCCGGTCGTGCTCACCTTGCCTGGTGATGTCGGTGAACTGGAGGTCCCTGGCGACCCGGCAGCTGTGCACTTCGTCACCACCCGCCCGGTGACACACCCCGCTCCGGAGAGCGTCGAGGAGGCGGTGCGGCTGATCGATGCGGCGTCCACGGTCACGATCCTGGCCGGGATCGGTGCCGCTGGCGCCCGAGATGAACTTCTGGCCCTCGCCGATCGGCTGGCCGCACCGATGGTGCTGACGATCAAGGGCAAGGCTGGGCTGGAGGACGAGAACCCGTTCGAGGTCGGGCAGAGCGGCCTGATCGGGAACCCGGCCAGCAAGACCGCCTTCGACGGTGCGGAGCTGCTGTTGATGGTCGGCACCGACTTCCCGTACCCGGAATGGCTGCCGGAGAAGGCCCAGACGATCCAGATCGACGTTCGCGCCAACTTGATCGGGCGACGAACGCCGGTGGATGTCGGCCTGGTCGCCGATGCCGCGGTGGCCTTGCGCATCCTGGCGGAGCGGGTTGCCGCCAAGAGCGACCGCAAGCATCTGGAGAAGAGCCGCAAGCACTACCTCGACTGGCAGGAACGCCAGCAAGGATTGGTCAGCCCTTCGAACGGATCCCGGTCCGGCAAACTGCTGGCCAAAGTCCGGCGGCCGCTGGAGAACCCGGCCAAACGGATTCGGCCGGAACTGCTGGCCGCAGTGATCGATCGGGTCGCCGATGAGGACGCCGTGTTCACCACAGACACCGGGATGGCAACCGTCTGGGCCTCCCGCTTCATCCGGATGCGCGGCGACCGGCAGTTGATCGGATCATTCGGTCTCGGCTCGATGGCCAACGCGATGCCGCAGGCTCTCGGCGCCCAAGCCCTCTACCCCGACCGGCAGGTGGTGGCGCTGGCCGGGGACGGCGGATTGACGATGCTGCTCGGTGACCTGATCACGGCCGTCGACCGGCAGCTACCGATCCGGGTCGTGGTGTTCGACAACGGCCGGTTGGGGATGGTCAAGCTGGAACAGGAGCAGGTCGGCTTGCCCGAGTTCGGGACGGTGCTGACCAACCCCGACCTGGCCGCGGTGGCTCGAGCCCTGGGTTGGTCGGCCTGGCGGGTGACGGACGCCGAGCAGCTGGATCCCGTGCTCACCGAAGCGTTCGGCACGGCCGGTCCGGTGCTCCTCGACGTCGTCACCAATCCGGACGAAGTATCGCTGCCACCCAAGGTGACTGCCGACAAGGCCTGGGGCTTCGCGATCGCCAAGCTGAAGGAATCAGTGCAGAGCCCACCATCGTGAGGTAGCTCAGGTGGAACGGGGATGCTCCATCCACCACTCGGAGAACTCCTGACAGCGCCCGCCGGGATCGAGCTTGATCACCCAGAGGTTGCTGTAGACCGTCTCCGGGTAGCGGGCGGTTCCGCTGACGACGGCTACCTCGTCGGTGATGGAGATCGGTTGCCACGAGAAGGAGGTCTCCCCCGATTCGTCCCTGTGCTCCAGCCACCCCGCAATGATCCGCTCCCGGCCCTGCCAAGGCGCGTGGTAGGGCGCGGTCTTGTACACCGCGTCGTCGGTGAACAGAGCTCCGATGTCCGAAGGATCATTACTGTTCCAGGCTCGGACATAGCCGTCGATCCACCGGGTGACGGCGTCTAGGTCGGTCATTACTCTGTTCTATCGCGCATTCTCACCTGCCGTTGACCGGATTGCTCAAGATCGGCGACTGGCTGGTTCAGGCCCGGCCGTGGGCCAGGTCGATCAGCCGACCGAGTATCCGGTCTCCAGCCGCCCGGAGCCCGTTGTGTTCGTACTCGTTGGTGAGCCAGGGCCGCATTCCCCGAACCAGGCGTGCGGTCTGCAACGACAGGCCGCTTTCCACGTACACGTCATCCGCGTAGATCGCCGCAGCGACCGGAACCTCGTTGTGGGCCAGTCGTTCTGGGTTGTACAGCGCCGGCCATGGGGTTTTCGCCAGGATATCGGCAGCGGCCTGGAGCGGGGTGAGCGCGCCGTAGTCGTCGAACATCCAGGAAAAGACATGCTCGCCGGTGAACAGCGTGACGTCGGCCGCGTACTCGTCCGGCTGCACCCGCTCGGCCGACCAGTCGGTGGTGTGGCCATCGGCGTAGCAAGCCTCGTGCAGGATGGCATAAATCGGGTTCCGGGCGAAGGGCAAAGCGTCCTGGACGTCGTGCCGGAACCCTGGCGAATCCATCGGGCGTTCCAGCAGGTAGTGCAGGTGCTCGGCGCCGTCGCTCATGCCCAGCCAGTTGCCGACCTGGCGAAACCGGCGGGAGGTCAGCCGGTCTCCGTTGGGCAGCCGGACGTCGTCGGCTTGCAGTTGCTCATGCAGCGTGCGCACTCGCTCTCGATCGGCCGGGTAACGCTCGTAGTAGCGCCGGTTACGCTCCAGCATGCGAGCGTAGGTGGCTCGATAGATCTCGTCGGGGTGCAGGCCGAGCGGTGGGACGCCGCCGGTGATGAACGCGGCAGCGAGGCCTTCGGGAGACTGCGAGAGATAGTTGAGGGCGCAGAACCCGCCGAACGACTGGCCCAGAATGCTCCAGCGCTCAACGCCGAGAGCGGTCCGGATCCATTCCGCGTCGCGCACGATCGAGTCCGCCCGAAAGTGCGTCAGGTATTCGGCCTGCTGTTCCGGCGTCTTCCCGGAGAGGTCACCGATCGGCGTCGAGCGCCCGGTGCCACGCTGGTCGAGCATCAGCACGCGGTAGTCCTTCAAGGCCCGGTCCAGCCAACCGGAGGACGACGGGTGCCGGGTCGGTCGCGGTGCCTCGCTACCTGGACCGCCCTGGAAGAACACCAGGAACGGTCGCTCCAGGCCATCCGGGTCGGCGACCTCCCGAGCGAAAACGGTGATCGTTTCGCCGTCGGGTCGAGCGTGGTCCAGCGGGATATCGAACTCATGCTCGGTGAGGACGAGTCCGGGCGTCTTCACAATCAGGGTCATGCTCCAACCTTGCCAGCTTTGTTCGGGACGGCACGGAGACTGGTCCGGCAGGAATGGCTGCTTGTTGCGATTGGTTGCCGAGGTCGAGGGAACGCGTAGCTAACGGAGAGCAACGATGACCGACACCTCGCGCACCGCCCACCGAACAATCTTGATCACTGGTGCTACCGACGGCCTTGGCCGGGCCCTGGCCGGCCGGCTGGCGGTCGGCGGTTCTCGGGTGATTCTGCACGGTCGTGATCGGGGCAAGCTGGCTCGTGTCGCCGTCGAGATCGCGGAGCGGTTCGACGTCCCGGAACCGCCGACCGTGGTTGCCGATCTTGCTGATCTGTCCCAGGTGCACCGGTTGAGTTATGAGGTTTCCACCCTGACCGACCGGCTCGACGTTTTCGTCAGCAACGCCGGGATCGGCAGTGGCGAACCGGACTCGACAACCCGGCAGGTGAGCGCCGATGGCTACGAACTGCGCTTCGCGGTCAACTATTTGGCTGGCTTTGATCTGACGCTCCGGCTTCTTCCGCTGCTTCGCGCCGCTGCCGCCAGCGCTGGCACCCGTGGACCCGGATCCGCACCCGCACCCGCACCCGCACCCGCACCCGCACCCGCACCCGCCCGGATCGTCTACGTCGCGTCGCTCGGTCAGGCTCCCATCGACTTCGACGACGTCATGATCGAGCATGACTACAGCGGCACGCGGGCGTACGGGCAGAGCAAGCTTGCGCAGATCACCAGCGGTTTGCTGCTCGCGGAGCGGCTGCGCCGAGCCAACATCACCGTCAACAGCCTGCATCCAGCCACCTTCATGCCGACCAAAATCGTCCTGCAGTCGATCGGGCGCACTGTCGACTCACTCGAGACGGGGACGGCGGCGACCCTGCGCTTGATCGACGACCCCGCGTTGGCCAACGTCACGGGCGCCTTCTTCGATCGAACCCGAAGGAGCCGCGCGGACGCGAGCGCCTACGACCCAGAGGTGCAAAAGCGGCTCTGGAAGCTAAGCCTCGAACTCACCGGCGCACCTGACCTGACCGCACCCCGATCCTGACCGGCCGCGTCATAGCCCCGTCCCTGCACGCCCGCCGATCCTGACCGGCCGCGTCACAGCCCCGTCCCTGCACGCCCCCGATCCTGACCCTGCCGCGTCCCGACCCCGTTCCTGGCCGTACCCCGATGCCGTCCGGCACGGCACCCCCGGCTCTGACCCGACCGCATCACGATCCCACCGCACCCTCCCCTAACCGACCTGACCGGCAGGGTCAGAACAGCTTTCCTCCCCTCACGAGGGCTGGCTCTTCCAGCTCGAGGAGGAACTGTTTACGTCTCAGCCCGCCGGCGTATCCGGTGAGCTTTCCGCCCTTGCCAACGACGCGATGACAGGGGACGACGATGCAGAGCGGATTGCGGCCAACTGCCTGGCCGACCGATTGCGCCAGCGACTTGTCTCCAAGGCGTTCGGCCAGCTCACCGTAAGTGGTGGTCTTTCCGATCGGAATCTCGTTGAGCATGGCCCAGACTCGCTCCTGAAAGGGATCGCCATGGGTGGCCGTCTTGAGCTCGAACGAGGAGCGATCGCCGCCGAAGTACTCCTCCAACTGCACTCGGGCCTCGTCAAGCAGCGCGTCGCTGTGGAAATCGACCCTCGGGCCGAAGCTGTCTGTGGAGGGTTTGTGCGACTGTTGTGCCCAGTAGCTGCCCACGATGAAGTCGCCCGAGGCAACGAGCGTCACCTCGCCCAGCACGGTGTCAACGACTGAATGACGTACTTGCATGATCTCGGGCCCTTTCATCGCCGGTGTTGGCTCTCACCAGGAAGACGCTCAGCACCGGCGAGATGTGAGGTCCGGAGCGAACGAATCTGCATGAACGGCTCCTGACCTGCGCGGGCGGGAGCACGGTGAACGACCGTAAGGTGGTGCGAGTGGGGTTCACACGCAGCCAACTCGAGTCATTTCGCAACGGCACCCTGCCCGACCTGCTCGGACCCAGCACTCGGTTGCTGTTCGTCGGAATCAACCCGGGCCTGTGGACGGTCGCGACCCAGAGCCATTTCGGGCGACGCGGAAACCGTTTCTATCCGGCGCTTTTTCGCGCCGGAATCACCGATCACGTGATTGACGCCTCCGCCGGGTTCCTCGCGGACGACGTGGCTCACCTGCTGGACCGGGGCATCGGGATCACCAATATCGCGGCGCGGGCGACAGCCCGAGCCGATGAACTCAGCGCCGACGAGTTGGTGGCCGGCGCACGCGAGCTGAGGCATCGGGTTGAGCAGATTCAACCGCAGGTGGTCGCCATCCTGGGTATCACCGCCTATCGCGTCGCCTTCGGCCAGCGTCGGGCCGCTCTCGGACGACAACCAGAGAATTTTGGCAACGCAGAGTTCTGGGTGGCGCCCAATCCGAGCGGCCTGAACGCGCACGCCTCAGTGGCGAGCCTCGCCGCCGCGTACCGTGAGATTGCCCTCGCAGCCGGGATAGACCTCTACCGCAGCCCGTCGTGAACCCGGTGGATAGCGAACATGTAGCACCCGGCGAGCACATTGCGGCTGTGGATGAAGGCAACATCGGGCCGCTCGAACAGCTCGGCGATCACGGAGGACACGTCGTCGGTCGATTCGACGATCTGGTTGTGCACTTGCCGCCCATCGACGTCATAGGCCCGAAATAGTTGCCGGCGGCGCCGAAAGCCTTCGGGATACGTGTTCGCCGACTGGTACCCGTCGCATGGTTCCGCATGAATGAAGACCGGCCCTACTTCCGCATACGGGCCACCCCGATCTGATGGCTGATGTGCGATCAGCGCTACGCTCTCGCCGACGCCAGCCTCGCGTAGGCAACAGCGCAGCGGCGTCTCACCGGCCTCTTGAGCGACAAACACCTCTACCGGGTTGCCGAAATCGTCGTGCTCGGCGGCTCGAATCCGGCGCAGGTGGGACGGCGGAATGGCCGAAACGGCGAAGTTATCGGTATACATCGGCGGCTCCTCAGGTGGGCCGGCCCGCGGATACCGGCCGGCACTGGGTAGACGCTGAGCTCAGCTGAAACGTGAGGTCCGGCCGGATTGGATTAGGTTGCCATGTCGACGAAGCGCGAGTAGTGCCCCTGGAAGGCGACCGTGATGGTGTCGGTCGGGCCGTTACGGTGCTTGGCAATGATGAAGTCGGCCTCGCCGGCTCGCGGGCTCTCCTTCTCGTATGCGTCTTCGCGGTGCAGCAGGATGACGATGTCGGCGTCCTGCTCAATGCTGTTGTGAACGGCGATACCGTTGGCGATGAAGTTGTGATTGCCAACCACAGTGGCGTCGAAGACCTCCGCTTCGCCGTCCGGTTCGATCGCCAGCACCGTGTCCCACAGCACGTCGTTGACGGCGTGCATTTCCAGGTCAGCGGTACTCAGGAGCTCAGCAACCTTGCCCAGTCGCTGCCGGCTCGGGTTGGGAGCGATGCTTCGGCCGGCGGAGCGACCAGCGGCCGACAACACCGGCTCTTCCTGGTCAGCATGCTCGACTATGACGCCGCGCACACGGTCCCAGATCTCATCGGAACCGGTGCTTGTGGTGCCGTCGGTCAACGCCGGACCGACAATATTCGGCAACTTCACGGCCGTGTCGGTCGGATGCTCGAGGATGCTGATCTCGTTCAGGAACCGGCGCTGATCTTCGACCTCCGGAATATCGAGCAGGTAGCCGAAGCGATCTTTGGATCGGGGCACCTCAGTGATCCGGCACGAGATACCGAAGCGAAGGAACAATCTCGACACATCACCGAGCAGCGCGCAGCTGGTCGAGGAAAACTCAACCCGCGCGCCAGCACCGTGGAGATCGACCAAGCCACCCGCGGCCCAGAAATGCCGCAAGAACAAGGCAATCTGCCGTTTCGGGAGCGAGAAGACCTCGCCGGGAACGGCCCTGAGGCTGCCTTCAGCAGCGCCGAACCGGCTGGCGAGTAAGACCACCTGCCGGTCGTCCCAGGCCGTCATCCTGGCTTCCGGAGCCATCACATGGCGCGGCGTGGCAACCCGTGAACCCGGCGTCAGATCGCCGATCGGCACCCAGCCTTCATAGCTGAGAAACGGGTGATTTGCCGTCGCCCGGACCTCTTTTCCGGAGGCGAGCCGCACCCGGAAGACCGGCTTCCGGCCGGTTGAGAAGACATGAGTGAGGTGCCGGCGAACGTAGCGCAGGCTGTGATCCAGTGACCAGACCGGGACATCTTTCGCCCCCGAGGTGTACAACTGCCCGAGCGTGACCTCGGTACCGGTGTCGGCCCGTAAAACCCGGGTATCGGCGGTCAGACAACCGGATTCGCGGAGGTCGGACATCTGTGGCTTCTTGTCGGTCCGTTGCTCGGCGCCACGGTTCAGCTGGCTCAGCGCAATCACCGGTACCTGAATCTCCTTGGCCAACAACTTCAGGGCCCGGGAGAACTCGCTCACCTCTTGCTGCCGACTCTCGACCCGCTTGCCGCTGGTCATCAGCTGCAGATAATCGATCACCACCAGTTTGAGATCGTGCTTCTGCTTGAGCCGACGGCACTTGGCTCGGATTTCCATCAGCGACATGTTCGGGCTGTCGTCAATGAAGAACGGCGCCTCGCTGACCTCTCCCATGGTCTTCGCCAGCCTGGTCCAGTCCTCCTCGCGCATGGTGCCTTTACGCATGTTCTGCAAGGGAATTCGGGCCTCGGCGGAAAGCAGCCGCATGGTGATCTCGTTGCGGCCCATTTCCAGGCTAAACATCACCGCAGCCATCTGGTGATGAATCGCGGCAGACCGAGCAATATCTAGCCCAAGAGTTGAGTTGTGGGTCGGGATCATCGTTCGACCGGCCAAGAAAAGGTGACTGCCGTTATCAACCTGCACGCAACGAACCGGCACACTCTCGATCGGCCGGACCGCAGTGATGAAGCGTGAGTCACGGCGCTGAAAACGGCGAACCCGTCGCTCCTTGTGCAGTAGTCGCTTGCGCTCGAGGTGGAACACGTCGTCATCGGTCGTGAAATTAAGCGTGTATGCCACTGACGACGCTTCAGTGTGCCCCAGGACGCGCTTTCGCATGATCGAGCATCGGTAACCCAGGCTGATGACAAGCTCCTGCACATCAAGCGCGAGCCGTTCATTAGTCACAGAGAATTGGACTGCACCGGTCGCCGCTACCGTGCCGTCCGTGTCGAGCAACCCGGCAAGAAGATCCCGCCGCTGCGGTTCGGATGCTCGCAGATACACCGCTGGCACGTGCTTGGCGTTGAGTACCCCAATGGTCCGCAATCTGGCTGTTAGCGTGCCAAACTTTGCATGACAACTATGACAACGACCGAAGCCTGTCATCTGCTTTCCGCAGTCCGGGCAGGCAGGCGAGAGAACTGGCTCCGAGACTCGCTGTGCCCGCCCCCCACACGATCTTCCGCAGGTACGGACGATCGGAGCTTTTGGTTGGAACTCTGTGCCACAAACTACACAGATGCGGGGTTCGACCTCAGATTTGGCGATTTGCATCGAAAACCGCATTAGCGCTGATTCCGAGGGCACCACAATCAGCCCTTCGGCTTCGAGACGCATGACGATCCCCGGGTCTGCCGTGGTGATCTGTGCCGTCGCGCTCGTACCGTCGCCCAGCCAGGCACCGAGGACGTATGGCGGCACCAGCAGCTCGCGTTCGGCTAGCTGAAGAGCTTGCGCATTCGTCACACTGTGGTTCAACCGCCGGTCAGCGGTTTCACAACGCAGCGTCGTTGCGAGTTCCTCGGTGGTACGAACAGCCGCAAATACCTGCTGCGCTCGGTGCCCCTTCATGGCCTCCTGAGCCGAGCGTCGCGATGCTCGGGTCTCGGTGAGCCACTGATGCTGCGCGTCAGCGATGATGGTCGACCCGTCGGAGAAGATCACTTCGTAGCAAGGGCGACCGACCATCGCCTCGGTTGTCGCTACCACCCGCGTCGGCCGTCCGTCCGCACCGATCAACTCGTCGCCGACCTCGACGTCAGCCATTGTGGTCCAGCCGTTCGGTGTGGCTAGCGGGGTTTCGAGGGCGAGGGCTTTACCCATCGCCGGCCTCGCCGCAATCACGATCATCTGCCCGGCGTGCAGGCCGTTCGTCAGCCGGTCGAGATCGACGAATCCGGTGGGGACGCCGGTCAGCCCGTCACCACGATGGCTGGACGCCTCGATCTCGTCGATCGTGCCCTCGATGACATCGCCCAGCGGCGCGTAGTCCTCGCTGGTGCGAGTCTCGGTCACGGCGTAGACCTCGGCTTGGGCCGAGTTAACGATCTCGTCCACATCACCGCCGCCGCGACCGTCGGAACCGCCATAGCCGAGCTGCACGATGCGGGTACCGGCCTCGACCAGGCGGCGCAGGACGGCGCGCTCGCGAACGATGCGAGCGTAGAAGCCGGCGTTCGCTGCGGTCGGGACCGAAGAGATCAGGGTGTGCAGATAGGCCGGACCGCCGATCCGGGAGAGATCGCCGCGCTTGGTGAGCTCATCGGCGACGGTGACGGCGTCGGCCGGCTCACCCCGGCCGTACAGGTCGAGGATCGAGTCGTAGATCAGCTCATGTGCAGGGCGATAGAAATCGTTACTGCGCAACACCTCGATGACGTCGGCGATGGCGTCCTTCGACAGCATCATCCCGCCCAGCACGCTCTGCTCGGCGGCGACGTCCTGCGGCGGGGTACGCCCCAGATCTTGCGGCGGCCCACCCTGCGTCACCGGCAGATCAACGAGCGACATCGCACTCTCTTTCCTCAGCAGACGATCCGTACCGGCACGACCCTGGTAGCGATACGGATCAGCTAAGCGGGTACCTCTGACAAATTCGGAGAGTAGTGATAAATGCACTCTCCGATGTCAAAGATGACGCGCGACGATGCTGTTCCTGTTTTCCACCCCTGAGCGAGCCCTGACGGTACGGCCCTTGGGGACCATCACTCAACGGCCTCGTCCACAGCCCGGTGCACAACCGTCCCCAGGCTGGGGATAAGCGGTGGACAAACCCGCAAAGTTACCCACAGCTTGTGGAAAACCCTGGGGACGAAGCTCCCGGCATTCGAGGCGACCACCCCTCTGACCGGCCCAACCGTCATCCACTGCCTGTGGATGCGAGAAAATCCATACCAATTTGATGATCGTTCGGGGACTCGCGGGAGAACGACGGATTTCGTCGCTCGGCGGGCCTCCGGCAAGGATGACGGGATGACCGGGCGACAGCTTTCCACCGATCGCCGGATCCTTGCTCTCGCTGTCCCGGCGCTCGGCGCTCTGATCGCCGAACCGCTCTTTCTGCTCGCCGACTCCGCCATCGTCGGCCGGCTAGGCACCACCGAACTGGCCGGTCTCGGTCTTGCCGGGGCAATCCTCTCCAGCGCCGTCTACCTCTTCATCTTCCTGGCCTACGGCACTACCAGCACGGTCGCCCGGCGGATGGGAGCCGGCGATCCCGGCGGCGCGATCTCGCTCGGTGTCGACGCGGCCTGGTTGGCCGGCGCGATCGGTGTGGCGGTCGGTGCCGTCGGCTGGCCGGCGGCAACCCTCCTGGTCCGGCTGATCGGTGGCCAGGGCCCGGTCCTGGCGGCCGCGGTGACCTATCTGCGCTGGTCACTGCCGGGAGTACCGGCGATGCTCATCGTGCTGGCCCTGGTAGGCGTTCTGCGGGGCCTACAGAACACCCGGGTCACCCTGTGGATCGCTGCCCTCGGTGCGGTCGCAAATGCCCTGCTGAACCTGTTTCTGGTGCATGGCGTGGGCTGGGGAATCGCTGGTTCGGCGATCGGCACGGTGATCGCTCAGTTCGGGATGGCCATCGCGGCCGTCACGACCGTGATCCGCGAAGCCCGACGCGCGGGCGTATCGCTGCGGCCCCGACTTGCCGGCGTCGGGCTGGCCGGCCGAAGCGGCGTCCCGTTGCTGATCCGCACGATCGCGCTACGTGGCGTCCTGTTGTTGACCACCGCCGTCGCGGCGACCATGGGTGCCCCCGCACTGGCCGCACACCAGGTGGCAACGAATGTCTGGACGTTGCTGGCGCTCGGTCTGGACGCGTTGGCGATCGCCGGGCAGGCACTGACCGGGGCGGCGCTGGGAGCCTCAGATGTGGCGGGCACTCGGGCCGCGACCGCCCGGATGGTGCGCTGGGGATGGGGCGCGGGTGGGGTCTTCGGCGTCGTCCTGTTGCTCTGCGGCAGCCTGCTGGGCCCGCTGTTCAGCTCCGACCCGGCGGTCCGGACCGCGCTCACCGGAGCGCTCGTGGTCGCCGCCGTGATGCAGCCACTCGCCGGGTACGTCTTCGTTCTGGACGGCGTGCTGATCGGTGCCGGCGACGGGCGATTCCTGGCCTATGCCTCCCTCGCGCAGACGCTCGCATACGCACCGGTGGCGCTGGCGATCGGTATCTGGGGGCCAGACGGGACCGGTGGGCTGGTACTGCTCTGGGCAGCGTTTGCCGGCGCGTGGATGCTGATGCGCGCCGTCCTGCTCGGGTATCGAGCCCGCAGCGACGCCTGGCTGATCACCGGCGCCACTCGTTAATCCACAAGTTTTCCCCTGGTTATCCACAGGTGGTGGAAACCACAGCAGACAGCTCCGGCACCCGACTCACCACGAAGGCGAGCCGAGTACCGGAGCTGGGAACGCTGCCGAGCCGAGAGCCGAGGCTCAGGCGTCGGCGACGACCTTGAGCGAGACCTTCGCCGAGACGTCCGCGTGCAAGCGGACGAGCGCGGTGTAGTCGCCCAGCGTCTTGATCGGCTGGGTCAGCTCCACCTTGCGACGGTCGACCTGCGGGCCGCCGGCCTTGACGACGGCCTCGGCCACGTCGGACGGCGTGATCGCGCCGAACAACCGGCCGGACGCACCGGCCCGAACGGCAAGCCGCACCGGCTTGGATTCCAGCGACTGCCGGATCCGCTGCGCCTCTTCCAGGGTCTGGATCTCGCGGCTCTCCCGAGCCTTGCGGATCGAAGACACCTGCTTCTCGCCGCCCTTGGTCCACGAGGTCGCAAGACCACGCGGAACGAGGTAGTTACGGCCGTAACCGTCCTTGACCTCGACGACGTCACCGGGCGTACCCAGCCCGGTGACCTCCTGGGTGAGGATGAGCTTCATCTCGTCTACCCCTTTCTCAGCGTGCGGAGCTGGAGTAGGGCAGCAGAGCCATCTCGCGAGCGTTCTTGACAGCCTTCGCGATGTCGCGCTGCTGCTGAACGGTCACACCGGTCACCCGGCGAGCGCGGATCTTGCCACGATCGGAGATGAACTTCCGCAGCAGGGCGGTGTCCTTGTAGTCGACCACCGTGATCTTGGCGGCCTTGAGGGGGTTCTGCTTCTTCTTCGGCTTGCGCACGGGTGGCTTGGCCATCGTGGTGCTCCTTAATCGCGGAGCCCGACGTCAACTCAGCATGAACTCAGCCGGAGAACTCGGCTTGAACTGACTGGACGCGGGATGGATAAAACTGGATCAGAAAGGCGGCTCTTCCTGGCTGCCGCCGAAACCTCCGGATGGACCGGAAGGACCGGTCGCCCACGGGTCGTCCGTCTGACTGGACGAACCGCCGCCGCCACCGGAATTGCCACCGCCACCGGAGTAACCGCCACCGCCGCCGCCGGAGTTGCCTCCGCCGCCGCCATAGCCGCCGCCTCCGCCACCGCCGCCACCGCGCTGGGTCTTGTTGACCTTTGCCGTGGCATACCGCAGGGACGGACCGAGCTCATCGACCTCGAGCTCCATGACGGTGCGCTTCTCGCCTTCCTTCGTGTCCCACGTGCGGCTCTTCAGCCGTCCGGTGACGATCACTCGGGAGCCGCGCTGCAGCGATTCGGCCACATTCTCGGCCGCATCGCGCCATACCGAGCAGCGCATGAACAGCGTTTCGCCGTCCTTCCACTCATTCGACTGACGATCGAATGCGCGAGGGGTTGACGCGACGGTGAAGTTGGCCACCGCAGCCCCGGACGGCGTGAACCGCAGTTCGGGATCGGCGGTGAGGTTACCGATGAGCGTGAGCAGGGTGTCGCCGGCCATGCGGGCCTCTCCGGTTCTGGCGCTGGTGTGGTGGTGACGCCGGGATTACTTCGCGGGACGAACGGGGCGGATCACGGGCCGGATCAGCTTGGTGCGCAGAACCGACTCGTTGAGGTTGAGCTGGCGGTCCAGCTCCTTGGCGTCTGCGGGCTCGGTGGTCATGTCCACCAGCGCGTAGATGCCTTCAGTCTTCTTCTTGATCTCGTAGGCCAGTCGACGCCGTCCCCAGATGTCGACCTTCTCGACGCTGCCGCCACCCTTGCGGATGACGTTCAGGAACTTGTCGAGCGACGGGGCGACGGTGCGCTCCTCGAGTTCGGGATCGAGGATGACCATCAGTTCGTAGTGACGCATGCGGAAACCCACCTCCTCTGGACTTGGCGGTCACGGTCTCTCCGTGACAGGAGGGTTGTTGCGTCGTCCGAGACGCCGTACCCCGCGAGGTGGAGTACGGAAACGACTCGATCGTTGAGCAGCCTACCTTTGTCGGCTAGCTGGAAAGAAATCTGTCCACAGCCGGCGGATCGGCAAGCGTTTTATCCACAGCCTGGGCAAGCGCCGGCGAGGGCGACCGGAAGACCAGGACCCCCTGCACACCGACCCAGGCGATGCCGGCCAGCCGGGCGGCGAGCATGAGTAGGTAGAAGAGGGCGGGCAGGCCTCGGTTCGCGGTGGTCTCCCCACCGATATAGAGCCAAATGCCGACGAAATAGACCAGCTCGGTCGAGGCCCAGATCAGATGATCTCGCCAGCGCAGCCCGCTCAGCGCGATCAGCGGCAGCAGCAGGAGCGAGGCTTGGACCGGCAACGACTTGGCGGTGAACAGCAGCGCGGCCATCAACGCCAGGGTCAACGGCGCGACTTTGTCGGTGACGAATCGACCAATTCCGAGTGGAGCGGGCGGCGTTGAATCGACCGTCGGGTCGTACGGCGCCCGATGATCCAGAATTCGAGTGTCTGTCTCGCTACCCGGTACTTCCTCGAATCGTGGCTCGCTGAGCGGCTGTTCCCCCGGCGGGTCAGCAACCAGAGTGAGTTGAAGAATCACCGCACCCAGGATGACGAGCAGCAGTAACGACAGGACCGAGGCTGTGCTGCCGCTGAGCGGGCCGATCCTGAAGATCCAGCTGAACAGCAGCTGCAGCGTGCGTCCACCCAGCGAATTGGCCGGATCGGGCTCGCTGGCACCGAGCAGTTGCGGGCCCAGCCAGATCGACCCGTAGCCGGGAACCGCCTCCACCCAGCCCTTCCAGGCCGTCCCGAGTTGCCCGGTCAACCCGGGCAGCAGGAGCACTCGGATGATCAGCCAGCAGCCGAGCGCGCTGCCGGCGAAGGTCGCGCCGATGCCGGCACCGGTCCCGAGTCGGAGGTAGCGGCCGGCGAGCAGGGCGACGACCAGACCGGCCACCGCGACTTGCGGCGCCGAAGCCACCCCCAGACCGAGCAGTAGTCCACCGATGAGCGGTCGCCCGCGGGACAGCGCCAGCAGGGCTGCCGCCAGGAACGCCACCGCCAGCAATTCGTAAGAGATCAGGCCCGCCGTGATCAGCACCGGGCTCAAGGCGAGATGAGCGGCGTCCCACGATCGGCGGCCGAGAGCCAGGGCCACCGCGGCTACCGCCACCGTCAACACCAGCGCGAGCAGCACGGCGGACAGGTCGAAGAAGTGCCGGGGTGCATCCGAGGTGGAGTCCGGCACCAAGGCCGAGGTGATCCACATCAGGGCACCGGACACCGGTGGCTGCCCGAGCCCGCCCTGGCCGAGCGAGTCGATCAGGCCCCGCCGAGTTTCCGCGCCGAGCGACGAACTGCCGTACAGCACGGGGATGTCGCTGTAGCAGGCGTGCCAGAACTGATCGGGCGAGGACCAGCCCTGAGCACGGCAGTGCTCCTTCTGCACGACGCCGAACGAGAGCATTGCCGCTGCGAGCAACACCAAGACCGGCGCGGCACCCCAGAACCCGGTGCCGGAAGCCAGCCGACGACCGGCCGGGCCGCCGATGACCGCGCTCGCGGCCCGAGCCACCGGGTCGAACCGGGACGGCGAGTAGGCAGTCCCGGTTTCGAGATCGTCGGTCGGCCATCGCCCCGATGGCTGGTGGTCGATGCCTTGCCGCACCCGTCGTCCGCTCACTGACCGGCTGTCGGTGCGACGGTGACGCCGGGGAACCGCGATCGAGTCGGAACCGGTTCGGTCACAATCGGATCCGGGCTCTGGGTCGGAGTCGGATCCGGATCCGGGGTCGGGGCCGTGGTCGGATCTGGGTTCGGCTTCTGCGTCGGATCAGCTGGCTGGGTCGGCGCGATCGTGGCCGGCGCCTGGTTGATGGATTTGCCGCCGAAAACGGGGGGCGGGAAGTCCTCGACCTTCTTCCCCTGCATCACGGTTTCCATGTACTTGGTCCAGATCTCGGTGGGGTACCCGCCGCCGAAGATGCCGCTCGGGTGGATACCGAAGCCCTTCATCGGCAGGTTCGACGGGACCTTCTTCCCTTTCACCTTTATCGTGCCGGGCTGGTACATCATCACGGACGTGGAGAGTTGCGGCGTGTAGCCGGCGAACCAGGCGGAGGTTGACTCCTGCGAGGTGCCGGTCTTGCCTGCCACCGGGAAGCCGAGCCGGCGCGCGTAAACCCCGGTGCCCCGATTCACTACTTGCTCAAGCGCATAGGTGAGGTCGGCGACGGTCTCCTTCCGGAAGACCCGCTTGCCCTTCGTCGCGTCGTTGACGTCCTTCTCCGAGACGGCGTCCTCGCCGGTTCCCAGATAGGTGATGTGCTCGATGGTGTAGGGCTCCCGCCGGATCCCCTCGGCCGCGAACGTGGCATACGCAGCGGCCATGTCGATGGCATGCGGATCGGCCGAACCGAGTACGTTCGTCAGGTTGTTTTTGATCTTGGCGCTCTCCGGAATGCCGGCGGCTAGCGCCGCGTCACGCATCTTGGATATCCCGACGTCCTTGTTGAGCTGAACGTAGACGGTGTTCAACGAGTGTGCGGTGCTGTCGATGAGGTCCTGGTAACCGGAGGACTCCCCGTCGCTGGCGTTGCCAATCGTCTGGCCGTCGATCACCACCGGGCTGTCGCTCTTGTACTTGGTCCTCAGGCTGGCGCCGTCCTCCAGGGCAGCGATCAGACCGAATGCCTTGAACGTGGATCCCGCCTGGGCCCGGTCGATGGTCGCGTTGTTGTTCTGCGCACCGACGTACTTCGAGCCGCCATAGATCGCCTTGACCGCACCGGTTGCGGGGTCGATCGAGGCCATTCCGATCCGAAGGCCCTTCGGTCGGTCCTTCACCTTCGGCAGCATTGCCTTGACCGCCTGGGCCCCGGCCTTCACCATCGCCTTGTTGAAGGTCGTGGTGATCTTGTAACCGCCGGTCCGCAGGTCTTCCTCCGAAATCTTGTACTTCTCCGCGGCTTCCTTCACCACCATGTCTTGCAGGTACCCGTTCTGACTGGTCGACGTGACGGTGATCGAGTCCGACTTCGGCGCGAACTTGGGCCATACCTGCTTCGCCCGAGTCGCCGGATCCAGCCACTTCTCGGTGACCATCGCGTCGAGGACGACATTCCAGCGCCGCATTGCCCGGGCCTTCTGCTCCTTGCTGTTTCTCGGGTCGGACAACGAAGGAGCGTTGATGATCCCGGCCAGGAAGGCACTCTGGGAGACGGTGAGGTCCTTGACGTCCTTGTCCGGGCCGAAGTATGCGTGCGCTGCGGCTTGGACACCGTAGGCGCCGTCACCCAGATAGATGGTGTTCAGGTACCGCGTGATGATCTCGTCCTTGCTGAGCTTCTGGTTGACCTTGATGGCCTGGATGAGTTCCTGGGCCTTC
>DATINJ010000253.1:0-5672 GCA_035474375.1 Kineosporiaceae bacterium | reverse complement strand
CGTGTTCAAACTGCCCCACCTCAGTTCGACTGCCCGGCTGAAAGACGACTTTGCAGTGCCCTGGGGGGCGACAGCAGCCGAGACCTTTATGGCCGGTGGGCGGTGCTCCCGCCGGCCATCGCAAATGCCGTTGTAGATCTTGTTCTCGGTGGGAACCGGGAGCATCGACAACGCGGCTCTCCGCGGTTGCGCGATTGCTGGCTGCGACCGGGTTGTCCGCTGAGCTGGCGCATGGTCTGACGCTTCTGGTGATCGGGGCGAGGCTGCACCAATTATCGATAACAGGCCGACAGCTTGTACAAACTATGGTGAAGATCAACAGCGGCATGGATGGCAGGGACTGGCCTGCGCGCCTCCCCAGAAGCGTCGTCAGCGGTGCCACTGGGTACAGAAGCAGCCACCGGGAGAGAGGCCAGTCTGAGTGTGCAACGCGGCCATCGCGAATGTCGCCGGGGGAGGGGCAATGCCAGGATGGCCGGATGGCCTCGGAATCTCGACACCTCAGCGTCTGGATCGATCGACCCCTGGATACCGTTTATGGCTATGCCTCGAACCCGGCCAACCTGGCGGAATGGGCGGCCGGGCTTGGCAGTTCCGTCGAAAAGGTGGATGGGCAGTGGGTGTTGGATACGCCCGAGGGGCAGATAATCGTCGCCTTCGCTCCGCAGAATGAGTTCGGCGTGCTCGATCACTACGTCACGACCCCTTCGGGGGAGAAGGTCTACGTCCCGCTCCGGGTGATTGCCGAGGGGGACCGCTGCGAGGTGGTGTTCACGCTGCGCCGGGCGCCAGGCATGAGCGACGCGGACTTCGAGCGCGATGAGACTGCGGTGGCAGCCGATCTTGCCACACTGAAAAAGGTTGTGGAGAGCAGGTAATCACTAGCCAGCCTGCCGGAGTTCGGCCGGGCCTAGCTCGCGTTTGCCTACTACTAATTGCGATAACAGGCCGATGCAAGATGGATACCATGATCAACACCCCCAAGGACCAGCAAGGACGGCAGGGTGCGCTAGGAGGGGACCGCTGGGCAGGTCGCGCTAGGCGACCACCGCTCTGACCCGGCCATGGGTCACACCAACACGCACAAGTCCCACCGCAACCCACTACACGACGGTCGAACCCGGGTTACGCGTGCCCGGGTGACCGCTGCTCGCCCAACCAAGGACTGTGCACCCCCGACGAACTCACGATCAGTGGGAGCCCGGTCAACGGGTGGTGACCTTGCCCATCTCCACCACTTCGAAGGCACTACCGGGGACCTGCTTCAGGGTGTTCAGAGCGTCGTCGTCCCACCGCTTGTCTGGGGTTCCGCTGACGTACCAGTCGCTGCCGTTGTCGGCGACGATCATTCCGTAGGTCTTCATTGCCTGGAGGATGACCCGGGCCTGCCGCGGGTAGCCCGAGATCCGATAGCCAGCCTTCAGCCGGACCCGCATGCCCATCGGTGGCAGCGAGGTGCTGGTGTTGGAGCTGGCGAAGTGTCGTGCTGGGGATACGTATCCGCGTCTGGTCCGGCTCACCGTGAACCGCAGCGCATGCTTGATCACGCCAGCGTTCACCTCGTCGTACCGGACCAGACCCGGAAATACCGGGAGTCCGGCGGCGTCCGCGGAGGTCCAGCCGGCCGGCCGGGCTTTGCCGGTGGTCAGGTTGAAGATCGCGCCAGAACCTGCCGTCCAGCGTTTGCCATCGCTCTTCGGGTATCCGGCGTACAGCTCGTACAGCTGCCAGTTGTCCCGATCGACAACCAGAACGTGTCGGTCGCCGTCGCTCGAGGCGCCACCCTCGATCGGTGCGTTGGTCGGGATCGGGTAGGGGCCGGGGTCGCTCTCATCGGCGTACTCGAAGCTCACGGGCACCCGCCGCTGCGAGCCGCTGATCACGACGTAGGGGATGCCGAACGGCCCGCCATCCCAATCGGCTCCGAAGTCCGGGTGCAGGTGGTCGGACGCACCGATCGCGCCGATCAGCGTCCTGGAGCGCGGATCCACCGCTGCTGCGTCGATCTTGGTGTTCCAGGCGTTGGTGGCCGGGAAGGGGCGTCGTCCGTGCAGGTTCGCGTTCTTGCCGAGGGCCGGAACGGGGACGGCGGTCGCGAGCGCGGCCGGGGAATCGGACGGCGTTGCGGGCAGGGTCGGGGGTTGGGGGGAGGACGGCGTGACGACGGTGAGTACGAGGGCGCAGCTCAGAATGGCGCCTACATGTCTCATGCTGGCAAGGTCGTCAGCTACTGCCGGATGCTGAGCGCAAATGGACACGTTCGGATTCTGTTAGCCATTCGGCTCAAGCGCATTATCTTCGTTCGCCGCTCTGCCCGCTCGCCAAGCAGTGCCCGCTCGCCAAAGCGGTGATCGCCAGTCGTGCCCGGGATTGTGCTCGGAATCGGCCCTGAAGCGGGCACAGCTGGCGATCTTGGTCGGGATGCTTGGCCGGGTCCCTTGGTGATGGTCGGCTGGACGCCCGCGCCGACCGGGCACCGCACCGGGTACGACGCGGGGTGGCTGGTGCTGGAGGGAGAACCAGCCACCCGTGCCGTACTCGGTGCGGTTGCCGCGGTTGCAGGTGCTAGGCGGCGGCTGCGGTGTCGCCAGTCTGGGTTGCCGCTACGGCCGGTTCCAGGGCGATCGCGATCACGTCGGCGACGTCGCTGACCTGGTGCACGATGAGCTTGTCGCGCACTTCGGCCGGGAGGTCGTCGAGGTCGGGGCCGTTGCGGGCCGGGATGATCACCTCGGTCAGGCCGGCTCGGTGGGCGGCGAGCAGTTTCTGCTTGACGCCGCCGATCGGTAGTACCCGTCCGGTCAGTGAGACCTCGCCGGTCATCCCAACCTCGGCCCGGACCAGACGGCCGGTGAGTAGCGAGGCGAGCGCCGTGGTGAGGGTGACTCCGGCGGAGGGGCCGTCCTTGGGTACGGCGCCGGCCGGGAAGTGGACGTGCACCCGTTCGTGAGCGAGTTGCTCGGTGGACACTCCGAGGCGTTTGCCGTTGGCGCGCAGGTAGCTCAGGGCGATCTGCGCGGATTCCTTCATCACGTCGCCCAGTTGGCCGGTCAGGGTCAGGCCGGGTTCACCCTCCATGGTGGTGGCTTCGACGAAGAGCACGTCGCCACCTGCTCCGGTGACGGCCAGGCCGGTTGCGACGCCGGGGACGGCGGTGCGCTCGGCGGATTCGGGGGTGAACCTGGGGCGGCCCAGGTATCGGGTGATGTCTGCCTGATGGACGACGATCGCTGGTGCCTTGTCCTCGGAGGCCGTGTCCTCGGAAGCCGTTTCCGCCGTGGTCGCAGGCGTCGAGTCGGTGCCCTCAGCGTCCGCGAGTTCGGTGGTCACCTTGCGCAGGATCCGGGCCACTGCTCGCTCGAGCTGTCGGACGCCGGCCTCGTGGGTGTGTTCGGCTGCGACGGTACGCAGTGCGTCGTCCTCGATGGAGACTTCCTCGGGGGTGAGGCCGGCTCGTTCGAGCTGGCGGGGGAGCAGGTGGTCGCGGGCGATCGAGACTTTCTCGTCTTCGGTGTAGCCGTCGAGTCGGACTATTTCCATCCGGTCCAGGAGTGCGGAGGGGATGGTGTCCAGGACGTTCGCGGTGGCCAGGAAGACGATGTCGGAGAGGTTGAGGTCGACGTCGAGGTAGTGGTCGCGGAAGGTGTGGTTCTGCGCGGGGTCGAGTACTTCGAGCAGGGCTGCGGCGGGGTCGCCGCGGTAGTCGGAGCCGACTTTGTCGATCTCGTCGAGCAGGACCACGGGGTTCATCGTCCCGGCTTCTTGCAGGGCTCGGACGATCCGGCCGGGCAGGGCACCGACGTAGGTGCGCCGGTGTCCGCGGATTTCGGCTTCGTCCCGGACCCCGCCGAGGGCGACTCGGACGAATGAGCGGCCGAGGGCGTGGGCGACCGATTCACCCAGTGAGGTCTTGCCGACGCCGGGTGGGCCGACGAGGGCCAGGACGGCTCCTGAGCCGCGGCCGCCGACCACGTCGAGTCCACGCTTGGCTCGGCGGGCTCGGACGGCTAGGTGCTCGACGATGCGTTCCTTGACGTCGTCCAGGCCGGTGTGGTCGGCGTCGAGTACTTCGCGGGCGTGCTTGACGTCGGTGGTGTCGGTGGTTTTCGTGGTCCAGGGCAGGTCCAGGACGGTGTCCAGCCAGGTCCGGATCCAGCCGCTTTCGGGTGACTGGTCGGAGCTGCGTTCCAGGCGGTCGGCTTCGGCGAGCGCTGCGGTGCGGACGTTGTCCGGCAGGTCGGCGGCTTCGATCCGGGAGCGGTAGTCGCCGCCACCGCCGGCATCTGTCTCCCCGAGCTCCTTGCGGATGGCGGCGAGTTGCTGGCGCAGCAGGTATTCGCGCTGGGTCTTCTCCATGCCTTCCTGGACGTCTTCGCGGATCTTGTCGGAGACGGAGAGTTCGGCCAGGAAGGCCCGGCCGCGCTCGAGCAGGAAGTCGAGACGTTCTGCGGGGTCGAGCATTTCCAGCAGGCGGACTTTGTCGGCGGGCTCGATCCAGGAGGCGTACCCGGCGATGTCGGACAGTTCGGCCGGCTCGCTCATCCGCTGGACGGCGTCCAGGACCTGCCAGGCGTTGCGCTGTTGCAGGATCGAGGTCAGGACCTGCTTGAACTCGGCGGCTCGTTCCCGGGTCTGGCTGGAGGAGGCGGGGTCCTCGAGGAGTTCGGCTTCGACCCAGAGAGCTGCTCCGGTGCCGGTGACGCCGTGGCCGATTCGGGCGCGCTGGGTGGCGCGCAGGACGGCGGCGGGTTCGCCGCTGGGCAGTCGCCCGATCTGGATGACGTCGACGACGGAGCCGATCACGCCGTAGTGGCCGTCGATGCGGGGGACGAGCAGGAGTCGGAGGGGGTCGTTCTTGTCCGGTTTGCGGCCTGGGACCGCTGCGCGGGCGGCATCCAGCGTGGCCTGAGCCTGTGACGTCAGCTCGATCGGCAGGGCCATGCCGGGGAGGATGACGACATCGTCGAGGAAGAGCACTGGGAACGTCTCGATGGTCATGTTCGGGGAACTTGATTACTCGATTACTTAGTTCCATGTTCGCTGGGGGCGGACAGCCGGGTGTCGGGTCCGGTGCTGGTTCGGTGAATCGGGGTGGAATCGCGGGAAGTCGATCGGCTGGGTGAGGGGTGGTGTGCTGGTAAAACGATGGGCATGGCGCAGATGACGGAAGAAGAGGTCTACGACTTCCTTGGAGCAGGTACTCGGACCGGCCATCTGGCCACCATTCGGGGTGATGGGCGAGCGCATGTGAAACCGGTGTGGTTCGTGCTTGACGGCACCCCGGAAGGGTTTGTGCTGTTGCTGAATACCGGTGAGAGCACGGTGGCCGGGCGCAATCTGGCTCGGGATGGTCGGGTCTCGATCTCGGTCGATGAGCCGGTGCCCCCGTTCTCGTTCGTGATCGTGGAGGGAACCGCCGAGTTGATCACCGATCTGCCGTTGGTTCGGGAGGCCGCCGCCGAGATCGGGGCTCGCTATATGGGTGCGGAGCGGGCGGACGAGTACGGCGAGCGCAACGGTGTTCCGGGGGAGTTGCTGGTCCGAGTGACGCCGTCCAAGGTGATCGGCGTGCGCGACTTGGCCGATTGAGTCTGCGGTGATCTTGAACTTCTGCCGTGATCATGCGCGGTTGCCCGCCGCAAAACGGGCAACCGTGCATGATCACGGCCAGG
>DATINJ010000252.1:0-21992 GCA_035474375.1 Kineosporiaceae bacterium | reverse complement strand
TCGCGTACAACCAGGCTCTGCTCTAGATTCTTCGAATGTCGCGTAGATACCTCGGTGTGGGGTTCATGATTCTGGGTGGCGTTTTCATCGGGCTTGCTTTCGGCGCCCATAGCCTGGGCATGGCCGGCGACGTGCCGGGTGTGTTCGGGGTTCTGCTCTTCGTCGTCGGAGCGTTTGTCGCCTTCTGATGTGGCGTTGCTGTGCTGACGGTGATGCTGTCAATGACGTGGACCGCCGGACCTCAGTACTCGGACACGTCCCAGACCACCGGCCGGGAGGCGCCGGCCGCGTCGGTCGCGACCCCGAGAATCAAGCCGGTCTCGGTGTATTCGATGACCTGGCTGGGCTTCCAGCCGGTCGGCAGCGTCAGCGGGGTCCGAGCACCGTTCCGCCACAGTGAAAGAGTCGGTCCAGCCTCGGTTTCGGCCTGAATCACCATCCGGGCGCCAGTCGCCACGGCAGCGCCGGTTGAGGCCTGTTCTCCTGCCTGGAGCGGCACGAGGGTCCGGACGCCGTCCGCGTTCCAGTAGGCGGCCTGCCTGGTCGACCCCTCGCTGCTGGGCTGCTGCAGGACTCCGGCCACCCCGCCGTCCGCCGCGAGCCGGTCGGAGACGCCGTTGGTCTGGCAACCCAACCAGCCGGACGTGGTGTCAGCCGTCCCGGCCGGTTCCAGCGCGATGTCCTGCCCGGGGACGCCGCCGACGTGCCGGACGAGCACGGCTTGCGGCACGCCATCGATCACCTGCAGCCCGCTGTAGGCGACGCTGCCGTCCGGCTGCACCTGGGACACGCAGGTCGGGCCGACGAAGAAGGAGAAGAACACCGGCAGGGCGAGGGTCGCGCCGTCCCGATAGAGCACCGGCCTGACGGTGGTGCCGCGGCCGATCCCGTCGCGCACACCGACGATGCCGGTCCGCGGCCCGGCCAGGGCCAGCACGGTCCGGTCGTAGCCGGCATCGAGTTCCGGCGTGCCGCGCAGCAGGGTCCGCCGGCCGTCACGGTAGACGAGCTCGCTGTCTCCGGTGACTATGCCGCCCGGCTCGGTGGTGTGTACGCCCCACGGTCCGTTCGGCCCGACCGCGGTGGCGCTGCTGTTGGGCTCGCCGAGGGTGACGCTGCTCCGGCCGTCGGCCGACCAGCGCACCGCCCGGGTCTGCCCGTCGACGTCGGTCAGCGACCCGGCCGCCTCGCCCGCGTTGGTGAGTCCCGAAAGGGTGACGTTGCGGGTGTCGCTCGGCTGCGCGAGTTGCTGTCGACGCCAACCGCCGGCGGTGGGCAGCCAGCGCTGGGCGGTGCTGGTGGAGGTCTGGCTGCCGTCGGGTGCCTGGGTGACGACGACGATCGTGCCGCCGACGACACCACTGGGCGTGATGTCGGGGACGGAGACGTTGACGGTTTGCCCGGCCGCCGCTCTGGGCACCGGTAGCGGTATCCCACGTACCGGGGCGGGTGGTGCGCTGGTCGCCGCGCTGGCGGCGGGGCTGTCGAGGGCCATGCCCATCGTCGTGAGAAGGAGGAGAGGGAGGACTGTCCGGAGCCGCTGTGACCTCGTCGTCATTACCGAGGTGTACCAAATGTCCGCCCATCTTCACCAGCCCCCCGCAGAAGATAAGCCACCGCAATGGCGGCGACGAGCGCGGCGGCCGCGGCGCCGAGCAGGGCGCTGTGCAGACCGGCGACGAATGCCGCCTGGGCCTGGGCGGCCACCGGCCCGCCGAGCTGGCTGGCGACCGCGAACGAGTCACGGGCGTGCTCTACCACCTCGGCCGGGGCGGTGGGCAGTTCCAGATGCGAGCGGTATCCGGCGGTGAGAAGGCTGCCGATCACGGCGATTCCGAGCGCTCCTCCGACCTCGCGGGACAGATCGTTGAGCGCGGAGGCAACACCCTGCTGGGATGACGGGAGGGCTTCGGTGATGGCGCTGGTGGCCGGTGTCATCGCGGCGCCCATCCCGGCGCCGAGCGGGATCAGCCCGGCCAGCACCAGCCAGTACGAGCTGTCGGCCTGGAGCTGGGCGAGCACGGTCAGCGCGATCGCGATCAGGATCAGCCCGCTGACGCAGACGTTGCGGGTGCCGAACCGGGTGACCAGGACGGGGGAGAGCCGCGCGCTCGGCATCAGCGCGGCCGCCATCGGCAGCATGCTCACCGCGGCCATCAGCGGGCTGTCGCCGCGCACGCCCTGGAGGTACTGCAAGATCCCGAAGATGAAGCCGAAGAAGGCGAAGAACTGGATCAGGATCGACACGCTGCCGGCGGTGAGCTGACGGTTGCCGAACACCCGGGGATCGAGCAGGGGATGTGCCTGGCGCAATTCCCAGCCGACGAAGCTGATCAGGACGACGACGCCGAGACCCAGGCCGATCAAGGTCCGGGCGGCGAGCCAGCCGGCTTCGGGTGCCTCGATGACCGAGTAGACCAGAGCGAAGAGCCCGAGGACGGCGAGGACCGCCCCACCCAGGTCGAGCCCCGGCGCGTTCTCGTCGGCGGACTCGGGAACGAAGCGCGCGGTTCCGGCGATGGCCAGCCCGGCCAGGACGACGTTCAACCCGAACACCGACTGCCAGGACCAGACCTGGAGCAGGAGCCCCGACGTCATCAGGCCAAGGACGGCGCTGCCCCCGGCCACGCCGGCCCAGACGGCGACCGCTCGGGTGCGTTCCTGCGGGGGAAAGGTGCTGGTGATCGTCGAGAGGGTGGCGGGCATCACGAGCGCGGCGCCCAGCCCGAGCATGGCACGCAAGCCGATCAGCTCACCGGCTGACGATGCGGTCATGGCGACGGCCGATCCGGTGCCGAAGATGGCCAAGCCGATGAATAACGCGCGCCGCCGTCCGTAGCGATCCCCGATCGCCCCGGCCGGGAGCAGCAGGGCCGCGAAGACCAGGGAGTACGCGTCGATCACCCACGCCAACTGGGTCTGGCTGGCCGAGGTGCTACGGGCGACGTCCGGCAGGGCGACGTTCAGCGAGGCCATCGCCGAAACCACGGCGGCCAGGGCCAGGCAGACCACTGCGGTCACCGCCCGGTGGCTGACCGCGTTCACCGGTTCGATCGGTTCGATCGGTTCGATCGGTTCGATCGGTTTGATCGGTGTTGCCGATCGGGAAAGGGATGGCATCTGGTGCGTCATCTCGAGCTCCTCAGGTATTCATCGCTGATGAAATGACGCTGACAGCCGGCGGTGCTAAATTCAACCCTGATGAATAAATCCAGTGGGCGAGGCCGCCGGGCCGGCAGTCCAGACACTCGCGCAGTGATCCAGGACGTAGCGACCCGGCGATTCCTGGCGGAGGGTTACGAGGCAGTCACTATGCGCTCGATCGCTGCCGATGCCGGCGTCGATGTGGCACTGGTGAGCTACTACTTCGGCTCAAAAAAGGGGTTGTTCGCGGCGATCATGGCACTCCCGGTCAATCCGGCCGAGGTATTTCAACAGGAATTGTCGGGCGATCTGGACACCCTCGCGGTCCGGGTGTTGAACCGCCTGCTGGCGATCTGGGATGCGCCGGAAATCGGCGACCTGATGCGAACTTTCGCGATCGCGGCGACCTCCGATCCCGACCTGAACCGGTTCGCCCGCGAGGTCATCAGCCGGGAAATGGTCGACCAGCTGAGCGAGCGGCTGGGCGGCCCCAGGGCCGGCCAGCGTGCGGCCGCCTTCTCCACACAGATCGCGGGCGTGGTCTTCAGCCGGTACCTGATCAAGCTTGAGCCGATCGCCTCGATGCCAGCGGCCGACGTCGTCAGACATCTCGCGCCGTCGTTGCAGTTGGCGCTGCGGCCAGCAGGGCTCAGCGGGCCTGCGCGGCGATCCGGTCCAGCCACTCCGTCAGCACGCCGCACTCGGCCTCAGTGAGTGCGGTGACGTCCGGCAGTGTCGCGCGAAGGGCGACCGCCGCGCCGACCGCGCCCGGTGTCTCCAGGGTGCTGTCATCCGTGGTGATCGCCGAGATGCAGGCTCCGAACTGACCGGACACACGATCACCCGGACCGTGATCTCCGACCAGGAGTACCGCGACGGGCTCCGCTCGCACGGCGCTCCGGAGTCCGTTGCGGACCTGCTCCTGGGCATGTTCGCCGCGTTCCGGCAAGGCGAGTTCGGCACCGTAGAGCCGACTCTTGGGCAATTGCTCCACCGTCGGCCGATGTCAGCGCGCGACGTCCTGACTGAAACCCTCGACCGGGAAAGCCTTGCCATCAAGCGATAGCCGAATCAAGTTCTCTGGTAACCGGATGGCTCATTCGGCCCGCCCAAAATCTGCCGTGATCATGCACGGTTGCCCGCTTTGAGGTGGGCACCCGTGCATGATCACGGCCCATAGACGGGCACCGTGCATGATCACCGACGGTTTTGGGATTGGCCACCAGGGTCTCCCTGGTTAACAAAACAATCCGTAGCAGATTATCCAGCAGGAGAGTTAGCGACCGATCCGCTCGCGCACGGCGGCCAGCAACTGCTCGCCGTGCGGTGAGCCCAGGCCGGTGTTCGGATCCCAACCGGGTTTGGCCGCGTAGGAGCCGTTGTCGCCCTTGACCACGTCCCGGAAGCCGGCCGCGACCTGGTTCGCCTTCAGGTCCTGGTAGATCAGCGGCTGCAGCAAGCCGATCGGGCGGCCGATCGACTGCGCCAGCCGGCAGATCAGCGCCGCCCACAGCGGGGTGGCGGCGCTGGTTCCGCCGACGCACCCGGGTTTACCGTGCAGACGGATCTGGTAGCCGGTGGTGCTGTCCGCGTTCGCCGCCACATCCGGCAGGCCGCGGGCCTGCTCTTGGGTACCGAACCGAGGCGGCACGCCGGCGGCCTGCTGCCAGGGCGGCAGGTCGAAAACCCCGCTCACTCCACCGCCGGTCGCCCCACCGGAGCCCACATTCCAGGTCGTTTCCGAATGAATGGTGTTGGTGGTCGGGTCGGCGATCAGCGTGGTGCCCCCGCAGGCCAGGACGTATGGACTGGACGCCGGAAAGTTCACGTGCGAGCCGCCGTCGTGCATCCCGCTGCCGCTGCCGGTGTCACCACTGGCCGCGCACACCGTGATGCCCCGGGCCGCGGCGTCGGCGAAGAGGTCGTTCATCGCGATCGCCAGCTGCCCGGAGTACGTGATCTCCGGTGAGCCCCAGCTGAGGCTGATCACCGTCGGAGCCGTGGGGGCGTAAATCGCCGCCTGTAATCCTTTGAGGATTCCCGGCCCGTTGTTGCGGGTGAAGTAATTGAGGATGTGCGCGCCGGGCGCGAGCGCGCCGGCGATCTGGAGATCGAGGGTGACCTCGAGATCGAACTTGCTCGGAATCTCTGCGGCGGTGGTGGTTTCGGCCGGGTTGATTTCCGCACCGTCGACGCTGACGTGGGTGATCCTCGGCTGCGCCAGGCCCAGCTCAGCGAAGTAGATGGCCAGGTCCTCCGCTCGGCAGCTGCCTCCGAGCGAGATGATCGCCAGGGTCTGCCCGCTGCCGTCGAGCTCGGCCGGGAACTCGTAGAGCTGGCCGATCTCGATCGGGGTGTAGACGATCTGCGGGCGACCTTCGATGGTGTGGTACTCCGGGCGCGCGACCGGCTGGGTGTCCAGCCCGACGACTGACACCACCACGCCGTTCAGCTCCGCCGGTAGCCGCAGGTCTCCGGCATGCCGCCAGTACCGCACCAGGCCCGGTGCGAACGGGTCTTCGCCCTCGAACATGGTCAGCGTGGTGCCGAAGACTCGAGTCAGCGCGGCCAGCGTTCCCTCCACGGTCACCTGGCGGGAGCCGGCGTCTGTCGTGGTCACCCTCAGCCCGAGCTGACTCAACACATCCTCAACCAGGGCAAGGTCTTTCGGGTCGGCACCGTACTGCCGGGCGAGGTCTTCCCGGGACACGACGGCTGGGCTCTCCAGCAGCCAGCGCGGAAGTGCTGCCCGGCGGCGTACCAGCAGGGTCAGCTGGCCCTGGGAATCCATCGCCGGAGGAGTTCCCAGCGGTCGTTCCGGTAGCCAGCGGCTACTTTCGCTCCCGGGTAGAACGACCGTGTTCGGTTCGGTCATGGTGTTTCCCCCTTGGTCCGCCGCCAATTGTCTGCCGGGTTTCGACGATCACATATCCCAAGATCACTTCACGGCTGTCCTGTCAAGAGCTGAACCCCAAAGTGACGCCGGAAGTTACGCAGAGTTTGCAGGAAATATCAAGATCTTGTGTGATTTAGGTTACATGCTCACCATGAGGCCATGGCGAAAAACATGAACCTTACTCGTGTTCGCCCGAGCGCCCGCACCGAGATCCACGGCGCCGGTCTATGGTCCGCGCGACTTGCCCCGCTGATCGCCCTGGCGGTGGCGGCGGTTGCCGGCGCCACCCCGGTGCAGGCGGCCACCGACGGTGAGCGATCACCTGTCTCGGTCTCGATCACCGCTACCGACAGCACCCCCACCCTGCGCGATGCCGAGGGTCGAGAGGTCACCCTGCGCGGCTTCAACGTCTCCGGCAGCACCAAGCTGGCCGAGAGCGGATTCCTGCCCTTCCGTTCCACGGCCGACGCCGCGTTCTCGGCTCAGGCGATGCGCGACCAGACCGGCGCGAACGTCGTCCGCTTCCTGATCAACTGGGGGGCGATCGAGCCCACCGCCGGGACAGTCGACACGGCCTACCTGGCCAAGGTTGCCGCGCAGATCCAGGCGTTCACCGACCGCGGAATCTACGTCCTGCTGGACTACCACCAGGACCTCTACTCGCAGTACCTGTTCAACTCCGGCAGTTGGTACACCGGCGATGGCGCGCCGAAATGGGTGATCACCGGTGGCGCGTATCCGCAGGAGTCCTGCGGGATCTGCCTGCTCTGGGGGCAGAACATGCAGTCGAACGGAGCGGTCCGAAAGGCGATGACCGACTTCTGGCACAACCGGGTGATCTCTACGAGCGCTGGCCAGTTGGGCGTGCAGGACGCGTACATCGCCCAGTCCACGAAAACCATGACGTACCTGCGGCAGCAGCTCAGCGCCAGCGCCTTCGCGAACGTGCTCGGCATGGACCCCTTCAACGAGCCCTTCGACGGCGGGTTGGACGGTGGCTCCGGCACCACCTGGGAGACCACCTACCTGATGCCGTTCTACCAGCGGTTCCGGGCCGCGATGGACACCGCCGGGTGGACGTCGAAGCCGCTCTACGCCGAACCGCTGGTGTTCTGGAACGCCTACATGTCCGAGCAGGGCGGGCTTTCCACGGCCGGGACGCTCGGCACCCGCTACGTGTTCAACAGCCACTACTACGACGGCGCCCGGATGACCCTGGATCAGACGTGGCCCAACGATGGCACCTACTCGGCGCCGATGGCGGCGATCAGGACCCGGGCCGCCGAGCTGGGGACCGCGCCGTTCGTCTCCGAGTTCGGCTCCAGCCTCGGCGAGAGCCGGACGCCGTGGATCATCCGAGGGCAGTACGAGGGCATGGATCATGCCGGCACGGGGGCGTCCTGGTGGACCTCACCTGCCGGGCGCGGTGATGTGCTGTCGTCCACCCAATGGCATTGGGACATCTACAACGGCAAGCACCATGAGCTGATGAACGGTAATGCCTCGAAGGTCCAGACCACGGGTGACGCGTTCAACGGCGAGGACTTCTCCGTAATCCAGACCGATAGCGCGGGAGCCGTCGTCCAGCGGCTGGATCCGCGGGTCGTCGACCGGATCTTCCCCAGCGCGGTGGCGGGTAGCCAGTTGGCCTTCGCAACCGAGGACCTGGCCCGCGATCGGCTGGCCGGTACCGGGACGGCGACGCCCTGGCTGACGGTGCCCTCGACGTTGCCGACCATCGCCGGCCTCACCGCCGGTCACCAGTACGCGGTGCTGGCCTGGCGGCAGCCGGCCAGCACCCCGACCTCGCCCACCGAGGTGCACGTTCCGGCCACGTTCACTGCCGGGCACACCACGGTGATCAGCGACCTGGGCACGATGGCCGGGGTACCGGCCAGCGGTGCGGTGGCATTCGACACCGAGATCGGTTCTACCGTGGCTCACCGGCTGGCCCTGACGTCGAACAGCGCGGCCGGCACGGTGCACGTGGCCCTCGTGATCGACAGCGGCACGACGGTTCCCACCGCAGCGCAGCTCGCGGCCGCCAACAGTGAGCTGATCGCCTGGCAGAAGGCCAAACTGCCCTGACCGTCCCGGTCGATTTCTGCACCACGTCGATTTCTGCACCACTAGGTGATCGCCAGCTGTGCCCGCCGTTGTGCCGCTTGTCGGCCCCGGGGCGGGCACAGCTGGCGATCTTGGCGATCCTGCCGGTACGTGATCACGAGAGCCAGGTCCGGCGGGGATGGGCGACGCGGTGTGGCCTGGACGGAAAACCGGTTGCGGTGGGGATCGTCGTCCACGATGCTTCCGGCATGACGTACTGACGGACTCTTCCCCCGATCCAGCGCCCCGTGTGGCGTTGTTGATCCGCACGCTCGCCGTGCCTTGATGTCCGACGTCATCCCTGTGAGGAACCACGTGCCCGTCTTTCCCTCGTCCAACCCTGCTTTCCCGAAATCCCAGCAAGACCAGCAAGACCAGCAAGACCAGCACGTCCAGCCAGAATCTCGACCGGCCCTTCCCGGGGCCGGAGCTGAATTGCCGCACGCCACGGTCAAAGTCTTCGCCTCGCCCCGGAGCTGGATCGAGTCCGATGCCGTCGAGCAGTGTCGCCAGGTGGCGGCCTTCCCCGGCATGCTGCACGTGGCCGGGATGCCGGACCTGCACCCCGGCAAAGGTGCCCCGGTGGGTGCGGCAATGGCGTCGAAAGTGCTCTACCCGCACCTGGTCGGATCTGACATTGGTTGCGGTATAGCGGTTTTCCCGGTAAGTGTGCGGCGCGCCGTCCCGGAGCGGCTGGCCCGTCGCTTTCCGAACCTCGACGTCTCCGCCGAAGACGCTGACCCGGTGTGGGAAAGCGTTGACATTGACGCGCTACAGGGCGTTTTCGACGGATTCGGGACCGTGGGTCGAGGCAATCACTTCGTCGAACTGGCCCGGATCGAGGTCGTCCAGGGTCCGGAGCACGCGGAGCGACTCGGGCTTGCACCCGACGACTTGGTCTTGATCGTGCACAGCGGGTCCCGGGGATTGGGGGAGCGCATCTTGCGGTCCCACACCGAGCACCACGGTGCCGGCCCGGCCGTCGACCCGGATGCGTACCTGGCTGCCCACGACGCGGCGGTGCGCTGGGCCGGTCTGAACCGACGGATGATCGCCGCGCGGGTCGGGCAGGCCCTTGGGGCCAGAATCGGCGAACCGATCATCGACCTGAGTCACAACCTCGTGGAGCGTCGAGACGGCCACTACCTGCACCGGAAGGGAGCGGCGCCGGGGGACAGCCGGGATGTCCTGGTCGCCGGCACCCGCGGGACGCGCTCCTGGGTGGTGGCCGCACACGCCGGAGCCGAGGCGAACTTCTCCGTCGCTCACGGTGCCGGGCGCAAGATGTCCCGGGCGGACGCCCTGCGCCGGGGCCTCGCCAAGCACACCGTGGCCCAGCTACGGCGAACACCGCTCGGCTCGATCGTGATCTGCGGGGATCGCCAGCTGCTCTTCGAGGAGGCGCCGTCCGCCTACAAGCGGATCGAGCAAGTGATTGCGGACCTGGTCGAACACGACTTGGCGACGCCGGTAGCCAGCACCGTGCCGCTGATCACCTACAAGACGCCCGACCGCCACGACGATCCGGCCCAGCCGGGGCGTTCGGCGCCGCTCGGGCGTTCCCGGGGCGCGGATCGGAAGACCGCGGGACGGCGGCGGTCAAAACGCGGCGCGGGGGCGAACGAATGAGCGCGCAGCAGGAGCTTCGGTTGCTGCTGTCGGCCGGCCGAGGACCGCAGGAATGTGCGTGGGCGGTGACCGAACTGGTGCGCGCTCTGGAGCAGGAGGCTGCCCTGCTCGGGGTCACGGTCCGCCACCTCGATGAGGTGCCCGGTGCGGTTCGCGGTACCCACCTCTCGGTGCTGCTCCAGTTGAGCGGGCCGGAGGTGCTCGGGTTCGCCCGGTCCTGGTCCGGCACCCTGTGCTGGCAGGCGCCCAGCCCATACCGGCCCGGGGTCGGCCGCAAGAATTGGTACGTCGTCGCCGAACTCCACGGCGCGGACGCCGATCGCACCGTGTTCTCAGTGGGCGACGTCGATCTGGTGCCCTGCCGCACGGGCGGCCCCGGTGGCCAGCACCGGGACAAGGCCAGCACGGCGGTGCGGGCCACCTACCGTCCGACCGGGGCGGTGGTCGTCGTCGACACCGAACGGCGACTCTCCGACAACAAACGCTTGGCCCTCACCCTGTTGCGGCAGCAGGTCGAGAACTCGGACGCTGAGGTCGAGCGCGCAGCCGGGGCCGCCCGGTGGCGCACTCACGATCAGCTGGTCCGAGGCAATCCCACCCGAACTGAACGGCCCTGACCTGCCCGCGCGCCTACTTTGCCACCGCTCCACCCGGGATTTACCCCGCTGACGGGTCGGATCAGGTGTCAGCGGTGGCAGAGTATGCGCTGAACGGGAGGGACAGGTGAGAACCTTGGTGCGAGGGCGCACTGCAGGCTCGGTTCTGGCTGCCGTTCTGGTTGCCGTGAGTTCGACCGGCTGCGCCAGGTCGAACAGCCCGACCGAGCAGGTGATGCCGGCCGTGCTGCATCCGCCCGGCACACCCTTGCGCGAAGGCCTGAGCGTCCTGGCCGGCTCGCAATTGCTGGGCGCGGTCTTCGAGAGCGGGCCCGACACCTGGCGAGCGGTGCTACAGGTCGATGGGAACCCGCTCGCGATCTACCGGTCGTACCTGACGGCACTCGGCTTCACCGCGGACGTCAGTACCAACCCGGCCTGCCGGCGCAACACCGACGACGCGGACCGCACCGGTTGCGAAGCGATGTTCAACCGCACCTCCGCTACCGGTGAGAATCGTGGGACAACAGTGCAATTGACGACCGTGCCCGGAGATGTCACGGGCCACTACCTGCTGGTGTTGAAGGTCGGGCAGGAGCCATGGCAGGCCCCGACGAACGAGAACCCGCCGAAGGGGCCGGACCTGACGGCGACCGATCCGATCAAACCGGGCCACCGCCCGAAGCCAGGGGAGACCTTTCCCGGGAAGTCCCTTGACGACGCCGACCCGCCCTACGTGCTGTTGAAAGGTACCGAGCTGGTGGCCAAGGTCGGCGTCGGCTCCAACACGGGTGGCTTCGACGTGCTGCTGCACGTGACGCCCGGCGCTGATGTCGCTGACCTGGCTCGCCAGTACACCCGGCAGGCGACGCAGGGAGCGAGCGAGCAGCCGGTGATCCGGGCCAGGGCGGTGGCCGGCACCACCTATTCCGAGATCGTCCCGCCGGGCCAGGCCGGTGGCTTCTCGTCCATCATCAGGGTCGCTGATCAGCCCGGCGGCGACCAGGACTACCTCTGGTACTGGCTGGCCAACGATTAGCCGGCCCGCTACAGCCTCAGCGAGCGCCCAGCTCCGTGATTTGCCAGTGGTGCCCGGTCAGTGCCACCAGGGCATCAGGGTGTCCAGGTGGCGGCGCATCCGGTGCCGGGCCACGCCGGCATCGCCGGCCACGATCGCATCCAGAATGCGCTGATGCACGTGCTGGGCCTCGGCGGCTGCCTTGTCGCCGGTCAGCTGCCGGTCGTGGCCGGCCGGATGCCGACCGAACAGCTCGGTCAGGATGGCGAGGAAGAGCGACAGCACCGGGTTGCCTGCCAGCTGGGCGAGTTCGGTGTGGAAGAGGTCGGCCTTGCGCGGGTCGTCGGCCGAGCCCTCGGTGGCCCACCGGGCTGCGACGGCGAGACGCTCGGCCACCTCGGTGTCGCCGTCGCCGTCGCCGTAGCGCGCCGTCACTCGAGCGACGGTACCGAGTTCGATCGTGTTGCGGACGGTCTGTAGATCGTCGGCGGTGACACCCTGGTATTCCAGGAAGAGCGCCATCGTGTCGATGCTGGCCTGCGGTTCAGGTGCGGCAACGATCAGACCGCCGCCCGGTCCGCGGCGCATCCGGGCCACCGAGTGATACTCCAGCAAGCGGACGGCCTCGCGCAACACCGACCGGCTGATCCCGTAGCGGGCGAGTAGATCTGCCTCCGAGCCGAGTACCGAGTCGATCTGCCAGCCGCCGGCCGCGATGTCGTCGTGGATCCGGGCGGCCACCACCTCGGCGAGCTTGGCCCGCGGGCCCTCAACCATCTCGGGCTCGACGACCCGGCCGGAGATCCGTGACCCCCGGCGGACCCGGTGCTTCTCGATCCAGGCGGCGACCGACTGCAAGTGCGCGCTGAGCGTGGTCTGGGCACGCGCGCCGTCACCGGCGATCACGGCCTCCACGATCGCCCGATGTGCCTCCTGGGAGTTCTCCTTGGCGGTCAGGATCTCCACCTTGGAGATCCGCCGGGAGGTATTCGCGTAGCGCGCGGTGAGCCGGGTGAGGACGTCGATGAACAGGTGCAGGACGGGGTTTCCGGAGAGCCGGCCGAGCTCCGGATGCAGCGGGTCCTGGGAAGCCATCCCCGGTTCGTGTCGGTGCTCGGCCTCGTCGGTAAGGATCGCTCGCAGTGTCTCGATGCCCTCCTCGGTGATCTGGTCCGCGGCCAGGCCGGCGGCGACCGGCTCGAGCAGGAGACGGGCCTGCAGCAGGTCTGTGACGCTGGTGCCGACGTACTCCAGGTAGATCACCATGGCGCGGGTCGCCGGGCCGGCGTCGGGCGCGCAGACGAACAGGCCTCCGTTCGGGCCCCGTCGCATCCGGGCGACCTGGTGGTGCTCGACCAGTCGCACCGCCTCGCGCAGCACCGAACGGCTCACCCCGAAGTGCTCGCGCAGATCCACCTCGGACCCGAGCGACTCACCGACGGGCCAGTTCCGGCGGATCACCGTCGACTCGATCTGGTGGGCGACCTGCGCGGCCAGCTTGCCAACCGGGGCACCGATGTCGTCGGCAGCGAGATCCGATTTCGGTTCGCTGTCGGCGGGCTCGAGGTCGACGGCTGTCGCCATGGGCCAACTCCTCAGGACAGATGTTGAGGACCCTCAGTCTAGTTTGTCGCCGCCCACCTCGTCGTCGATGCTCGCCGGGTGACGGCCGAGAGTCGTCGCGATCCAGTGAGCCGCTGCACCGGTGGGTTCGGCGTCGATGAACGGCGTCCTCACCTTCAGGATTCCTAAATCGGATACTCTTTTGCCGCATTGCCCCCGGAGGAGTCAGGGTTGGCTGGTCATGAACAGGCGGGCGGGTACCGCGTCGGCGAGCACTTGGTAACCCGCCGGGTTGAGGTGCAAGTGGTCGCCGACGTCCAAGGCCGCCTGCAACTGCCGGGGTTGCGCCGGATCACGGGTGACCGCGTCGAAATCGATGACGCTGTCAAAGTGGTGACTGGTCCGGATCCACTGGTTGACCACCTGCCGGGCGGCCTCGCGGTACCCGTCGGGGTCGTCGTAGCCGGTGTTGCCGCCGAAGGGCAGCAAGGTCGCGCCGAACACCTTGATGTCTTGCGCGTGGGCCCGAATGATGATCTGGTCGTACGCCGCGATCAGGTCGGCGGCTACCTGCTGTTGTGCGACCTGAGTCGCCGGCGCGGTGCCGATGTCGTTGATACCTTCGAAGACGATCATTGACCGAACCCCGCTCTGCGCCAGCACATCGCGGTCGAGCCTGGCCAGGGCGTTCGGGCCGAGCCCGTCGTTGAGTACCCGGTTACCGCCGGCTGCCTGGTTGAGGATCGCCACCCCGGCAGTCCTCGGATCGGACTGCAGACGGTCGAGCAGCTGGTCCGGCCAGCGGTTGTTGGCGTTGGTGATCGAGCCTCGCCCGTCGGTCAGCGAGTCGCCCAGCATGACCGAGGCCGACGTGGTGGGGCGGGCGGTCACCTCGATCCCGCTGAGGAAGTACCAGTGCGCCACGGACGTGGCCCCCGGCAGGTCGTCGTCGCCGACGTGGTCCCCAGCCAGCAGGTAGGAGTTGGTGCGGGAACCGGGGTGCGAGGTGATGCTGGTGGACGCCTGACCAGTAGCCAGGTAGGTGGTCACGCTCAGGTTGGAGCGGGCGGCCAGGGTGAATGGCAGCGGATCGGAAACCATCTGGGCACCGATCGGGATCACTACCGAGGCTCGGCCGCCGAAGGTGACCGGGTGCGAGCTGCCCGGCTCGATGGCGCTGACCCCTGCCTGACCGCCGACCGGGAGCGCCACCGAAACCTTGGTGATCGGCAGCGCCGCTCCGCCGAAGGCATTGGAGAAGCGCAGTCGAATCTGCTGACCGCCGAGTGAGGCCCGGACGGTCTGCCGCACGGTGCTGTCCACGAACACCGCTCCGGCCTGGGTGAACGGTTCCGGCGGGAGGTTGCCCGGCTCCGTCAGCTGCGGCATCGACACCCAGGTGTTCACCCATCGCGAATTCGACCAGGTGCCAGCGGCCGCCGAGCTGGCCGGGCCGGCGGTGACTCCTTCCCCGGTACCGGCCGGCGCGCTACTCAGCTGCGGTGCGGCGATGACCACCGCGGTCAGCGCGCCGGTCGCGAGCAGCCGGAGAGTCTTGGCGGTGTCCTTCATCGTCAGCTCGCCTTGCAGGCCGAGGCGGTGAGCCCGGTTGCCGAACCAGCGCCCTGGAAGCCGAATTCGGTCGACTCGGTGGCCTTCAGCGGGCCGTTCCAGGACAGGTTGGTCACGGTGCTGCCGTTGCGGGTGCCGTTCCAGAGATTGGTGATCGAGGTTCCGGACGGGAGCGTCAGGGTGACGGTCCAGCCGTTGATCGCCGCACTACCGGCGGTGACCTTGACCGATCCGACGAATCCGCCGGTCCAGGAGTTGACCGTGGTGTAGCTCGCGCTGCAGCCGCCGGTGGCCGGTGGCGTGGTCGGCGGGGCCGTCGTCGGAGGGGCCGTGGTGGGTGCCACGGTTGCGGTGGGAGGCGTCGTCGGCCCGGTGCCGTCGAGGCCGAAGAAGGAGATCGCCGATGCGGCGTTCACCGGAAGGTTGTGGGTGACGCCGGCCAGGCTGTGGGCTTCGACCAGAACGGTGCCGGCGGAGTTGGCGTACTGGGTCCGGGTGTCACCGGAGGACGGTGTGTCGGTCCTGGTAGGCGTCTGGCTGAGGCCGTTGACGTTCGTCCATTGTTTGATCTCTTCGCCGAAGTTGGCGTAGTTCAAAATCTCGTCGTTGGTTCCGTGCCAGAGCTGCATCCGTGGCCAGGGCCCGGTGTAGCCGGAGTTGTTGGTGCGGACCAGATCGCCCCAGGCCTGAGCGGTCTTGGTGATTCGTCCGGCGGAGCAGTCGGAGTTCCATCGATTGGTGGCACTTCCGGTGGCGAAACAGGTGTACGGGACGCCCGCGAAGGCGGCACCGGCCTTGAAGACGTCCGGGTAGTCGCCGAGCAGGACGTTGGTCATCATCGCCCCGGACGAGGTGCCGGTCGCATAGATCCGGGCGGCATTGACGCCGTAATTCTGCTTGGCGTAGTTGACCATTGACATGATCCCGACCGGGTCACTGCCACCGTTGCGAGTGAGCGCTGCCGGCGAGGAGACGTCGAAGCACTTGTCGGCGTTGGTCGAGGACGGATAGACCACGATGAACTTGTACTGGTCGGCCAGCGAGGCGAACTGGGTGCCGGAGTAGAAGGCCGGTCCGCTGCCGGTGCAGTAGTGCACCGCCACCAGCAATGGCGGGTTGGCCGGCAGCCCGTCGGGACGGTAGACGTACATTTCCAGGTTCGTCGGGTTGGTCCCGAAGTTGGTGACCTGCTGAAGTGACGCGGCGTCAGCCGAGCTGGACAGGGCGACGGGGGTGATGATCGCGGTGGCGACAGCCGCGCAAACAACTGCAATCAGCCTTCGGACGGAGCTGAGGGGAGCCACGGCACACTCCTGACATCGAGGGACGGACGCTGCTCGGAAGCAGCGGACGTCTTTGGTGGTCAGGGAGGGGCGCCGCAGCTCCGTGGAACATTTCTAAGACTTGGCCGGATCATTTCAGACGAAATGTCGTCATGACAACCGCCTGCGTGCAGCAGTTGTCTAGGTTTGTCCGGATGGTCTCGGCGACCTGCGGTGTTGCCGGAATGGGGGAGCGCGACCGGGTGAAACCCTTTCAGCAGGGCTTCGCTCGCGGGCTCGGGCGGCTCAGCTAGGCAGGGCGTAGTAGTCCTCGGTGGCCACCGGGGCGAACCCGAGCGACGTGTACAGACCCAAGGCCCGGTCATTGTCCACGGCGACCTCGAGGTGGACTCGCGCTGCGCCGTCGGCGAAAGCCTGCAAACAGATCCGCCGCAGCACGTCGCGTCCGATCCCGCGCCCCCGGTGATCAGGGTGGACGACGAATCCGTAAACACCGGCGGTGTCGTCAACTCGGGTCAGATGCACACTGCCGACGAGAGCACCGTCGAGTTCCACGACCACCGCGTCCTGCCGCTCGGTGTTGTCCGGCTGGATGTCGGAATCTGGCGGAGCCCAACCGAATCCGGCCATCATCAATGACTTGACCGCGACGTCGTCGGCGGAAGTTTGCGGCCGCAGGCTGATTCGGGGGTTGCTCGGTGCATCGGCCGGATCGCCGGTCAGCTGCAACGCGTGCTCGGAATGGTCCAGGACGGCGCCGCGGCGCAGAGCCAGATCGCGCGCCGCGGTTGGAGTACGCGGCGTCACCAGCAAGGTTTTGGTGTATCCACGCTCCCGGCACAACGGCAAGGCCGCCGCCAGGAGGGCGGAAGCGATTCCGCGCCGGCGGGCCTCGGGGGCCACCATGCCGGTCAGTTCGACGGTGGGCGCCCCGAAGGCGTAAATGCCGAGGAAACCCAGCAACCGGTCGCCGTCCCACCACAGCAGATCCTCGACCCGGTGCCCGGAGCGGCTGCGGAGCACCCCCCACTCCAGCTTGAGTCGCCCGCCGTCGGCCTCGATCACCCGCCGTTCCAGGTCGGCGATCGAGGCAAGGGTGGCGTCGTTCAGAGTCTGGGCTAGTTCGAGCACTCCGCTAACCAACCATGCCACCGGCCCCCGCGTCATCCGAGTATTCGGCCTCGAAGGCTGACGCCGTCAGAGTTCGCGTTCGTAGAAGTAGGTGATCGGGCCGTGCGGTGGGTGCTCGCGGTTGACGAAACCGAGGCTCTCGTACAGTGCCCGGGCGGCGACGTCGTCCTCGCTGGTGCCCAGGTCCATGTGGTCGGCACCGTGTTGCCGGGCGTGCGCCAGAGCGGATTCCATCAACTGTCGACCGATCCCGGCACCGCGGCGGGCCGGGACGACGTAGAGCTCCGCCAGATAGCATTCCAGGTTCTGGCTGTACAGCGACGGGCGAAAGCGCAGCACGGCCAAGCCGTCCGGGCCGGACCCGGCGAGCAGGACCATGGTGTCGTCGTTGGTGAGCAGCCAACGGAAGCGCTCGGCCAACTCGAGCGGTGACGGCGAGGGCTCGTCGAACTCGCGATTGAAGTCGGACAAGAGCTGACCGATGGCACCGGCATCGACAACGGCGGCCCGCCGCACAGCGGCGCCGGATTTCGCAGCGTCAACCATGCCGACGGAGTGTACGCCGGCCTCGAGTCGGCGGCCCGGAATTACCGCTCCTCCAGCCGCTCGGCGTCGCTGCCAGATTCCGCATAGCGCGCGGAAACCCGCAATCTGACAAGCGTTCCGCCCTCGGCCGGGGTGGACCAGGTCAGCTGACCAGCAATCGCGTCCGCGCGTTCTTTCATCCCGAGCCGACCGAAGGACGGCGGCTTGGAGTCCGGTGGCGAGTCGGTGGCCGACAGACCAATACCGTCGTCCTGAATCGTGACTTCCAGATCGGAGCCCACCATGGCGGCGGTCACGGTGATGGTGCTGCACGCCGCGTGATGCAGGGCGTTCGACAGAGCTTCCTGGATGATCCGGTAGATGGCCACCTGCACGTCCGGTGCCAGGTCGAGCGGGAGCGCGGTGACGTCGCAGGTGATCCGGACCGCACCGGGCTCGGTGGGCAGACCGTCACCGCTGCCGTCCGAACGTCGAGCCAGGTCCTGCACGGCAGCCGCCAGCCCCAGAGTGTCGAGGGCCAGCGGGCGCATCTGGGTGATCAGGTGTCGAAGGACCCGGATCTGTTCGCGCACCATCCCTCGGGCTTCCTGGACGCCGGCCGCCAGGGCCTGCGAGTCCTGGGTGTTGGCCAGGCTCGCCAGTCGCAGTTCGATGGCGGCCAGGTCCTGCAGGGTCTGGTCGTGCAGTTCCTGAGCCCACCGTCGGCGCTCGCTCTCCTGCCCCTGGAAGCGTGACCTGAGCTGACTGACTCGACGGGCGTGGCTGGTGCGACCGGCTTCGCGGATCGCGACCACGGCGGTGACGAAGAGCAGCAGCGCCGGAACCAGGAGCAGTAGCACCGCCGGCTGGGCCCGATCGGTGGCCCGCCACAGCCCGATCACCGCCAGCACGGCCGTGCATCCGGCCCCGACCAGCAATCGGGCCCGACCGGTCAGGACCTGATCCTCGCCGCCGTGCACCAGCGGGATGGCGATCAGGAAGGCTGCCCCGGCGACAGCGCTGACCCATAACTGGAACCGGGGTTCGGCGTCGGTCAGTTCCATCGCAATACTCACGCTGGACAACGCGAGCCCGATCCCGGTCAGCGCCGAGGCCAGCGTTCGACTCGGCGGCAGCTGGACTCGCAGGCTGACCCGGCTCGGCGTCTTGACCCGATGGGCTCCCTTCCGGTTGCTCCTCACATCAACAGCCCGAGCTTTCGGGCAGCCTCGACGAGCTCGGCGCGGTTGTTCGCGCCGAGCCGGGCGCGCAGGCCGGCCCGATGAGCTTCCACCGTACGCAAGCTGATGAACAGCTCCTGGGCGATCTGGGCATTGGTATGCCCCCGGACCAGCAGGCGCAGCACCTCGCGCTCGCGTTCGGTCAGCCGCTGCGCCGTCGGCGCCTGGTGCCGGGCCAACTGCGCGCCCAGTTGCGGATGCAGGTAGGTGCCGCCGGCCATCACCACCTCGATCGCCCGGATCAACTCCTCGGCGGCGGCTTCCTTCAGCAGGTAGCCATGGACGCCGAGGCGGAGCGCCTCACGAGCGAAAGCGGGGTCATCGTGCATGGTCAGGACCACGATCCGAGGCTGCGGCTGGAGCGCCAGCAACTCCGGGATCGCGTCCAGGCCGTTCTCCCGGCCCAGCGCGATGTCCAGCACGATCAGGTCGACGCTGGTTTCGGTGATCACCGTGCGGAGGGTGGCGAGAGTCCCGGACTCACCGACCACGCTGCACCGAGGGTCGGCGCCCACCAGCGCCTTCAATCCGGCCCGAACCATCGAATGGTCGTCCGCGAGCACGATCCGCCACCTGATGTCCACATCCACCTGGCCAGACTAGGCGTCGCGGAGGCTCAGGAGTTTGCGGGAAACCCGCGAGAATCTGCGGAAAACCGCGAAGGTGCCGCCCGGTGCGGGCGAACAAAATCGGATCATCTCCCGGGGAGGCTCTTCGGGACTGCCAGCTCGGCCAGAGTCCGAGACTCCCGCACCGGAGGATCGCCATGCCGCACCGCCACCTACCCGCAGCAACCACCCACACCATCGAGCTCCAGCAGGTGCTGGAGATCAACCGGTGTCTCGCGGAACTGGCGCCCGCTGAGATCACCGCCGAGGCGCTGGGAATGGCAGGGCGACCGGTGACGTCGCCGGTCGCCGTCACCCACTACGGCAGCGCGCTGCCCAGCCATCCGGTACTGCGGCCGACCGCCGCGTTGCGCTATCTCTCAGCCGAGGGCTCCCCTCGGTTTCCCTACGTGCTGGGGCATTTCTGTGCCGTACCGGTGGGGAGCCAGCTGGCCGCGGCGACGTTGGTGATCGAGCTGCATTCGGACGCGTTGGACAAACTGAGCGCCCAGCTGCGCCTGCGGCACTGCTGGGGGAGCGCCGCCGTTTTGGTGGGCAAGGCTATTCGGTAGCTCAGGGTGGGGGCGGCGAGCGCCCACCGGCCCATCAGCTGCCGCGGCCGTGCTTGCGTCGTTCCAGGGCGTCGTACCACTGCTGCCCGCGTTCGCCGCACACCTCCCGGATGGTGTCCCGAAGGACGGCGGTGCGCCCGTTCAGTGTCTGCACATCGTTCAGCCCGTGCTTGGCCTGGGAATTCAGGGCGAGCCGGTGCTCCCGGAGCCCGGCCGTGGCTGCCCGCATCTGCACCCGGTCGGGCCGCCGACGTCGCCCGGTCCCCGGTTCACGTAACGGCACCAGCCGGGGACGAGCGCTGGCCCGGGCCCGGGCTTCGAGCCGGGACAGCGTTCGGGCGGAGGTACGGACCGATTCATAGTGATGGTGGGCCGCGTCCGCACAGCGGAACGACTCGAAGTGGACCTGGCACATGCCGCCGAAATTCGACCGCTGGTAGCTGTCGTGCAACTGGCGCTCGACCTGCTCGAGCATCTGCCGCAGTCGGGCCGACTCGGTGTCGGCGCGACGGCGTTGCCGGTCTGCCTCGTGCGCTGCGTTCCGAACCGCCTCCACGGTGACCGCTTCGCCGAGCGGTGGATACCAGTAGTCCCAGGCCCGGAACAGCAGGGGCAGCAGTACCGAGGTCACCAGGATCGCCGCGAGCAGGTGCACGGTCTGGGTGAAGGCTTGCGGGCCGTGGGCGACGTTGCCGCGCAGCAGCATCACGAGGGCGGTGACGCTGGTGGAGGTCAGCAGCAGGATCGTCTGCAGGCCTTGGCGTCGGCGCCGAGCCCACCGATCGCCCCGGGTCTCGGTTTCGTCCGGGTCCGCGAGCGCCGTCCTCGCCCGGAAACGACCCGGCAACCGGGCGGTGGCCAGCACGTACGACAACACCGGGGAGACCGCCAGGGCCACCAGCCATTGGGTCTGAGCCTGCTGGAACTGGGCCGGATCCTTCAGCAACAGGTAGGGCACCATCGCCGGGGCGGCCATCGCCAGCGCAAATGCCCCCACCAGCCACGCGGCCAGCACCACCACGGTGGGCACGACGAACAGCAGGATGACCAGGAAACAGCCACACCCGGCAGAATCGTCGCGGCGAGCCACGTCAGTACCTGACCGTCATCGAGTTCACCGTGGGCGACGCCGCCGCGGGCGCGGTGATGATCCGGCCGGCCCGCTCGGCTGAGAACTGCCCGATCGAGATCCGCGCGGTGCGGTCGATCCGAGGCTTCCGGGGGCCAGCGCCCCCTCGCCGTTCAGAATCTCGTGGATGTTCCCGGTCAGCGTCTGACCACCGATTGCATGGTTCGCGTTCAGTTGGGCCATCACGTCGCGCATCAGATCCCCGTAGAGCTCCTGCTGCCACCGGCTGAGTCCAGACTTCAGCATGTCGCGCTGCAGGTTGACGAGGCACTGGCGCAACTCGCGGGCCGTGCGTTCGTGGTTGGCGACCGTGCGGTGCATGCCCTGGATCGTGGCACCCGCCTCGATCTGGCGGTTCTCCAGCCGGGCGAGCCCGACGAGCCGGTCGGCCTCGATCTGGTGGCCCTGCAGGGTCAGCCTCCGCAGTTCCACGCCCATGGCTGCGGCTTCGGTCACCATCCGAGCTATCGGCCCCAGCGGGTGCAGTGATTCAGCGACCCGCGCGACCGTGTCCCCGAAGACGATCCGGCCGTTCACCTCTCGAACAAGTCCCGCGCTCATGCACGAAAAGTAGTCGATCGGTCACTGCGTGCGCACGCAAATCGGCATATAGCTCCGAGCGAGGCGGTGGTGTCGGCGGTCCTGCAGCTGTCGACGTACCGGGGATCTGGTGATGGTGAAGTCCAGAGCCGGCCGATCACGACGCTGTTCCCGATCCCGGCGGTCGACGACGGAGAGAACCACGTCTATGTCTCCGTCGGTCATCAACAGATGATGACCGACCCCATGATGCCGCTCGGGCTCTCCTTCTGGCAGCTGACCACGCCCCGGCCGATGGCCGAGGCCGCCGGGCGATTGTTCTCCGACGTCACCCACATCCTGGCCTCGCCGGCGAGCCGTGCAGGCTTCCTGAAGGCGGTGGAGAGATCCGATCCGCTGATCGGGGACGCGCTGCGGAGCATCCTCGAGCGCGAGGACT
>DATINJ010000251.1:0-10641 GCA_035474375.1 Kineosporiaceae bacterium | reverse complement strand
AGGTGCTGGACCACCAGCGGCAGCGCCTCGCGTTCCTGCCCGCGCACGCCGAGGGTGGCCGCGATCAGGCAGGCCAGCGTCTCCGCCGTCTGATCGTCAGCCGTCAGTGGCCCCGGCTGGTGCAGTTGCGTCAGGTCGACGAACCACACGCCGTCGGGAAAGGCCCGTCGCAGCTGCGTTGCCACCCGCAGCGCGAGCCGCGTCTTCCCGGACCCACCGACACCGTTCAGTGTCACCAAAGGGGCGCCGGACAACTGCCTCTTGACCTGGCCGACCTCACGTTGGCGGCCGATGAAGCTGGTCAGCTCGACCGGAATATTGCCGACCGTACCTGCGGGCTTGACTGGCATTGTGAGCCAACGATACGTCGTGGGAACACGGGTAGGGCGTTCTTCACCAGGATAGTCGAAGGTCAGGTCTGGGCAGGATGAGCCCGGACAGGTCGCAGGCCGAGCGTCACTGCGATCAGGGCCACGCTCATCGTGGCGAGCAGGTAGAACGCCAGGGATATCGAGCCTCCGGTAGCGGCGGTCAGCCAGGTCGATACATAAGGGGCCGTGCTGCCGAACAGAGTGACGGCGACGTTGCTCGCCAGCGCCGTCCCGGTGAATCGGATCGGAACCGGAAACAGCACCAGCCCCAAGAAGGCTCCGAGCACGCCGGCCGCACCCAGAAACATCGCCAAGATGCTCTGCCCGAGCATGGCGCCAGCCAATGTCTCTGATCGCATGATGATCAGGAAGGCCGGCAAGGTCGTGACCATCACCCCCAGTCCGACGCCAACAGCAACTTGCCGCAAGGAATATCGATCGATCAGGTAGCCACCGGAGAGCGTCGAGAGGACCAGCACCAAGATCGATACTCCGTTGGCCGCGAAGGCATCGGCCGCGGAGATCCGACCGTTCCGAATGAGGTAACTGGGCAGGAATCCGACCAGCAGGTATCCGCCAAGGGACGCGCCCGCCGTCCACGCACCGAGCACCAGCAACCCGCGCTTGCCCGAACGCAACGCCTGCATCAACGGGGGGCGGTCACCTCGGAACCTTCCGCCGAGCGCGATGAATGCCGGGCTGTCCAGAGCCCGGATCCGCAGGTAAAGCCCGACGAAACCGATAGGTGCCGCGGCGAGGAAGGCCACCCGCCATCCCCAGTCTGCCAACTGTTCAGGGGGCAGCACCCTGGCCAGCGTGAACCCGATCGCCGCCGCCGTGGCGGCCCCCAAGTTGCCCACCGCATTCACCACCGCCACCGCGCGGCCCTGGCGTCCGCTCGGCGCATATTCCAGCACCAGGACATTCGCCCCGGTGAGCTCGCCGCTGGCGGACAACCCCTGGAGCAACCGGCAGATCAGCAGCAATGCGGGAGCCAGCACACCGACGGCGTTGTAGTTCGGCAACAGGCCGAACGCCAAGGTGCTTCCACTCATCAACAGCAAGGAAGAAGTCAGTGCCGCTCTGCGCCCGACCCGGTCTCCGATGTGCCCGAAAATGATCGCGCCGATTGGACGCACCGCAAAGCCGACGGCGTAAATCGCGAAGGTGGCCAGCAGTGCCGCCGTCGGGTCCTGGCGGGGAAAGAATTGCTCGGCCAGAATGCTCGCGAAATAGCCGTACACGAGCAGATCGTAGATCTCAATAAAAGTGCCGACCGAGGCGGCTCCGACTACCCTCCGGTAATCACCGGGGACGAGGTCGGCGGGAACATCGCTCATGAATGGGCCCCTCTCTTCGCCCAAAACCCTACGCAGGGGGTGGACGTAGCCGAGGGGGAGTCATCAATTTCATGCGGACATAAAGGGGAATTCTGTACTTTGAGCGCTCTTCGGTTACCCGTCGAGTTGCTTGAGCTTCCTGTCGAGGGCGGCAGGGATGTGCTGCGGCTTGGCTGATCCGCGGATCACTGTGTGCAGGTGCGCCGTGAGCTCGCTCGCCAGGTCCTCGGCGTGGCGGGGCCAGTGGACGACGGGCAGGTAGATCCGGCCGGAGCGGGCACCTTCGGCCTGCTGGGTGAGTCCGGTGGTGATGGTGGGGGTGTAATTGCTGGTGGTGGTGATCGATCCGCTGGAGATGCCGAACGCCTTGAGGGCCTCCTGGCCGGCAAGCAGCCGCAGGAAATCCAGGGCGGCCTCGGGGTTCTTGGCCTTGGCATTGATGGCATAGCCAGGGCTCGCGGCCCCGGCCCAGTAGGAGGTGCCCTTGTTGATGCCCGGGACCGCTGCGGCGTCAAAGGACAGGCTCGGAGCGGCCTTCTGGACGGGGGCAACGTCCCAGGGGCCGGCGCCGCACATGGCCACCTGGCCCTTGCCGAACGCGCTGATCATCCGATCGTCATCCAGCTTCGTGATCGACTTGTGGACCAGGCCCCGGGTGTAAAGCTCGCAGTAGGCGGCCAGTGGCTCGGACCAGGTCTCGGCGAAGGTGGTCTTGCCGTCGAAGATGTCCTGATCCGGGAAATGGCCCTGATCGGCGAAATACCCACCGAGCAGCCCCCACAGCGACATGAAATTGCCTTCTGCCGCAGCCTCGGAGTACGGGGCGATGCCCAGCGATTTCAGCTTGGCGCAGAGTCGGAGGAAACCTGCCCAGCTGTCCGGGAGCGCCGTCGCGCCGGCCTTGGCGAGAAGCGTCTTGTTGTACATGATGCCGCCCGCCCAGGAGGAGATGGACAGGCCGTAGACCTTTCCGTCGAACGTCATGAACTCCCGGTTGGCGGAGTTCATCACACCGATGAAAGGCTGGTCGGAGAGGTCCTTCAGGTAGCCATCGGCGACGACGTGCCGGTTCTCGGCGGTCAGGGCGAAGACGTCCGCGGCGGTGCCAGACTTCAGGGCGGCGTCGAGGGCGGAAATGTACTCCTCAACCGGCGGGACGTTCGAGAACGAGACAGCTGAGCCGGTCTGTTTCGTATACAGATCGAGCACCGGCTGCATGATGGTGCGGTCGTCCCAGGAGAAGAAGGCCAGCGACCTTCCGGTGGTGCCGCTGCTGCCGGTCGTGCTCGTGCCGCAGCCCGAGGTGGCCAGCGCGCTGCCGCCGAGCAGGGAAAGCCCAAGGCTGGCCTGCATGAACTGCCGTCGGCTGGGTCTGGCTGCGCGGTCGACCGACATGCGTTCCTCCGGAAAGGCCTGGGTAGCCAGCAATGTGGCGTTCTGGCAGCCCGCCCGCCTGGGCGGCAGGTGTCAGTTCACCAGCCAGGATGGCGGTGTCACCGCGTTCATCGACTGCAACACGCCGTCCACCACCCGGAACATTGTCGTCGGTGCCTGCTTCGGATCACCGTTGAGGTCGAAGGAGACCTCACCGACAGTCGTCTGGAGGTGGGCCTTGAACAGCTGGTCCACGACGCCGGCTCGAGTTCCGTCGGAGCGTGCGATGCTCTCCAGGATGATCTGCGCGGCGGCCGCGACGTACGGCACGTGCGGGTCAACGTATTTGAGGCTGTTGGCGCCCATGAACTCGGTGATGAAGCGCTGTCCGGTAACAGGCAGTTGCTCCGGCGGCAGGCCGGCGACGCTGATCACCGTGCCGTTGCCGTCGGGTCCGGTCGAACCCTTGCCCTGAAACAGCGAGGCGGACGCAAACCCGTCTGGGGCAACAAGTTTGACGACGGTGTTGGGTCCGACGTACCTGACCTTCGCCTTGATCAGGTCGGCTCGTCCGCGGCCGGCCAGGAACATCACGTCCGGCCTGGCGGCGGACACTCGCTTCATGACGGCCGGAAAGCGTGACGTGTCGTCCGTCCAGGAGCCGGTGCCGACGATGGTCAGGCCGAGCTTCCGGGCGGCACGGGTGAAGCTGGCCGCGATGCCCCGGCCGTACGGCGTGCCATCCTGGAGCAGATAGACCCGATTCAGGCCCTTTTGCTGGAGATAGAGCGCGTCGGCGGCACCCTGAGCACCGTTGTCACCGACCAGCCTGGCGTAGGTCCGCTTGCCGGTGGGGTAGTAAATGTCCGGCTCGCCTGGGGAAGCACCCACTCCACCACGGGTCAGGCCGACGTAGGTGTTCTCCGGGCTCAGCATGGCCAACCCCGCACGGTTGGTGATCGGAATCTCGCTCGTCGCGCATCCCGAATCAACCGGTCCAATAACGGCAATGACGCTCGCCGTCGCCACGTACGAGCGGGCCGAAGCAGGGCAGTCGTCCACTGAGCGGACGCTGGCCTGGGTGGTGTCGCACAGTTGCAGTTGGACCGGGTAACCACCTGCCCGGTAACCGTGTTCGGCGAACACCTGCCGGGCCGCGTCGAACCAGGCGCGATACATGCCGTCTCGGGCGTGCGCGTCGAAGACGATCGTCCGCTCACCGCGGCCGAACACCGCCGAGCACTGCACGCCAGGAACGCCGGGTGCCGACGTCGGAAGCGTGATGTCGGCTCCGGTGCCATCGTCACATGCGGTCAGACCGGCTACCGCAAGCACCAGGGAGACGGCGCAAGCGCCGAGGATTTTCATCAGGCCTTCGGCTCGCTCGTAGCGTTCGTCGTCCGATGCGGGATCCGAACGGTGAACGTGGTGCCGGCCCCCGCGACGGTGGCAAACGTGATGGTTCCGCCGTGCCGATCGTAGATCAGGGTATGAGCCAGCGAGAGGCCTTGGCCGGTACCCTGCCCGACCGGCTTGGTGGTGAAGAACTGGTCGAAAACGCGGTCGGTGATCTCGGGTGCGATGCCGATACCGGTGTCCTGGACGTCGATCGTCAGGAATTCCCCGTCGCTGCTGGAACGTATGGTGATCAAACCGCGATCGCTGGTTCCGGCGTGCGCCTCGCCGATGGCCTGCGCGGCGTTGACGATCAGGATCAGCAGAACCTGGTTGATGTCGCCGAGCATGCACCAGGTCGGCGGCAGATCCTCGGCAAGGAGGAGCTCGACGTCGGCCACGTGCTTGATCTCGCTGCCGGCCACGACCACGGTGTTGGCCACGGCTTCATTGATGTCCGCCGGAGCCTTGTGCTCCCCACCGGGGTGGCCGAACGCCTTCATCGCCCTGACGATGGTCTGTACCCGCTGAGTGCCTTCCAGCGTCTCGGCCAGAGCCTGCGGGATTTCCTCGATCAGGAATGCCAGATCCAGGTCCTTCGTGACCGAGGGGTGCCCGGCGGATCCGTCCGTTCGGCCGGCATCGTCGACGTGGGCGCCGGGCATCAGGGTGGCGATGTCGGCAAATGCATCGGTGAGGAACCGCACGTTGTCACCGATGAACTGGAGCGGGGTGTTGATCTCATGAGCGATGCCGGCCGCCAATTGGCCGACGGACTCCAACTTTTGCGCGTGCCGCAACTCGATCTCCAGGTGCCGCCGTACCGTGATGTCGCGCAGCCGCAGCACAACTCCTTTGACCGCCGGATCGCGGGTCAGATCTGTGCCGGTCAGTTCCACCCAGCGGATCGATCCATCGGCATGGGCGATCTGGCATTCCACCGAGGGGGCCGCCTCCGTGGCGTGATCGGCCCGGGTCTCGACGTCGGCTCTGTCGTCGGTGAAGAGCTGGGCAACGGCAGGTCGGTGCTGCTCGTCGATCAGATCGACCACCTCTCGGCCGAGCAGCGTGTGCTGAGTCTCGCCGAGCATGTCTGCCGCCGCGCTACTGGCGTATCCGATGTGCCCGGCCGGATCACACACCAGGGTCAGGTCCGATGAACGCTGTACCAACGAGCGGAACCGTTCGGTGCGCAGGTTTTGAACGAAAATGGCGACCTGGCTGCCGATTGCCACGAGTGCGGCGATTCCGAGGAGCGCCAGATTCAGCACCAGGCCGAATGAGGTGGTCGATCGGCTGTTTGTGACATCACGAATGACCGCGCGATCGTTCGCGGCGCGCAAGGCGCTGAGATTTGCCGAGATGGCGACGAAGCTCGCGTGCGCGACGCCGTTCAAATAGCCCCGGGCGGTTTCGACGTCCTGGTTCCGGGACGGGATGAGGAAGTCATTCGCCTGCCAGACGTAACGTGACCACGCCTCTCGCAATGAGGTGAGCAGTTGACGTTCCTCACCGCGGGCGGCGAATCCGGCATACCGGACCAGTTCCGACTCGACGGCAGCCCGGCTGGCGTGCATCCTGGCCTCGAGCGGATTCTGAGCCTCGGAATTCTTCGCGAGCACGTGTTCCAGCTGCACTTCGCGGTACGCACGAATGTCCGCGTCCACGTTGGCGAGCAGTTGCACGGCGGGAACCCGCTTGGTTCCGACCCGGCTGGTCACGCCCTGTACCTGGCGAAGCTCCAGACCGCTGGTCAGGCCGAGCACCACCATGAGCGCGATGACGGCACCGAGGCTGACAAGCTGCCGGCGTTGCACGCCACGAACCGCCGCACGCACGCCGCCGGGTCGGCCTAGCCTCATTTCCCTGGCCCCCACCGGCGATGACTGCTCTGGTGCCTTTCCGTCGCTCGCTTCTATCGACCTGGGCGGGGCCCGGCTTGAGGGCGCAACCAGGACCGCCGAAAGGGAACCGGCGTTGACCCAAAGCGTCGCTGCTGAGCCCCGGGGTCCCGGGGCCCAGCAGCGAGATTCGCGTTGGGGTCAGTCCGCGACGAGCGGAGCGACGCTGATCCGGTCGATCAGTGGTGCGTAGGCCGACCGCAGCAGCACATCCGGGAACTGGGTGGAGATGTACGTCGTCCCGTCGAAGTTCGGCTGTTCCTGCGCGGAGAACCGGATGGTGTTCGGGCCCCGTTCCAGTGACACGAGCACCGTCTGTTCCCAGAAATTGTTCGCGTGGAAGGTGTGCGGGAACAGGATCCGTTGCGGCGTAGCGCGGTTCACCGTGAGGTTGGCGGCCCGGGCCAGGGGATCGGGGTTGTAGTGCGAGGCGGGGGACTGTTCCGGGTTGGAGTAGCGGATGGTCAGGCTGTACGTCCCACGCCGGTCGGCGGGGACCGAGAAGGTCAGCGTGTTCTGGTTGCCCGGGGTCCCGCCGACGCCGGTCACGGCGGTGCCGCCGCTGGCGAGGCTGGCCGGGGTGGTCTTCGCGGTCCCGGCCACCGTGGCGCTCTCGGCCTCGAACACCACCGGTGCCGTTGTCCCGGAAGCAGCCTCCTGCACCCAGATCCGGTCGAGGATCGGATTGGCGGACTGCCCGGTCAAGGTCACCTTGTTGACGCCGCCGAGCAGGTAGGCGGTGTAACTACGGCTCTTCTTGAGGTTGCCGAGATCGGAGCCGTTGACGGCGAGCAGTGCGTGCCCGCCTCGGGCGGTGTCGATCCCGAGGGTGGCGTAGCCGTCCTTGGCCGCGTAGACCCAGAACGTCGCGGTGCCACCGGTGCCGAGTGCGACGCTTCCGGCGCCGGACAGGCCCTCTTGCGAGTAGTCGGCGGTAGCTCCGCTGCTGAGGGTGGCGTCCTCGGCCTCGTAGACCGACCGGGCAGCGGCCGGGTTCGGCAGCGACAGGTCAATCTTGTCGATGATGGCGTCGCCCTTGGTCGTGCGGGTTCCGTCCAGGCTGCGGCTCGACAGGGTGATGACGTGGTCGCCCTTGGTCAGGTTGACGCGGGTGTCGGTGTGATCCCAGACCACCCACTTGTACCCCAGCGTGAGGAACAACTGCTGCTCCGCGCCGCCGTCCACGGTGAGGAAGACGTTCGTCGGTCCCTGATCCTTCGCCAAGTCATAGGTGTTGAGCGTGTTCGCAAAGACGCTGAGGTCGTAGCTGCCGTCCTGTGGCACGGTCATCGGGAAGTTCAGCGCGAGGCTCGATCCGGTCCGCAGGCCGCCCACGTTGTAGTTTCCGGAGGTGTAGAACTTCGCCACGTCCGAAGGGCTGCCTTCGGGGCCGTTGATGGAGTAGTCGGAGCCGGTATGGCCGGCCTTTTCCGCTTCGTAGGTGGCTTTCCAGCGGGTCGTGGGCTGCTGGGTGGTGGTCGCGTTCTTTCCGGGGCTGAGGATGATCTGGTAGGCGGAGGACTCGGTAAGTTTCGGCAGCACCGTTCCGGACGTCGCCCCGAAGACGAGCGTGACGGCCCCGTCGGTGACGGTCGCGGTGGTCTCGGCGAGCACCCGAGGCTGCGCCGAGTCACCGAGTTGCCCGGTCCAGGGGATCTCCTGGACGAGCGCGTGCACGGTCGTGCCGAACAGCTCGGGATCGACGTGGTTGACCGTGACGGCGCTTTCCCCAGAGGCACCACCGAAGATCACCCGGGCTTGGCGGCGCTGCTCGTCGAGTGCGGCGACGCCCTGCAGCGTGTAGCTGGCGTTCGGTCGTGGCGGGGTCACCCGCACGGTGTGCCCGGACAGCTGACCGTAGGCGTTCAGGAGCCACCACTGCCCGTTGCCGCGGTTGGCCTGGACGGCGGAGTCACTGAGGTTGCCATCGATGTTCCAGTAGGCGATGTCGGCGTCGACCTTCGACTCCTCGATCGCGGCGACCCACTGAATCATCTGACCGGGGACGGAGGTGTGGTAGTTGTACGCGTACTCGTTCAGGTTGATCGGCAGATGCTGACCGGCGCGGGCGGTGCCGGCGAAGAGCGTGTCCTCCCAGCCGCGGTACTTCGCCACGCTGGCCCGGATCCGGGCCGGGTCGGACAGTTCGTGCCAGGTGAAGACGTCAGGCACGGTTTTCGCGGCGAGCGCGTGCTGCAGGAAGCCGCGGGTCTGGTCGTAGAGCACGCTGGTGTTGGGGCCGGCGATCCGGGCGGCGGGCAGCTTGCCCTTGATCAGGGCGTAGGCCCGGTCCCACGCGGCGAAGAAGGCGGTCGGATCGGACAGCCAGCTCACGCCGTTGTAGCTGTGATTCCCGGTACCGAACATGTTGCCTTCGGGCTCGTTGAAGGGCACGAAGACGATGCGGTCCTGATAGCGCTTGTCGAGCGTCAGCACCTGGTCGACCTGGGTGCCGATCTTTGAGATGAAGTCGTCCAGGCGAGCCTGCGGGGTGTTTCCCGGCCACTCGTAGGGGAATCCCCGGTAGATGTCCGTCATGTAGATGTAGACGTCGCCGCCGGTGCTGTCGGCGAGGGGCTTGACCACCTCGAGGGCGTCGGCCCCTGGGTGCTGCGGTCCGTCCTGGGCCTTGGTCGACACAGTCCGCAGGTTCATTCCCTGGATCAGGTTGCGCGACGGCAGGCCCTCACCGTAGAGGCCGTACAGCGTGCCCGAGGCTCCGCCGTGCACCGCCCCGGTGTTCTTCGACAGGTCGACGGTCAGGTCCTCGCCCGTCACGGTCACGGTCGCCGTCACCGCCCGGTCGAGCGCGGTGATCTTTCCTTTCACGGTGAAGGTGCCGCGGGTGGCGTACTGCGCTGGATCCACCGCGTTCCACTCGATGCCGAGTGGCCGGGTGATTCCGTCCGAGAAACCGACGTTGACGGTGGCGGGCAACGGCGGCGGAGTCCCCAGCGAACCGCGGACGTCGAAGGTGGTCGGGACGGTGCCGGTCTGGGTGGCCAGGTGGCTGCCCGCGAGCGCGGCCACCTCTGCGGAGGTGAACGCCTGGTCGTAGACGCGGAAGTCGTCCAGGGCGCCGGCCAGGAAGGGGTGCCCGCTCCAGAAGGGCTTGCCCAGGAAGCCGGATGTCGTGTTCGACGCCGAGTACATGACCTTCGCGAGGTCGATGGAGGCGGCGCGACTGCCGAGGGTGACGCCGTTGAGGTAGTAGCTGATCTGGGAACCGTCGATGGTCGTGACGAGGTTGACCCACTTGTTCGTCGGGAGCTTCCCGGTGCCCGGCACGCCCACCTCAGCCGTCCCGTTCACGGGCTTGATGGAGGACCTCGTCGTGGCGTCCCCTTCGAAGGAGGGAGTGGCGAAGGTCGCAGTGTTCAGATCCTTCCCGAGGTTGTACACCCACTGGAAGTCCGGCCCGCCCGTCCACTTCAACCAGGTGGAGATCGTCGTGGCGTGCAGGTTCTGGAACAGTCCGTTCGGGACGGAGATGTAGGGAGCCGCCGTTGAGGACGCTGCGCCCCCGGGCAGGAGGAGGGCCTGCGAGCCGTCCACGCTCGTCACGGCCGATGCCGCCGCCGGGTTCACCAGAGTGCCGTCCAGGCCTGACCCGGAACTGTCCTTCACCACGCCCGCGGTGGCGTCCTCGAAGTCGTAATGCAGAACCAGCTTCGCCGTGGCGGCTGCGGATACCGCGCTTCGCACTGGAAGCGCCTGCGCCGACTGCGCCAATGCCATGGCTGGACCGCTCACCACCGCCACTGCCGCCACAACCGTCGTCACCGCTCTCCGAGCGGCACCTCGTCTCGCCATGATGCTCTCCTGCTGGCTCTGTCACGTCATCGGGATCATGCCCACTGCTGAGGGAGGGATTCCTCGATCGGGAGTATTGCCTTTGACGAACGTGTTCGTCGAATCGATTCGACGAACGGTCATTCATAGTGCGGGGGTGGCCGCCCTAGGCTGCGGTCGAACCGATTCGCTACGGCGAGCGCTAGGGCTGCCGCCAGGCCGCCACGAGGGCCGCGAACGGTGACGGGCTCGGGGCATCGTGGTCGGTAGGTGTCTGCCCACCGGATCGAACCGTTGGGCGGCAAGGAAGGCATACACTTGATTTTTGCACCTACGATCGTAGGTGCAAAAATCAAGCGTAATTAGCGCCCCCCCAGGACTCGCTGATTGATTCGCTCTCCCGGGACCGTCCATCATCAGCGGGACTGCCTTGTCGCGCTACGTGTGCGTCCCGGTCGACAGTTGGAG
>DATINJ010000250.1:0-36550 GCA_035474375.1 Kineosporiaceae bacterium | reverse complement strand
GTGTGTGGATGTTCCGGCGGCGAGTGCTGCGTCTGGCGTTCAGATCAATCAGTGGACGTGTTCGGGTAATGCGAACCAGCGCTGGACCTTCACCGCGTCGGGTGGTGGTACGTACCAGGTCAAGAGCGTTTCGTCGGGCTTGTGTCTGAGTGACAAGGGTGCTTCCACCGCCTCCGGATCGGCGATCATCCAGGAGACCTGCACCGCCAACAGCAACAAGCAATGGGCCTTCAACCCGGCCACCGCGTCGACGGGACGTACCTGGTCCAACACCGCTGACGGCTTCGCGTCCACCGGGGGCGGCACCACCGGCGGGGCGGCCGGCACCACGGTTACCGTCACCACGTACGACGATCTGGTCAAGTACGCCTCGGCCAACGCGGCCTACGTGATCCGGGTGAACGCCGCGATCACCGTGCCCAGCTACGGTTTCGAGATCCCGGTGAGCTCGAACAAGACCATCGTTGGGGTCGGCACGAAGGGGTCGATCGTTCACGGCGGCCTGCACCTGAACCCGGGCACCCACAACGTGATCATCCGTAACCTCACCATCCGGGACACTCGGATGACCGAGGACGACCCGGATGACAAGGACTACGACTACGACGGAATCCAGATGGACACCGCCGACCACATCTGGATCGACCACAACACCATCGAGCGGATGAACGACGGTCTCATCGACAGCCGCAAGGACACCACCTACCTGACCGTGTCCTGGAACGTCATCGCGGAGGGGCACAAGGCCTTCGGGATCGGCTGGACCGATCATGTGACGTCGCGGATCACCATTCACCACAACTGGATTCACGACAACGGGATCCGCAACCCCAGTACCGATAACGTCGCCTACGCCCACCTCTACAACAACTACATGCAGAACCTCACCGGCTACGGCAACTATTCGCGTGGTGCGACCAAGATGGTCATCGAGAACACCTACTACGACTCGGTGGTTGACCCGTTCTACCACGACCCCAACGCTCAGTTGCGGCAGAGCGGCAACATCGTGGTCAACAGCACCGGTAAGCAGACGACGAGCGGCTCGGCCTTCACCCCGAGCAGCTTCTACTCGTACGCGCTCGATTCCGCCGCGAGCGTGCCGGCGCTGCTCAAGACCTACGCCGGGCCGCAGAGCAACATCGGCAGTTGATCGCTCGAAAGTAGCCGCGGCTTCTCGCCGAGATCGCCAGCTGTGCCGGAAAATGTGCCCTTCAGTGGCACGATCGCGGGCACAGCTGGCGATCACCCAGAGGCGAGAGATTAGTTCGGATCGTTCATTTTCCACGCCTGATTTGCCGCACCCGCATTGCATGCATACTGGGCGACGGCGGCACCAGCCGCGGTACTTCCGCTGGAAATGCCGAGGCACAAGCCGCTCTTGACGTTCTTGATCATCGCCCAACCGGTGTCGGTTGTCACGTTGGTTTTCGGGAACGACCACATCTGGTTGAGAGCGGTGGGAGAGTACGTCCCCACATAGGCCGCGGCTCCCGAAGTCGTCTTGGCACCGTCGATGCCGAGCCCTCCACCGTCCAGGTTCACGTACTGGTAGTAACCATTACTCAGGGAGATGCGTGCCCAATATCCCCCTACCGATCTAACCTGGTCCTGGACAACATAGTCATTGTCTTTCTTGAACATGTACCAGGTCGATTTGTAGTTGAGAAGGCCAGTGTAATCGTCGGCGTCGAGAGCGGCAGATGGAACGCTCACCGCCTGGGCTGCGACGGCAGCAGATGGAGCGCTCACCGTCGCGACTGCACCAGCCAGAAGTGTTAGCACGAAACCGGCAGCCAGATTCTTTCTCAAAGTCAACCAACTCTTTCGCCTCGTTGATGTTCGGATGCATCGCAATCATTGAGGCGCCCTCGATTGCCTGTCAAACCGGGTTTGATGGAGGTGAAGGGTTCGAGTGGGTACCTTTCACTCTCACCTGAAAGGTATAAAGATCGGCGTGCTTTTGGCGACTATCCGAAGTAGTGTCAGGTCCTTTGTCGAGGACCGTTTCCTTGTCGAGTACCGTTGCGACGGGTTGTGCGGACGGTGCGGCATCCGTGACGGGCGTGCCTACCGTCCGGACCCGATAAGCCCTTGCTTCACGCCGATGGTTGAACAGGTCAGGCGGAGGTTTGTGGCCGTGCTCAGAAGGGGAAGGCTCGCGGCTCGTGCCGGGAGGTCACCCACTGGATCTCGGAGAAATCCTCGGCGGCCACGCCGATTCCGAAACGGCCCCAGCCACTGTCTTTCATCCCGCCGAACGGCATTTGCGGCTCATCGTTGACCGGTTGATCGTTGACGTGCACAATCCCGGTCTCGAGCTGGGCCGCCAGTTCCTGCCCGCGATAGGTGTCCCGGGTGAAGATGCCCGCAGCAAGGCCGAAGTCGGAGTCGTTCGCCCGGTGAATCGCCTGCTCCGCGCTTTCCACCGTTTCCAATATCACGACCGGTCCAAAGGTTTCGGCCTGCGCGATTTCTGCGTCGTCCGGGACGTCGACCAGGACGGTAGGGGGGTAGCACGGTGGATTCGCCGTCCCGCCGGTGATCAGTTTGGCCCCGAGGCGTACCGCCTCCTCCACCCGGCGCTCGATCAGCGCCAACGCCCACTTGTTGATCACTGGACCGATGACCGTGCCTGGGATTCTCGGGTCACCGGTCGGAAGGGACTCCACCTTGGCGGCGAAGCGAGTGGTGAACTCGGCCGCGATCGAGCGTTCCAGAAAGATCCGTCGGGCGCACAGGCAGACTTGCCCCTGGTGGACGAAGGCTCCGTAGGCGGCGGCTTCGACGGCGTAGTCCAGATCCGCATCGGCCAGGACGATTAGCGGATTCTGGCCGCTGAGCTGGAGCACGACGCGCTTGAGGTGCCGACCGGCCTTCTCTGCCAGCCGGCGGCCGGTTGCCGTTGAACCGGTGAAATTGATGCGCCGGACCCAGGGATTGGACAGCATCTCGTCACCGATCAGGCCCGCTTCTCCAGGAGCATGGGTGACGACGTTGAGCGCCCCGGGCGGGAGCCCGGCTTCGTCCAAGATCTCCGACCACAGGGTGCCACCGGTGAACGGGGACTCCTCGGAAGGCTTGAGTACCACCGTGTTGCCCAACGCCAGTGGCGCCACGAGGGACCGACCGGAGAGGATCAAGGACGCGTTCCAGGGTGCGATCGCCGCGACGACTCCGACTGGCCGTCGAACTGCGACAGCCCGAGTTCCGGCGACGTCCGAGGGGATGACCTGGCCGACGGGTTCATAGCCGAGGTGCGCCGCCTGGCGTAGCAGCGTCGTCGCGAAATTGATCTGAACGTCGGCAAAATGCGCACCGGAACCGGTTTCGGCGGCCAGTGCGGATCGAATCTCGCCTGCTCGTCTCTCCAGGATGTCCGCAGCGCGGAGAAAGACTCGCTGTCGGACCCCGGGGCTGGTAGCGGCCCACCCGGGGAACGCGGAATGTGCCGCCTCGATGGCGCGACGAGCGTCGTCGGCGTCACCGGCGGCCGCCCAGCTGAAAACCTCTCCGGTCCACGGAGAGCGGTTCTCGTATTCTCGCCCGGTCGCTGATCCGATCCATTCGCCCGCGATGTGATGAAGGGTCTTACCCGGGACCACCTCGCGATCAATCACTGGCTGACCGTACGCCCAACTCACCGGATTGACGATCGACGCGACCGATTTCCACCAAATCGTCTGACATGAGGTTGGCTCTCTGGTACGAGGTTCGACTGAGTGAAACGCTTCTCGGTATCCTGGGCGAATGCCTTCAGAGGATGAGCACGAGCCGAAATCCAGCGCCGGGTTCTCCCAGTCCCTGGAGCGCGGCCTGCTGATCCTGTCCGCCTTCAGCGAGCATCGGCCCGTTCTCGGTATCGCGGATCTCGCCCGCGCCGTCGACCTGCACAAGAGCACGACCCACCGGTACGTCTCGACGCTGACCAAGCTCGGGTACGTCGAGCAGGACCCGGATACGAAGAAGTATTCCCTCGGCCCGAGGATCGTGGACCTGGGCTTCGCGGCGATCAATTCGATGGAGATCACCCGGATCGCGGCCCGGTACCTGCAGGCGCTCTCCGACGAAACCGGGTACACCGTCAGCATGGCGATCGCTGACGGGCCGGACATCGTCTACGTTGACCGGCGGCGCAGCGGCCGCGGCTCACATCTGACGATGGATCTGAACCTGCACGTCGGGTCGCGGCTACCGGCATATTGCACGGCGATGGGCAAGGTGCTGCTGGCTTATCGCGATCCAGCCGTACTCCGGAGGCTGCTCGATCACACCGACATGGCACGCCGGGGGCCCAAGACGATCACCGCCCGCGAGCACTTGATCTCGGTGCTCGGCAAGGTCCGGCAGACCGGCCTGGCGGTGAGCGACGAGGAACTCGCGCCTGGGTTGCGATCGTTCGCCGCCCCGATCCGGGATCGCAGTGGCGAGGTCGTGGCCGCGATCAACGTCGCCGTCCACCTGAGCGTGGCCAACACCACCGTGGAGACCCTCGCGACCCGTCTCGAACCGCCTCTGCGGCGCACCGCCGGCGAGATCTCCAGCCGACTCGGATACCGCCCGAATCCCTAATCGTTCCATTTTTGCATGATGAGTTCGATCCAGTGAAACGCTTGCTTGATTTCTGGCGCAACACCTCCCTAGGGTCAGCTCACTTCACTGTGGAAGGGGATACCCGTGTTTCTGGATGAATCCATTTGGACCGACCGCATCTTCCTAGGCGGGGCCTGGGTTCCCGGCTCTGCGGGGGTCCTGGACGTGAGTGAACCGGCAACCGGTTCCGTCCTCGGCCGGGTTGGCATGGCCAGCGCCGACGACCTTGCGAAGGCTGCGCAGAGCGCGGCCGACGCTCAGAAGGACTGGGCCGCGCGCTCCCATGTCGAACGGGCCACGGTGCTGCGGCGAGCCGCCCAGCTATGGGCCGAGCATGCCGAAGAGATCTCCTGGTGGAACATCCGCGAGGTGGGTGCCGTGCCCGGGATGGCCGGGTTCGCGGTACATACCGCTGAGCAGGAGTGCTACGAAGCGGCTGCGCTGCCGAGCCACCCGTACGGCGAACTGCTGCCCAGCGAGCAGCCGCGGCTGTCGATGGCGCGCCGGGTTCCGGTCGGGGTGGTCGGTGTGATCTCGCCGTTCAACGTTCCGATCATTCTCGGGATCCGTTCGGTGGCCCCCGCCCTGGCGTTGGGCAATTCGGTGGTGTTGAAGCCGGATCCGCGAACCTCGGTGACCGGTGGCGTCGTCCTCGCGCGAATCTTCGAGGAGGCCGGTCTACCCGCAGGTGTCTTGCAGATGGTGCCGGGCGGCGCTGACGTCGGCGCGGCGATGGTGACAGACCCGCTGATCAGAGTCATCTCCTTCACCGGGTCGACGGCAGCCGGGCGGAAAGTCGGCGAGCTGGCCGGCCGCCACCTGAAGCGAGCTCACCTGGAACTCGGCGGAAACTCCGCGCTCATCGTGCTCCCGGACGCCGACGTCGAGGCCGCCGTCAACTTGGCGGCGTGGGGTTCGTTCTTCCATCAGGGCCAGATCTGTATGACGACCGGCCGGCATATCGTTCACGAGCAGATCTACGACGACTTCGTCGAAGCGCTTGCCGAAAAGGCATCTCACCTACCCGTGGGTGACCCGGCAGCCGGAGCCGTGGCGCTCGGCCCGCTGATCGATGCCGGGCAGCGCGACAAGGTGCATGGGGTAGTCACATCCAGTGTCGAAAGTGGTGCGAAAATCGCTGCAGGTGGCAGTTTTGACGGGCTTTTCTACCAGCCGACCGTGCTGTCCGAGGTCTCGGCCACCAGCGCCGCCTTCACCGAAGAGATCTTCGGGCCGGTTGCACCGGTGACGCGGTTCAGTGTCGAGTCTGAAGCGGTTCGGCTGGCCACGACCAGCGAATACGGTCTCTCGCTGGGAATTGTCACCCGCGACCCGCTCCGAGGGCTGGCCCTGGCCGATCAGATCCCCACCGGCATCGTGCATATCAACGACCAGACCATCAACGACGAAGCCAACAGCCCCTTCGGCGGAGTTGCCGCCTCCGGCACCGGCTCTCGATTCGGTGGGCCGGCCGCCAACATCGAGGCGTTCACCGAGACCCGGTGGGTCACCATGCGGAGCCGGCCGCCGACCTACCCGTTCTGACCCACGACGGCCAGGTAGCCGAACCGGCGAGGGGCCGTTTGAGCACGCGCAACGGCGACCGTCGCCGCGCCCACCTGGGCCTTTGGTTTCGATCTGCGTGTTCAAACGGCCCCACTGCCGGAGCGAACCGGACTTTGCAAGGCCAGGCCGGCTGGCAGAATTGGACGAATGACCGCTGAAACGAGCACTGCCGCAGGTACCTGGAAACTTGGCGATCTAGTGGTCAACCGGATCGGTTTCGGCGCGATGCGCCTGACCGGCAAGGCAGACGGTTCCCCCAGCGATCGGGCGCGGGTGATCGGCGTGCTGCGCCGCGCGCTGGAACTCGGCGTGAACCACATTGACACCGCCGCCTTCTATTTTTCCGCCCTGCGTTCCGCGAATGAGCTGATCAACAGTGCCTTGGCGCCCTACCCGGAAGGCTTGGTGATCACCACCAAGGTGGGGCCTGGTCGGGACCCCTCCGGCGCCTGGTTGCCGTTCGCCGAACCGGATCGGCTACGCGGTCAGGTCGAAGAGAATCTGCGTCAGCTCGGTCGTGACCACCTGGACGTCGTCAATCTCCGAGTGCCCGGACCGATGTCGATCGCTGAGCATTTCGGTGTGCTGGCCGGCCTGCGCGAGGAGGGTTTGATCCGGCACCTTGGCATCTCCAACATCCGGCCGGAACAGCTCGCCGAAGCACAGGCCATCGCTCCGGTGGTGTGCGTGCAAAATGCCTATGCCATCGGATATCGGCGCCAGCACGATGAGCTGCTGTTCAGCTGTGGTGAGCAAGGCATTGCCTTCGTGCCGTTTTTCGCGATTGCCGGCTCCGGGCGCGAAGCGGGCGCTGGTAGCGCCGAGAACCAGGAACTGGTCGCCGTCGCGCAGGCGCACGGGGTGAGCACCGCTCAAGTACGACTCGCCTGGACCCTGCAACGCGGTCCGCATGTGCTGGCCATCCCCGGTACCGGCGATCCCGACCATCTCGTCGCCAACGTGGCTGCCGGTGAGCTGCGGTTGTCCGACCAGGAACTGAGCCGGCTGGACGCCGTCCGTGATTGAAGATCTAAGTGCGGGTTAGGGTCCCCTTGCCACAGCTACGAGAGCATGGCCGGATGAGATCTCTGCGAACCGCCGTCGCTCCGGTCGTGCTCCTGGTCGCCACTCTGGTTGCCGGCTGTTCCGCTGCCGCCGACCCCGATCCGGCCGGGGCAACCGCGAGTACGGGGTTGGCCGCCATCCCCTCGGCCGCCGCGACACCGGCGAGCACCGCCGGGCCGGATCCGGCGACCGAAGCCAATGCCGAGAAGGTTTGCCAGAAATCCGCCGACATCTATTCCAAGGGCATCGATCGAATTACTGCGGCGTACGCATCGGCGACCGATTCCGCCGGCCGAGCACGGGCGGCGAAGCAAGCGAAGAAGGCGCTGGAAGCGATGGCGAACCAGCTGAATTCCCAGGTGACTTCGGTCGTTGACGAGTCGGCCAGAAATGCCATTCTGCTGGCGATTTATCAAGTGACGGCGGCGGCGAAATCGAAGGATGCCGCCGTCGTCTCCTCGCCCGAGTTCCTCGCCATCGGTCAGAAACTGGCCACCGACTGCCACGCCACCGTCAACCCTTAGCCGGGGGCATCTCGGCTCGGGTCGCGATGGCCGAGAGCAGCCGTCGAACGGCGACCACGTGACCTCCGGTTCCAACGACCAGAAGCCGGTAGGCGCGGCCGGGGAGACCCGGGAATGCGGCCCAGCTTTCGGCCACCAGCCGGGACTGACCCGGGTTGATCGCTGCCAGGCGAAAGATCAGTTCGTAGTCTGAAAAGTAGTGCTTTCCAGCCAGAACCAGCTCCGAGCCGGGAATCGCGGTGGCTACCCGAAAGCCCGGGATCGTCGAACCTTCGGTCAGCGGCCGAGGCCCGGCGGCTGCGTGGTCAGCGCACCGAATGGCCCAGGCGTATCGAGCGCTGAGCGCCCGGGAGAAATTTCGATCGAGGGTTTCGAGCAGGGCGCGCCAAACGTCATCGACGTCGGCCGCGATCACGACCGCGTGCTCGTCAAGATAGGGCGGCGAGGTCACGGGCGATCGTGGCCCGCTGCGGCGGCGAGCTGAGCCTGCATCGCCTCCGCCAAGGCATGCCCGGCGCTGAGCGGACGAACCATGACGGTGAACTCGTCGATCAAGCCGTCCTCCCCGACGTGCAGGAAGTCAGCGCCGTCAATTTCGCGCTCGTTGATTCGGGCCCGGAAAACGAGCGCGTGATCAGGGGCGTCTGGTGCACCGATTTCGCGAACGTACTCGAAGCCCTCGAACACCTTGAGAACGGCGTACAGGATCGGCGCGACGGCGTCTCGGCCGTGGTACGGCTTGAACACGACGGGGCTGCGGAAGACGACGTCCGCACTGAGCAATGCGAGGGCTGCCTTCAGATCTCGGGCTTCGACGGCGGCACGAAACGGGTGCATGGTCTGACCTCTCACTAGTCAACGAATTGAATAGGTGCCCGTGATTCTACGGGCCACACCCTCCCGCGATGATCCGAATTGACCGCAGCTCACCCCTCGGCAGCCACCTGACCGCAGCCGCCGAGCGGCAGCTCGGCCGGTCCCACCCACGCGAGGATCGTGCCGATCACCCAACGGATGAAAATGCGGGGCGAGCGGCCCAAACGTCTGCGGTGATCATGCACTTGGGAGGCGCGTCAGCGCCGGCGTACCGCTTTTGAGGTGGGTAACCGTGCATGATCGCCGCAATGCCGGTGAGTTAAGCCACCGCGGAACCCCTGACCAACAGCCGTGATCATGCACGCTTGCTCGTCAGGCCAGGGCAATCGTGCATGATCACGGGTCGAAGCGACGCAGATACGACCTCAGGCAACCTCACTCCAGCGCTTAACTCACCGGCATTGATGATCGCCGGCCTAGACGGGTAAGCGTGCATGATCGCGGGGCCTAGACGGGCATGATCGCGGGGGCTAGACGGGTAGGCGTGCATGATCGCGGGGGCTAGACGGGTAGGCGTGCATGATCGCGGGCCTAGACGGGTAAGCGTGCATGATCGCGGGCCGTAGTCGGGTAAGCGTGCATGATCGCGGGCCATAGAAGGGTAAGCGTGCATGATCGCGGAATGGGTTGGAGCTAGTTTCGACTGATGGCCGCGGCGGTGACAAGCTCGCTTGACGTCGATTCGGGTGACAAGCTAGCTTTACTGGCATGGGACGACCCAAGCAGGAAGCGCCGGTGGTGACCAACATCGTGCGCGAACTTCGCCTGGAGCGCGGGCTTTCGCAGGCCGAGCTGGCCGAGGCGGCCGGCGTCTCCCGGCAGACCATCAATTCGATCGAGACCAGTCGCTACGTCCCCTCGCTGCCGTTGGCGATCTTGCTGGCGCAGTTCTTCGACCAGAACGTGGAAAGGATCTTCCATGTCCAGCAACCCTGAACCGTCCTCGGGGGCCAGCGCCTCGCGCACGCCGTACGCCTTGGTCGTCGCCCTGGCGGTGGCGGGTGCCGCAGCTGGGGCGGTAGCTGTGGCCACAGACCCGGTCACTGGAGTCGCTGCCCTGGTTCCGTTCGCTGCTGTCGCGGTGGTGGGGGCAAGACGATGGGCGGCTCGCAACGATCCGGAACGCACCGACGAGCGAGCGCGAATGCTGGTCTTGTCGGCCAAAGCTCAGGCGTACGACTCGCTGCTCGGCTTCGTCGGCGGGTCCGCCGTGTACCAGTGGATCGTGCACGGCCGGGCGCAGGCTGCGCCGCTGCTCAATGTGATTATCGGCGCGCTTGTAGTGCACGCGGTCGTGCTCACCTCATTGCGCCGGCGGGCGTAAGCCGCCCGCCACGGGGTCAGCGAGTTCCACTTCCGCGGACGGCGATTGTTGCGTGGTGATAGGCCGTTGTCGCGCCGTCAATGTATTGGGCCAGGCCATCGAGTTGCTCGGGGGTGAGGCCCTGGATGGCCTTGGCCACCGGCCCGGTCACCGTGGCCAGGATTTCATTTAGCCGCTCCGGAACGTATCCGGTGTGCTCGACCAGGACCCGGCGCCGGTCTGCCGGATCGGTGATCCGGCGGGCGTATCCGGCGGCGACCATCCGATCCATCAGTCGCGTGGTCGCTCCCGAGCTGAGGGCGAGTCGATCGGCGAGTTCGCCGCTGGACATCGGTCCGTCCACGGCCAGCACGTTGTTGGCCTGGTAGTCGGTGCCGCTGAGCCCGACCTCGTCGGCGGCCACCAGGTGGAACAGCACCACGGCAGCGAGGTATCGCCGGTACGGCCCGACCAGATGCTCCATGCTCGCCATCCCGAGGCCCTTCTCCTTTATCTGCACTCATGCAACTATTGCTCTGACGCAGGTAAGTCTAGCGAGGGAGGAGTCATGATGGACACCCCGCACGAGAGCATTGAGACGTGCCTGGCCCGGATGAAGCGGGCCTGGGATGCCGGCGATGCCGCGGCCTACGCGCAGGAGTTCACCGAAGACGCGAGCTACGTCATTTACGTCGGCCTGACCTATTTCGGTCGGGCCGAGATCGAACGAGCGCACCTGCCAGTCTTCGCGAAGTGGCAGAAGGGCAGCCGGATGGACCTGCGGGTCTTGCAGACTCGGATGCTGACCGCGGAGACCGCCGTGGTGGTGACCGAAGGGGGTATCGGGAAGGGCCGGAACATCCGTCGAGACAAGGTGCAGACCTTCGTGATGGTCCGCCGGGAGGGCCGTTGGCTCTGCTCCGCCTTCCAGAACACCAAGCGAAACCGGCTCTTCATCCGAGTCAACCAGCTGATCGAGCGGCGTAGCGAATCGGGCGGGAAAGCTGACCGGGAGCGCCGCTTGCTCAACCCGAGCGCCGGTTAGGAGAACCCCGCAGGCGGGTGCCTGGCACAATGTCCGGCATGAGCCAGCGGCGTGTCTCCACCCTCACGGAGGTCGCCCACCGGGCTGGAGTCTCCCTCACCACCGCCTCGAAGGCGATCAATGGCCAGGCCCGGGTTTCCGAGGAGACCCGGGCGAAGGTCCTCAAAGCCGCCCGAGAGCTGTCTTTTCGACCGAACCCGATGGCGCGCAGCCTGATCAGCGGCCGAAGTGGCACCGTCGGTCTGATCATCGCCGACAGCCTGGCGCAGCGGTTCGTGGTGCCGACCATGCTCGGGGCCGAAGCGGCGCTCAGCGAGATCAACTTGTCAATGATCACCTCCGACGCCCGCGGCGACGAGGGCCGGTTGCGCTCGCTGGCCGAGATGATGCGGCAGCGGATGGTCGACGGGCTCATCGTGGTCGGCGACAACAACACCCTCACTCCGTCCATTACCTCGCAGTTCGATGCCCCCTTGGTCTACATCTACGGAGAAACCGGGCAGCAACAGGACGTCGTCCATGTCCCCGACGACCGCAACGGTGGCTCGCTCGCCCTGGAACATGTCCTTGGCCTGGGTCGGGAGCGAATCGCGCATCTGACCGGGCCGCGCGGCACCCGGGCCGTGGTCGAGCGGGTCAAGGGGATTCGGGCGACGATGCGCAAGCACGACCGGTCCCTGATCGCCCCGATCTCCTACGGCCGATGGTCCCAGCGCGACGGGCGGATCACAGCGGAGCGACTCCTGGCCGAGTGTCCCGACGTCGATGCCATTGTCTGCGGTTCGGATCAGATCGCCTCGGGCGTGGTCGACGCGGTGGTGGCGAGTGGTCGGCGGATACCTGAGGACGTCGCGGTCACCGGCTACGACAACTGGGTGACCTTTGCCCAGGAGACAGACCCGCCGCTGACCACGGTGGACATGAATCTCGAAGCGCTGGGAGCGGCGGCGGTTCGTGACCTGTTCGGGATCATCGACGGCAGTCCCGTCGGTGGCGGAGTCAGGCTGCATCGGTGCCGGCTCGTGGTCCGCGGGTCTACGGACCGGGCAGCCGTCGACCCGGAAGACTGGGCAGACCCGCTCCCGCGCTGAGTCGCGCCGACCGCCGACCAGGCGGTTGCGCCGGACCGAGCGCCGCAGGACTCGGCGGAACCCATGATCAGCGCTCGAACTGGGTCATCACTGATAGTTCGGCCGAGTTCTGCGGCGCTCGGTGCGACAGGGCGCAACCCGGAACCTCCGTGGACCAACAGGTACATGGGAAGCCTTTCCCCACTTTTGTCCGGTCTTCTGGGTTGTGTTTCGGATGCTTTCAAGCATAAGCCTTGACGCTGGTCGACCATGTGAGGAAAGGTTCCCTCATCAACCGAGCGCAGCGGAAGGGCGACACGAACCATGGCGGTCGAGGACCTGAACTCGTCAAAGAGTGGTGGCCCGGTCGTTCCCACTCTCAGCTGCCGGGGCCTGCTCACGCCGCTGGGCCACGACGCGGTCCGACTTGACCCGCACGGTGTTCTTGGCGGCTGGCAGGAGCGCAACCTCGAGGTCACGATTCCCTCGGTGTTGGATCACATCGAGGACGGCGAAGCGCGCGCCAACCTGCTCCGACTGCTTAGTGATGAGGGCGACGTCGTCCCCTTCCAGGGCATGGTCTTCACCGACTCCGACATCTACAAGGCGCTCGAAGCGGTGGCCTGGGCGGCGATTCGCTTGCAGCCGGGCGATCAGCGGCTGCTCCGGGCACAGCGGCTGGTCGAACTTCTGACGTCGGTTCAGCAGGACGACGGGTATCTCAACTCCTGGGTGCAGGGCAGCCCGACCGTGCAGCGCTGGTCGGATCCGCAGTGGGGGCATGAGCTGTACACCGCCGGTCACCTGTTCCAGGCGGCCGTGGCGGCCGACCGGGCCGGAGTGCTGCCTGGCCTGCTCACGGTGGCGACCCGGTTCGCGGATCTGCTCGTCACCCGCTTCAACTCGGCGGACTCGGAGTACCTGGACGGTCATCCGCAGGTCGAGACGGCGTTGGTCGAGCTGTACCGGAACACCGGAAACCGGAGCTACCTAGAACTCGCCGGCCGCCAGCTCGACCTGCGCGGTCACGGCCGGCTGGGGGAGGACCGGTTCGGATCGCCGTACTTCCAGGATGCCGTGCCGGTGCGGGTGGCCACCGAAGCGACCGGTCACGCGGTCCGCCAGGTGTATCTGTTGACTGGCGCGGTGGACGTCGGCGTCGAAACCGGGGATCAGGAATTGCTCGCCGCCGCGATCCGGGTCTGGGAGGAGATGGCGGCCACCAAGACCTACGTGACCGGTGCCCTCGGCTCCCGGCATCGAGACGAGGCGATCGGTGACCCGCACGAGCTGCCGCCGGACCGGGCCTACGCCGAAACCTGCGCGGCCATCGCGGCTTTCCAGCTGAGTTGGCGACTGCTGCTGGCCACCGGCCAGGCACGCTTCGCGGATGCGATGGAAACCCTGCTCTACAACGCGATTCCCGCCTCGACATCAATCAGTGGCGACCGGTTCTTCTACTCGAACCCGCTACACCTGCGTACCGGGCATGAAGGCGGTCACGAGGACGCGCCGACCCAGCGGCTGGCCTGGTTCGGCTGCGCGTGCTGCCCACCGAACCTGGCCCGGTTGCTGGCCAGCGTGCACGACTACGTGCTGACCAGCAGCCCGGACGGCATCCAGGTCCAGCAGGTGGCCGCCTTGCAGGCCCAGGTCAGCCTTCCTGGCGGCGATGTCCGGCTCGACCTGCGCACCGGATACCCCTACGACGGTGCTCTCCGGCTCACCGTCGAGACCGAACTGTCCGAGGTCTGGGAACTCGCGCTTCGGATTCCGGCCTGGTGCAAGGATTTCCAGATCCGCATCGACGGCTTCCCGATCCCGGCGGAGGTGGTAGCGGGGTACCTGCGCCTGCGCCGGGACTGGCAGGGCCGGTGCGAGATCCTGCTGGAAATGCAGATGCCGGTCCGGCAGATCACCGCGCATCCCCGGGTGGACGCCGTCCGTGGCTGTGTGGCGCTGGCTCGAGGGCCGGTGGTCTACGCGATCGAGGACGCCGATCTGCCGGCTGGCGTCGTCCTTGAGGATGTTTACCTGCTGCGGGTCGCCGGGATCGGGCCGGATGACGGCGCGCCCTCGGTGGAGCTGATCGTCGCCGTCCAATCCGTTCCGACCACGGTGCTCTACACCGACCAGCCGGACTTGCCGGCTGCCCCCGAATTGTCCGAGCCGTTCCAGATCGGCATCGGTCCATACCACCGCTGGGCTAATCGCGCACCCGGCGCCATGCGGGTCTGGATACCCACGGCACCCTCGCACTACCGCACGCACTGATCACCGCATCCGCGAATGACCAGTCACCTCCGGTCGACCGCCTGTTTCAGAGAGGAAACATCGTGACAATTTCCACCGCAAGGACCAGAGGGGTGGCCGCGGCCGCGGCAACGACCTGTCTTGTGCTGGGCCTCGCCGCCTGTGGCGGGAGCAGTGGCGGCAGCGGTGGTTCGGCCACCGATTCTGCCGGATCGAAGACGTACACGGTCTGGGATCCGTACCCGCAATTCGACGCGGCCGCCGACTGGAGCAAGCTGATCGACAAGTGCGGGACCGAGGCGGGGGTGACGATCAAGCGCACCGGTTTCGACACCACGGACCTGACGACGAAAACGCTTCTGGCTGCCCAGCAGGGCAATTCGCCGGACCTCCTGATCGTGGACAACCCGGTGGTCTCCACCCTGGCCGAGGGCGGGGTGCTGACCACCACCGACGTCTCCAAGGCCGACACCTCGAAGATCGAGCCCAACCTGCTGGCGGCCGGTGAGGTGGGTGGCAAGGCGTACGGGGTCCCGATTGGCGCGAACACGCTGGCGCTCTACTACAACAAGAAGGTCCTCAAGGGTGCGGGCGTGGACGTCGCCTCGGTCAAGGACTGGGCCTCGCTGACCGATGCCCTGGCCAAGGTGAAGGCATCCGGCAAGAAGGGCATCACCTTCTCGGCGATCGGTACCGAGGAGGGCAGCTTCCAGTTCCTGCCCTGGTACTGGGGTAGCGGCGCGGCGCTGACCAAGCTGGACTCGCCCGAGGCAGTCTCGGCGTTGCAGCTGTGGAACGACTGGCTGAAGAAGGGCTACGCCCCGAACTCGGTGATCAACAACACGCAGACCACCAGCTGGCAGGAATTCGCTACTGGCGACTACGCCTTCGCTGAGAACGGCACCTGGCAGCTGGGCAACGTGAAGAAGTCCGACATCGACTGGGGAGTCATCCCGATCCCCGGCAAGACCGGTGGCACCGCTGCGGCGCCGACCGGTGGTGAGTTCGTCACCGTCCCGGTCCAGAAGGACACCGGCCGGTACGCCACCGCCGCGAAGCTGGTCAACTGCCTGACCAGCACGGAGAACTCGCTCGCCACCGACACGACGCTGTCCTACATCGCCGCCACCAAGGACGTGCAGGCTCAGCAGGTGGCCGCGGACAAGGATCTGTCCGTCTGGGTCGCGGCGGTCGGCGCTGCCAAGGGGCGCACCAGTGACAACCTGGGTACCAAGTACCCGAAGATCTCCGAGCAGCTGTGGACCGCATTCCAGGCTTCGCTGAGTGGATCGAAGGCACCACAGGCCGCCCTGACCGAAGCTCAGGCAGCGGCTGCCTCGGCAATCGGCAGCTAGTGGCCTTAGGCGTGTGTGACCCGACAGCAAGGAGCACAGTTCGATGAGTCAGACCCAGGCTGACCCACTGGCCGTTCCGCACCAGGGGGACGAGGGCACCGATCCAGGTGTCCTGACCCGAGGTGAACGAAGGCGCCTGACTGGGCGTCGCCGGTCCGGTCAGTGGGCGGCCTGGGGGTTCCTGGTTCCGGTCACGCTGTACCTGGTGGCGTTCTATGCCTACCCGCTGTACCGGAACGTCGACCTCAGCGCCCGCAATTACACCGTCCGGTCGTTCGTCCAGGGTGGTGCCGAATTCATCGGCCTGGACAACTACCAAACCGTCATCCACGATCCGACCTTCGCCAAAGCCTTGAGCAACACGATTCTGTTCACCGGGGTCTCGTTGATCTTCCAGTTCACCATCGGGCTGGCGCTGGCGGTGTTCTTCTATCAGAACTTCCGGTTGTCGGCGACGTTGCGGGCGCTGTTCCTGGTGCCCTGGCTGTTGCCGCTGATCGTGTCGGCGTCCACCTGGTCGTGGATGCTGAACAGTGATTCCGGAGTGGTCAACGCCGGGCTGCGGGTGATCGGGGTCGACCCGGTGAACTGGCTGACCTCCCCGCACTGGGCTCTGGCCTCCGTAATCATCGCCAACATCTGGATCGGCATCCCGTTCAATCTGGTGGTGCTGTACGGCGGTCTACAGGCAATCTCCACGGACATCTATGAGGCGGCCTCGCTGGACGGCGCCTCGGCCTGGCAGAAGTTCCGGTGGATCACTTTTCCACTGCTCCGCCCGGTTTCGGCGATCACGGTGCTGCTCGGGTTGGTTTACACGCTCAAGGTGTTCGACATCATCTGGATCATGACGAAGGGCGGCCCGGGGGATTCCTCCACCACCTTCGCCACCTGGTCGTACCGCAAGAGTTTCGGCTCGCTACTGCCGCAGTTCGGGCCGGGCGCGTCGATCAGCAACCTGCTGATCCTGATGGCCCTGGTCTGTGGGCTGGTCTACGTTCGCTACCAGGGAAAGCAGCAGAACTCGTGACCGCTCGCCGCTCGGTCACCAAGACCCTGATCGGTCTGGTGCTGACCGCAATCATGCTCTTCCCGGTCTACTGGATGGTGAACGTCTCGTTCACGCAGGCCGGTGACATGCGCAAGAGCCCGCCGCCGCTGTTCCCGGTGAACGGCACCCTGGAGGGCTACCGTGCCGTCCTGGACCAGCAATTGCCCTACCTCGGCACCAGTCTGGTGATCGGGCTCGGCACGGTGCTGTTCACCCTGCTGATCGCCGCCCCGGCGGGGTACTCGCTGGCCAAGCTTCGCCCCCGCGGTGGCGGTGCGCTCAGCTTCATTCTGCTGATGGCCCAGATGATCCCCGGGATCATCATGGCGATCGGGTTCTACGCGATCTACCTCAGCCTCGGCGTGCTGAACACGCTGCCCGGTCTGATCCTCGCCGACTCGACGATCGCCGTCCCGTTCGGGGTGCTGATGTTCACCGCGTTCATGGGCGGCATCCCGAACGAAATCATGCAGGCCGCACGGGTGGACGGGGCCGGCTCGATCCGGACGTTCATCTCGATCGTCCTTCCGCTCAGCCGAAATGCGGTGGTGACCGTGTCGCTGTTCGCCTTTCTCTGGTCGTGGTCGGACTTCATCTTCGCCAGCACCCTGGACGGCGGCGGTGGTCGGCAGCCGATCACCATCGGGATCTACCGCTACATCGGGAACAACAACCAGGAATGGAACTCGATCATGGCGACCGCCGTGGTCGCCTCCGTCCCGACCGCGCTGCTGCTCGTGCTCGCTCAGCGGTATGTCTCGGCCGGAGTCACCTCCGGCGCGGTGAAGGACTGAGGAAACGTTTTCATTTGTATCTGCTGACAATAAAGGACATTCGATCGATATGCCTTGACTTGAAGCAGCAATGGGAGAAAGGTTTCCTCACACAACACCTCCGGAAGTCCGAGGGGTTGGAGCTTGCCTGCCCGTGGTACCGGTTCAACGAGGAGCCTTCATGCGATCTCAGGTCTTCATTGGCGGCCTCACCGCCGTCGCACTAGCCGCCGGATTCGGTCTCGCGGCTACCGCTCCGGCGTCGGCCGCCGGTGACACGCTGGTCGTCGACGCGGCGGCGTCCCTCCGACCGGTGACCCACGTCGGGGCCGGTGGCCTGTACGCCTTCGCGGACGCCGCAACGCCGCCGGATGCCATCCTCAAGCCACTGCACCTGAACACCCTGACGCAGCCGGCGCCCGGCGTTCAGCAGCTCGGGAACGGCGCGACGGTCCCCACCGGAGACGCCCTGAAGGTGGCCCCCAAGGTGATCAACTCCGGTGCCCAGCAGTACGTGCGGATGCCGGACATCTACCCGAACTTCCCGTACAAGTGGGTCAGCTGGGATGACTGGCTGGCCAAGGTGAGAACCATGGTGCAGGCCCGGCTGGCCGCCACCGACAGCACGAATATCGCCGGCTGGGAGCTGTGGAACGAGCCCGACTGGACCTGGGACACCGCCGCTGGCGGGGCTTTCAACACCGGCTGGGTCCGGACGTATCAGGCGGTGCGAGCGCTGGACACGGTGACCCCGATTGTCGGGCCGAGCACCAGTTCGTACAACCACAACTACATGTCGTCGTTCTTGACCAATGCCAAGGCCAACAACGCCTTGCCCAATGTCATCAGCTGGCATGCCTGGAGTGCCAGCGGTATGACCGCTGATGTCGCGGACTACCGAGCCCTGGAGAAGACCCTGGGTATCGGCCCGCTGCCGATCTCCTTGAACGAATATGCCTGGACCGACGAGGTCGACGTGCCCGGTGTGGTGGTTCAGTACCTGGCTCAGGTCGAGCGGCTCGGCGTGCACGACGCCGAACGGCCCTACTGGTACGAGTCGGGCACCGTCAACGGCCTGCTGTACAACAACCAGCCGACCGGCACCTACTGGCTCTACAAGTGGTACGGGGACATGGCCGGCAACATGGTCACGGTCTCCCGTAGCGGCAGCCAGGACGGGGCGGCGTCCTACGATTCCACCCGCAAGATTGTGAACGTCGTCTTCGGCGGTGGCAGCGGCAGTAACACCGTCCAGGTCAAGGGCCTCGGCAATTTCGGTTCGAGCGTCAAGGTGACTCTCTCCAGCACGCCGAACTCGGGCCGCAAGGCGAATGTAGCCGCGCCGACCACGATTTCCACCGCCACGTACTCGGTTTCCAATGGCGCCATCTCGGTTCCGGTAACTAACCAGGTGGCAGCGAGTGGTTACCAGCTCGTCGTGACTCCGGCAGCCGGACCGACCACGAGCTGGCAGCAGGTGTATCAGGCGGAGAACGCGACCGTGGTCAACGCGCAACGACTATCGGCGTCCTCGGCGTCGAACGGTGGATACGTCGGTCGCATCGATGGCACCGGTGATGCGCGGACCGACAGCTTCGTCGACTTCACGGTCAACGTCCCGACCGCCGGGACCTACTCGATGGCCGTTCGTTATGCCAACGGTGGGACGGCGACCGCCACTCAGGGCCTGGCCTACAACGGCGGTGCCTGGTCGACGATCTCCTACCCGGTGACCGGTAGCTGGGGAGCGTTCAGCGGGTCAGTGAGCACGAGCCTGACGCTGAAAGCCGGATACAACGTGATCCGGCTGGCCAAGGGATCGCCGAGATTCGCCGGTGGGACTGGGTATGCCGAACTCGACTCGATCACGCTGACCCAGTAAGGGCGGTCGGTGTACCTGCGGGGAGGATTCATCGCCTGCGGAAGCCTTTTCCAGGGCCGCGATACGCGATTGGTCCTCCCCGCCGGTACGTGATCGGCCAGGGCTACAGATTTCCGGCCCGAAGTACCTGACCCAGCCGCTCCCGCCGCCGCAGCGACGACTCCACCCCGACCATGATCACCACCGCAACCAGGAGCAGTAGCACCGGGACGGCGCTGGACCAGGGCACGACCAGGGCAGGATCGGTGGCCTCCCCGGTCAGCAGTCGCAAGGCCAGCAAGCCGAGCGAGGCGTGCGCCAGCAACACTCCGAGCACCACCCCGCTGACCGAACCGACCATCACCGAGGGCAGCAATTCGCCCGCTGCCACCCGCCTCGCCTCGCTCGATCGCAGGCCCAAAGTCCTTAATCTGGCCAGCATTTCACCCCGAGACGGAGCGCTCGCCAGCGCACCGAGGGCGACGCTGAGCAATCCCCACAGCAGCAGGACGCCGATCGAGGCGACCGCCAGGTGCTGCAGGCCAGCGGCCAGCGGGGCGGACCTCCGTTCTGCCAGCACCTCCGATTGCCGGGTGACGGCGGCGTCCGGCCCGGCGGTCGCCGCGAGAGCCCCGGCCGCCGGCTGCCCGACGATCCAAACGGTGTTCGGATCCGCCTGCCCACCGGTCGCAGCGAAGGCCGCGGCGTCCACCAGCAGAACGCCGTCCGGGCCGTCACCGACTGCAGGCGCGGTGCCCACCGGAGCCAGCTCGATCGTTACCTCGTTCCACTTCAGCTCCAGGTTCTTGGGTAGCTGGTGGGTGCCGTCGGCCGACCGCAGCAACGCGGTCGGCCGGGCGCCGGCCACGGCCGGCTGGAGCCGGTCCAGCTGCGGTGCGTCCGGCAGCGGAGTTGTGGCCAGCAGTTGCCGGAACGCCATCGCGTCCACCACCACCAGACGAACGTACCGAAAGGCGCCATCGGCCTGCACCATCACGTTCTCGGCGACCCGCGCCGGCACCGCCTGGTCTACCCCGGGCGAGCGCGACAATTGCCGGGCGAGCGTCGTCACCGAGGCGGCGGGCGCCAGATCCAGCCGCGCGTTCGCACCGACCGTGCGCCAAGCCCCTTGGCTCTGACCGTTGCTCTCGGTGGCGGAGATCGCCAGGCCGAACGTCAGCAGCGCACTCGACATGATCAGGACGACGAACGGCAGGGGACGGGCGGCAGTTGCGGCGGCCCGGGCGGCCGCGAACAACGGCAGACTGCGGGGCGAGCGAGTGGCCTGCCGGAGGGCGAGCTGAATCCCGAACGGCAACAGGCGCAACACCAAGAGCGCGCCGACCGCGGCGCCCAGGGTCGGAGCGATCGCGGGCAGGAGGCTTCCACCCATGTCGTCCGGCCCGGCCGAGACGATGCCGCGTTGCCGGAGCGCCAGGTAGGCGCCGACCGCGACCAGCACGACGGCTGCCTCCAGCGCGGTCCGGCGCAGTTGCCGGGTGCGAAGCGCGGACTGGCGAGCCGATTGGTTCGCCGGTGCCTGCCTGCCCCTGGTGGCACTCGCGGCCGCGACGGTACCGAGCACCGGAACGCCCAGGATCGCCACCAGGATGACCGGCGCCAGCCAAAGCCAGGAGTAGCCGCCGGCCACGACCCGGGCGAGCAGGACCCCCAGGCTCACCCCGGCCAGGGTCACAGCGATCGACTCGATCAGCAGTTCGAGGGCGATCCCGGCCAACGTCGCGCCCCGCATCCGGATCCCGGCGAGCACTGCCGCCCGGCGCCGAACCAGCAGTTCGGCCGCGAGCAGCAGGACCAGCATCGCCGTCACGATCAGCCCGACCAGCAGGACGGAGGCCTGCGCTGACGCCGCCGCCACCTGGGCCCGCGCGTCCTGGAGGACCGCGTCGAGCCCGCTCTCCCACTTCAACGCCAGGTCGTAGTCGCTCACCCCACCCGAGCTGGCCTTGAGCGCCACCACCGCCGCTATCAGCGATTCGCTGCTCTGCCAGCGCAATCGGGCTGGTTGCGGGGTGAACGTGATGGTCCGGGTGATGTCCTCCTCGTTGAGCGCCAGCCGGCCGTCCGGCAGCGAATCTGCGGACATCAGCCCGGCCAGCTCGATCCGGGTACCGGTCCCGTCGGATGCGATCACGGGCTGGAGCACTTCGGAGGTGACCTGCCAGCCGGGATCGTTCGGGTCGACCGCCCGGAAGATGCCACTGACCCGGATTTCGACGTCCTGCTTGGCCGGGTCCTGGGCCTGGATCCGGTCACCGACCGCTACCCCGAGCTCGGCAGCGGTCTGCTGCGACAGCCCGACCTGTACCGGCCACCGCTGCCCATCCAGCCGGACGGCGGTGCCGGCCCGCTCCGCCGGCACGGTGGATCGCGGCGGGCCGCCCTCGGTCCAGACCACTCGCGTCCCACTCCCGCCGGCGATGTACGTCAGCCGGAAGGTGCGCCCCGGGCCGTGGTCGGAGACACTCAGCGAGCTGCTCGTGACCGCAGCCACCGGCGGCTTCATCGCGGCTGCCAGATCGGGCGTCAGCAAGCCCCGGGCCCGGAGCGCGGACCCGGCAACGTCCTGCACCGAGCCCTGCGGACGGGTCCGGGTTCCGCTGAAGTTGTCTTCGCGGTCGAACGGCACCGTGACGACGAGGGCCGCGTTGGCCCCGGCCCGCGTGACGGTGGCGTTGACCGCATCGTCGGCCGTCGTCCGGATCAGCTGCGGTACCGCCGAGGCCAACAGCGTCGTCAGGGCGACGACGAGGCCGGCCAGCAGCAGCGGCCCGCGATCTGCCGCCGCCCGGCTGCGGATGCTCGGCAGATGCAGGCCCGGCAGATGTAGGCCCGGCAGATGCCAGGCCGACGGGTGCAAGCCCGGCAACCGGGGGAGCCTGCCCGGCTGCGGCACCGGCCGGTTCATGCTCCCACCCGCAGGTGCGCGGCATCGGCACGCCGCAGTTGGACGGCGATCACCAGCGTCACCGCAACGGTTCCGCCGATCAACAGCCCGGCCAGTAGCCCGACTTCGGCCGGCCACGGCCATTGCAGCACGGCACCCGGCTCGGGCCGGGCGCCGAGGTCGGAGCGGATGAGTAACGGTGCCACCGCCCAGGAGGCGACCGCGCCGACTACGGCACCGGCGCTGAGAAGCAGCACCAGCACCCCTCCGTGCTGGGCCAGCAGCCCGCCGAGGATGCTGCGCCGGCGCAGCCCTAGGCCACGCAATCGGGCCATCTCCAGGGCTCGGGCTTCAACCTCGGAGGTGACGTGCATGATCGTGCCGACCAGGAGGAGCAGGACCGCCGCCGGAACAAGCAGGTCGAGGGCAGCCGGGAGCCCGACTCGCAAGGGTCCACGGCTGAGCTCCTGATGAACTCCGGCGCGGGTGTCGACCTCGCCCAGCCCCAGGGCGGTAGTGGCGGCTGCGGCTCCTGGTGTGCTCGGCTGCCCGACCCACCAGGCGTCGACCGCGGGCTCCAGGGCACCGGCCGAGATCAGGGCCCGGGACAGGGCGTCGACATCGGCGAGCATCGCCACCTCACCGGGTGCGGAGGGGACTGTGGGTACCCGCTGGGAGATCACCATCGGGACGGCGATACCGCCGACGGTGACTGTGAGCCGACCGCCGACCACCGCACCGACTTCGTCGGCCAGCCGGTCCGACACTGCGACCGGTACCGCCGAGGGTGCGGCAAAGGCGGTGGACACCACCTCAACCGGCAGGGTGGGCTGGAGTTCGTCGGTATTGACGTTCGCCGTCGTCGTCACCACGGTCGAGGTCGGCGTTGAATGTATCGCTGTCGCAACATTTCCCAGCCGCCAGGGGTCGTTGCCCACCGATCTGCTGGGCCAGGTGCCGGTGCCGGGGTTTGGCCCGGCGGGCAGGGTCACGCTTACCGTCAGCCGGCTCTCACCGGCGCCGACCTGTCCGGGCGGGTCGAAATTGACCTGCAGGCTGATCGCGACCACCCGCCACGCTTCGCGAACCGGGCTGCACAGGTGCAGCGGATGCGATCGTCCGTCCAGACGTACCGCCGTCGCCTCGCAGCTGGTGCGAAGCCCGCTACGGTCCTCCAGCACCAGTCGGGGTACGGCCTGCAACCGGGAAGCACCGGTCGAGGTCCCGGTGATGGTGAGCGCCGAGTCACCGCCGACCGGTATCGGCACCCCGCCGGCTGGGGTCTTCGGCGCCAACCCGGCGCCCACCTGTGACCAGGAGGTTCCCGGTATCCGACCGCGGAGCAGCAATCCAGCTCGGGTGGTGTCCACAGCCACCAGCCGGGGTGGGGCACCTGCCGTGCCGAAGTAGCGTCCGATCACGACACCGCGGTCGGTGACCGGTGAGACGGCTCCTCCGGTCGCCGTGCCAACCACCGAGCCCTGCCCGATCGTCGGGGGAACAGTCAGCGCCAGGGCAAGGTCGGTGCCGACCCGAGCATCGGCCTGATCCTGCTGCGATTGTTGCCAGGTGGCGCCGAACGCCAGCCCGAAGGTGCCGGTGGCGGCGGCCAGCGAGAGCAACAGGGCGGCGGCGATCGCTCGGGGTCGGCGCGCGGCCTCGAACGCTGCCAGTGCAAGCACCACCCCCCGGGAGCGCCGGGCCAGCGAGTCGCCGGCCCGCAACGGCAACATCACCAGGCGTGGCGCCAGCGCGGCGCCGGCCAGCAGGCACAGCACCGGCGCCAGTACCCGGACGGTGTCCGTCCCGGCCTGGGCGGCCGGCTGGGTACGTAACTGCCACCAGCCGATCGCAGCCAGCGCGAGCAGCAGCAGGTCCGCGCCGGAGCGGGTCAGCAGGCCGAGCCGGCTCCGACCGGTGGTCGGCTCCGGGTCGCGGCGCAGCGCGGGAATGACCAGCACCCCGGCGAGCAGTACCGCGCCCACTCCGACCGCCATCAACTGGGCGCCGGTCACGCTTGGCGAGGTGGCGAGCCCGGCATCGGCGAGCGCCGGCAGGTGGGTGAGCGCCGCGTGCGTCAGGCTCGACAACGGCACCGCGAGCACTGCCGCGATGGCCGAGAGGATGATCGCCTCGCTGGCCGTCGCCGCGGCCAATTGCCCGCGACTGGCTCCGAGCTCCGAGAGCAGGGCGGTCTCGGTCGCTCTGAGGGCGACCACGAGCCGACCGGCGAGCCCGAGCGCGGCCGCGGTGAGAACGGTGCCGATCAGCACCACGACGAGAACGGTTGAGCGAGTGACCGCCTGCTGGGCGCGGGCCAGGGCAAACGTCACCGGCAGGTCCGAGGCCACCCGGCTGAACTTCGCCCGGTCGCCGAGAAGCTTTCTCAGCTGGGCATTCGCGGTGCCCAGGGTGGCTGCCACGGCGTCCAGCTCGGGGCCGGTCGGCCTGGCCAGTTGCGGCTGGGTGGTCACCTGGAGGCGGTCGATCGTCGATCCGCTGGCGAACAGATCGGAGAGGTCGACGACGAACGGGCCGTAGGCGATCGCCGGGTTCGGCGATCCGTCCAGGTAGGCCGGGTCGTAACCGGTCGCCGCCAGCGGGTCGCGATCCCACCCGGAGTTGGGCAGCGGCTGGAAGATGCCCACGATGACCACGGTGACGGCGTCGGTCCGGCTGGTGATCTCGGTGCCCAGCCGCACCCGGCTGCCGACCGCCAGATCGAGCACCCGGGCGGTCGGCTGGAGAACAACGGCCTCGATCGGCGCCGCCCCGGTGGACCGTGGCCAGCGCCCCGCCGTCAACCGGGCGCGACTCTGCAGGCCGTCGATCCCGGAAAGGTAGGCCAACTTGCGTGGTTCGTCGGGTCGTGCAGCCCCGGTTCGATCACCGAGCAGGCGGACGGCGGAGGACGCCCGGGTGGCGCTGGTCGCCTGGAACGGCGCCAGGGTCCGGGTCAGCAGCGCACGGGTGTCCCCGGCCACCGAATCGGCTTTCGCTGCCGGGACGTCGGCCAGGTAAGCGGTGACCGCCACCTCGGGCGCCGTAGCCCGAGCCATGCCCTCGGTCAGGGCCTGGTCCGCAGACCTGGTCAGCAGCAGGGCGCACACCCCGAGCAGGGTGGTGCCGACGGCGACGACCGCGACCACCGCGACCAGCAACGGGAACTGGACCGATGCCCGGCGCGCGAGCAGCCTCAGCATGATCGTCGGCTCACGGGGTGACCTGCCCGTCGGAGATCCGCACGACCCGGTCGGCCAGCGCCATCATCACCGGATCATGCGTGGAGACCAGCGCGGTCACGCCCTCGGACTCCACCACCCCGCGCAGTAGTGCCATCACCGACAACCCGGTCTCGGCGTCCAATTGGCCGGTCGGCTCATCGGCGACCAACAACCGCGGCGAAGCGGCCAGTGCGCGGGCGATGGCTACCCGCTGTTGCTGTCCGCCGGAAAGCTCGCCCGGGCGTTGCTCGGCATGGTCAGCCAGGCCCACGAGGTCAAGCAGGAGAGCCACCCGGCGCTCTCGCTCCAGTGTCGGCGTCCGGCTCATGCGCAGTGGCACACCGACGTTCTCCGCCGCCGAGAGCACCGGGATCAACCCGAAGGTCTGAAAGATGTAGGCCACGGTTTCCCGTCGCAGTCGGCTCAACCCGTCCTCGTCCAGCGCCGTAACCTCGGTGCCGTCGACCATGACGGTGCCGCTGTCCGGGCGCTCCAGCCCACCGACGACGTTGAGGAGCGTGGTCTTGCCGGAGCCTGAGCGGCCGACCAGGGCGACCATGGTCCCGGTGGCGACCTCGAACGAGACGTCGCGCAGGGCATGTACTGCGGTGGCGCCGGAGCCGAAGCTGCGGTTGACCTCGCGCACGGCGAGCATCGGCTGCGCGACGGGAAGGTCGCTCACGGATTGTCCATTCGCTCGGGAGCGGATTGCCTGGCGGCGGGATTGTCGACCTGGCTCGTGCTCGGGGCGGCGCGGGTCACTCAGGTCACTCAGGTGCCGGGGTCGGGTCAGGCCGCACGGTGACGTGATCCGACTCCAGGGCCAGCCGCACCCGCCGGGTCAGCGCGAGTGCCTCCCGGTAGTCCTTCGGCACCTGAACCCGACCAGCGCGGTCCATCACGGCGTACTCCTCCGCGATCACTTCCGCACCGCCGTCCGCCCGCGTCGTCGTGCGCCGCAGCACCTCGCTACTCGTGCGCCCGTCACGAATCGCTACCGTGCGCTCGACCTGGCCGCTGACCTCCGGGTCATGGGTGACGACCACGACGGTGACGCCCATCTCGCGGTTGACCGTGCGCAGCGCCTCGAAGACCGTCGCCGAGGTCTCCGTGTCGAGCTCGCCGGTCGGCTCGTCGGCCAGCAGCACCCGCGGGTTGTTGGCCAGAGCGACGCAGATGGCCACCCGCATCTGCTCGCCGCCGGACATCTGCTCCGGTCGGCGCCCGGCGCAATCGGCGACGCCGAGGGCTGCCAGCAGCTCATCGACCCGAGCTCGGCGCTCCGCCCGGGGCACCCGGGCAAGGGTCAGCGGCAGGTCCACCACCTGCCGGGCGCTCAGGTAGGGCACGAGGTTGCGGGCGGCCTGCTGACGCACGAACCCCACCGTGTGCCGGCGGTAACGCACCCGGTCTGCTCGCGACATGGCCAGCAGGTCCCAGCCGTCGACCCGGGCGCGCCCGGCCGTCGGTGCATCGATCCCGGCCAGCAGGGAGAGCAGGGTGGATTTCCCCGAGCCCGAAGCGCCTACTACGGCGACCATTTCGCCTCGACCCACCAGCAGGTCCAACCCCTGCAGGGCTTGCACCTCGACCGACCCGGACTGGTAAATGCGCACCAGGTTGTCGCAGACGATCAGGGCATCGCTGCCGAACTCGGCGCCCCGCTCGGGAGCCGGCGGCAGGGACAAAGTGGACTTGAACACGGCGGAACCCTATCCATCTCACGTCGGTAGAACGGGCGCTACCTGATCGACACGGCATCGAATTCGCAAATGGGTCACTGCCAGGCCGGCGTGCGGCGCCCAGAAGCACCTGCTCAGGTAGAGGGCGACACGGGATTCGGGCTGAGACTCGGAGGGTTGCGATGGGCGTGGTGCGGATTGGAACGGCGTCCTGGACGGACAAGACGCTACTGGAGTCCGGGTGGTACCCGCCGGAGGTAAGCACGCCCGAGCAGCGACTGGAGTACTACGCGGGCCAGTTTCCGCTGGTCGAGGTCGATTCCACGTACTACACGCCGCCCAGCGAACGCAATGCCCGGCTCTGGGCGGAACGGACGCCGGCCGGCTTCACGTTCAACATCAAGGCGTTCTCCCTGTTCACTCAGCACCCGACCAAGGTGTCAGCGATCTACAAGGACGTGCGGCCGGACACCGACAAGCGCAACGTGTACCTCAAGGATCTGGATGCCGGCGTGGTCGACGAGATCTGGGCGCGGTTTCTCAGTGCCCTGTCGCCACTGGCCGAGAGCGGCCGATTGGGGGCGATCCTGCTCCAGTTTCCGCACTGGTTCGTGATCGGTTCCCGCAACCGGGAGTACCTCCTGCGCTGCCAGGAACGCTGCGCTCCCTATCCGGTCTGTATCGAATTCCGGCACGAGTCGTGGATGTCCGAACGTAATCGGCAAGAGACCACGGATTTCCTGCGCAGCCACGCGCTGCCCTACGTGTGTGTCGACATGCCGCAGGGTTACCGCTCGTCCGTTCCGCCGGTGGTCGAGGTGACGGCGCCGCTGTCGGTGGTTCGCTTCCACGGCCACAGCCGGCAGTGGGAGAGCAAGAACATTTACGAGCGATTCGGCTATCGGTACGACGGCGTGGAATTGCAGAACTGGGTCGGCCCGGTGCAGAAGCTGGCCGAGGACAGCGATCAGGTGCACGTGTTGTTTAACAATTGCTATCGAAACTACGCCCAGGCGAACGCCCGCGAGCTGATCGACCTGCTGCCGGACACGCTGTTCTGACTCGTGACGAGTTGGACCGGTCAGCGGATCGAAGCGACGGGGATCAGCCGGATCAGCCGCACCGGGTCCGTCTCATCGAGTTCGGCGATCGACTCTCGGGACTTCACGAAATCCGAGAAGGATCGGTAGCCAAGGGCTTTCTCGCTGAAGGCCGGGTCCATCCGTTTCATCTGATTCTTCACCGTGGAGCTGTGTAGCCAGTCCGCATCGTCCTTGTCGTGGCCTAGGCGCAACGCTCGTTCGAGTAGCTGGGTCGCCACCGCCTGCGGGTCCTCGGATTCCGGACCAACCTCATCATTCCCGGACGTCGCACCCCGCCTGGTACGCCGGGAACGGGAGCCTGCGCCGGCGCTCACCGGCTCCTCCGGTTCCGGAGTTGCCGCCGGATCCGCCGTCGGACTGATTTCTTCGGCGGCCGGTGGCGGTACGGCCTCGGCCGGAGCGATACCCGGCAGCGCGTCGTAGGTGACTAACTCGTCACAGGCCGCGGCCAACGACCTGCTGGTCGAGCCGGCGACCCCCACGCCCACCACGTACCGGCCAAGCCGCCGGCAGCGTTGGGCCAGCGGAATGTAGTCGGAGTCACCGGCCACGATCACCACGTGGGTGAGGTCGGGCAGCCGGAACATGTCTTCCACGGCGTCGACCGCCAGGCGGATGTCGGCGCCGTTCTTGGCGTAGGCGGCGGCCGGAAAGAGCTGCACCAGGTCCACGGCTCGGCTGACGAGTTGCCCGCGATAGTCGGCATTGACCAGAGCCGACCAGTCGGCGTACGCCCGGGTCAGGACGAGCGTGCCGAACGAGGAGGCGAAGTCGATGACGGCGCCGATGTCCACGGTGGCCTGGCGCAGTCGCTCCGCGATCTCGGGGTCGGCGCCCTTGTCGGCCCGGTCGAACCCGCGCACCCGATCCCGCTGAAACTGGCTGCGGCCATGCATCTGGTCGTAACGGGAGATCACAATGTTGTCGAAATCGATGTAGACGGCCACCCGGGTGACGCCAGATTCAGTCATGATCGCTCTATTCACCCTGGGCGGCCTGGGAATTCACGGTGCTCGACGCCGACGGAAACTGCGTTGTCTGCCACCAGTCCGCAGCCTGATCGACGGCTTCGCACTCCCGCTCGGCCGGGATAGTAAGGTTCGTCAGGATAGCTGTGAAACCTGAAATATGGGCGCGAACTTGAGCAAGGATGTGGCTGTGACCGATCGACCACGGCCACCCGGCAAACCCCGCACACCGCCACCGCGTCGCGCTGCGGACCACGGGAGTTCCCCGCCCAATATCCGTGACGTCGCTCGTCACGCGGGCGTCTCCCACATGACCGTGTCCCGGGTCATCAACGAACACCCGGCGGTGAAGGAGGCGACCCGCAGCCGCGTTCAGCACGCCATCAGCGAGCTCGGATTCCGTCCGAACCGGGCAGCGCGGGCTCTGGCCGCCAGCGCTGACCCGTCCGTGACCGTGCTCACCTCGAACACCACGCTCTATGGACGAGCCGCCCTGCTGCAAGGAATCGAGGAAGCTGCCCGCGCCGTCGGCATGACGGTCGGGATCGCTGTCATCGCCTCTGCGCGACCGGCCGACATCCAGGCCGCGATCGACCGGACCTGCGCGCCGACCGCCGGTGGGGTCATTGTGATCGCGTACGACCTGGCCGGGGTTCGGGCGCTGCGGGCCGTTCCCGCAGGCATTCCGGTCGCCGCCGCGGTGGAGGCGACGAACACGCACGACACCCGGCGGTTTCCCACCGTGATGTTCGACGATCGAGCCGCGGCGCAGACGGCGACCGCCTACCTGCTCGGGTTGGGGCACCGCACCGTCCATCACCTCGCCGTCCCCAGCTCCACCTCGATCGGCGCCCGGCTGCGAGGCTGGCGGGCTGCGCTGCAGGCGGCCGGCGCCGTGGTGCCCGAGGTTGTTGAAGCCGGCTGGAGCGCCGAGTCCGGATCCCGCGCCGCCCGCGCGCTGGCCGAGGACCCGCAGGTCACGGCCGTGTTGTGCGGCAACGATGATCTGGCGCTGGGCACGCTCCATGCCATGCGTGCGGCCGGGCGCTCGGTACCCGAACAGGTCAGCGTCATCGGGTTCGACGACGTGCCCCAGGCCGCCTACTATTCGCCGGCGTTGACGACCGTTCGGCTGGACTTCGTCGGTCTGGGCCGCGACTGCCTGACGTTGCTGCGCCACACCCTCGACCCCACCACCTCGGTGACCCTGGTCGCCGCCCCGCCGGAGCTGATCGTCAGGGGCAGCACCGCCGCGCCACCGTCCGGAACGCCCCGCAGGCGGCGCTGAGCCGCCCGGAGGGATCAGCGGGCGCCCGGCGATCGGCCGGTCGCCCGCTGATCACCGGTGACTACAGTCGAGCCCACCGCTGGTTGGCGGCACTCCCACAGGTCCACAGGATCGTGGCGGTCCCGTTGGCCGTGTTGTTGTTGTAGACGTCCAGGCAGAGTCCGGACGAGGTGCTCTTCACCGTGCCGTTGGTGTTCACTGCCCACTGCTGGTTGGTGCCGCCGTTGCATTCCCACAGTTGCACCTTCGATCCGGCGACCGCATCCAGCGGGGCGTCCAGGCATTTGCCCTGGACCTGGATCGTGCTGCCGTTGATGGTCCAGCGCTGGTTGGTCGCACCGGAGCATTCCCAGATGATCGGCTGGGTTCCGTTGGTGGTGGCGCTTTGCGGATTGTCCAGGCACCGGCTGGAGGAGGCGCTGACCAGGGCGGTGCCGGTGACCGCGGAGCCGCCGCTGACCCGGTAGACCACGGTGCCGTGGGCGGGAACGCTGGCTGAGATGGAGCCGGTGCTGGTGCTGGTGGCGTCGCTGTAGGCGTTGCGCAGAGTGAACGAGGTGCCGGACTTGCCGACCGCCGCGGCAGTCGTCGTCACGGTTGCGGTGCTGCTGCTCTGATTGAACAGAGCTACCGCGACGTCACCGTTGGCGAGCTTCTTGGCGAGTACCCGGCGGGTGCCGTCGTTGAGGATCTGCACACCTTGCAGACCCAGCGAATCCTGATTGATGGCAATTAAATTCGTATTCTTGAGGATGGTCGCGTTCGCCGTGGACATCGACCGGATGTCGTTGCCGGCGATCAGTGGCGCGGCCATCATCGCCCACATCGCGAAGTGGCTACGGGCCTCGGTGTCGCTCAGACCGCTGATACCGACCTCCATCATGTCGGGATCGTTGAACCCGCCGGGTGCGGCGTACGCGGCCAGCGGCGCGGTCACGTCGATGATGTCCTTGACCCCCATCGGATAGCCGCTGGTGGTCCAGGAGTTGGTGATGTCCTCGGTGGTGCGCCAGATGTTCGCGACGTCGCCCCAGTTACGCAGCGGCCCAGTCTTGTCGTGGATGCTGTTCGAGTTGATGCTGTACAGGATCGGACGGCCGGTCGCGGCCAGCGCATCACGCATCTTGGCGAACGCGGTGACCTGCTCGTTGATCGTGCCGTTGGGCGAGCACCAGTCGTACTTCAGGTAATCGACACCCCAGGCGGCGAATTGCCGCGCGTCCTGGGCTTCATGGCCCTGACTACCGGTGGATCCGGGGTAGCTGTTGAAGTACTGAGCGCAGGTCCGGTCGACGGGTACCTGGTAGATGCCGAACTTGAGGCCCTTGCCGTGCAGATAGTCGCCCAGAGACTTCATCCCGCTCGGGAACCGGGTCGGGTCACCCTGCAGATTGCCGGCGGTGTCCCGGTTGGGGTTGAACCAGCAGTCGTCGACCACGACGTACTTGTAGCCGGCGGCAGCCATGCCGCTACTGACGATCGAGTCGGCCATTTGCTTGATCAGGGTCTCGTTGATGTTGCAAGCAAAGGTGTTCCAGCTGTTCCAGCCCATGGGCGGGGTTCGCCCGGTGCCGTTCTCCAGCGCTTGTGCGGCGGGCGCCTGGGCAGCGAGGCCGGCGACGGTGAGCAGGAGCGCGGCCAGCGCTGCCAAGGACCTCGCTCTGCGGCCGAGGAAGCGGGGTGCCGGGTCCGACCGGTCGGCAGGGACGGACGGTCTGGCAAGCGACGACATTGTCACAAGGTTCTCCCGCGGTCAGCGAGGGGTAGCCGGTGCGGCAGCACGCGGTCGCCAGATTGTTACCGTTAACATTCCTGCTGTCAATACACTCCCGTCAACTCCCGCTGCAACCGACTCGGCTGGGCCAAAACCAAGCGACGGCAGGACTCACCAATGCGAATTGGTGAGATACCTGCCGTCGGAACGCTTATCGCGCTGGTAAGTGGTCTGTGTGAGCCGAACTGATCCGCTCCCTGGAATTGCCTGGTGACGATCGGCGCGGCTGAAAGTGGCCTCGTTACTTGACTTCCGAACGAAGCACGGCCCAGACGCCGAAGGTCAGCGGGAGGATCAGCCAGAAGATGCTGGTAACTCCCAGGTTCGCCCATTGCTCGCCGGTCAGATCTCCACTGAACACAGAGGTTTGGGCGTAGTTGAAGTCCACCCACGGCTGCGCGGTACGGAACCATTCCGCGTTCGCCGCCAGGATGGAGGCGAGGGTAGGCAGTACCAGGGAGTAGATGAAGTACCCCACGATGGCGCCCGGTGAGTTGCGAATCAGCACGCCCAGCATGAATCCGACCAGCAGGCCGAGAACGTTACCGAGGACGATGTAGAGCAAGTCCGCTACCGAGGTGTCCCACCTGGCGTCCACCCCGGCGATGGCCGAGCCGACGACGTTGCCGATCACACCGATGACCATTGCCAACAGCATTGACGTCACTGCGACGCTGATCGTGGCGATCGCCTTGGCCAGCACTACCCGGCTCCGGTGCGGAACCAGAGTGAAGGTGGTGAGCCCGCTGCGCTGGCTCCACTCGCTGGTGACCGAGAGGATCGCGATCATCGGCAAGATGACCGACATCGGAAAGCCGATCGCTGCGGCGAAGTTCGAGTATCTCAGCTCGCTGTCCGGAGCGAAGATGATGAAGGCGCCGGTCGCCACCAGGGCCGAGATGGCGATGCTGGCCATCAGCCAGAAGCCGGAGCGAGTGTCGAACATCTTTCGCAACTCGACCGAAACCACCCGGCTCAGCGGGATCGGCCGGATCGGCTGCGACCGCCTGGCGATCGGACGTTCCATGGCAACTTCGCTGGTGATGGCACTCATGCCAGGACTCCTTCACGCTGGGTATCGGATGTGAGCTGGAGGAACATCTCTTCGAGTCCGGCACCGTCGGCGGTGCGCAGTTCGGTCAGCGCCACACCGGCCGCGAGGGCAACCTTGCCCACCAGTTCGGGATCGGCCGAGGTGCGCAGGCCGCCATCGGCGAAGGGCGAGGAGTCCATGCCGACGTCGGCGAGCGCCTTCGCGAGTTGGGCCTGGCTGGAGCTTCGGACGAACGTGCCTGCTCGCTGCAGGAGCGCGGCTTTGGTTCCCTGCGAGACGATCCGGCCGTTGCCGATCACCACCAGGTCGTCGGCGATGACCTCGATCTCGTGCAGGAGGTGCGACGAGAGCAGGACGGTCCCGCCCCGGTTGGCATATTGGCGCAAGAGGTCACGCATCCAACGGATGCCTGCCGGGTCGAGGCCGTTGGCCGGCTCGTCGAGGATCAGGACCTCGGGGTCGCCGATCAGGGCCGTCGCGATCCCGAGCCGCTGCCGCATGCCGAGCGAGTAGTTGCGGACTCGCCGGGTGGCCTCCGTCGGGGTCAAGCTGACCCGCTCCAGCATTTCGTCGACCCGAGAGGCCGGCAGCCCCATCGTCCGCTGCGCGATGGTCAGGATTTCCCGGCCGGTACGGCCCGCATGCTGGGCCGAGGCGTCCAGCAGGACTCCGATCTCGCGGCCGGGATTGGGCAGGTCGGCGTACTGCCGGCCGAGAATCGACGTGCTGCCTGAGGTGGGCGTCGTCAACCCGACCATGATCCGCATGGTGGTGGATTTGCCGGCGCCGTTCGGGCCGAGAAAGCCGGTGACCCGACCTGCCTCGGCAGTGAATGAGATGTCGTCGACGGCCTGGAAAGAGCCGTACCGCTTGGTCAGTGCTTCCACTGTGATCATGGCTAAAACATTCGCAGTCACGCCGGTACGGGCACATCAGGGATGGAACTGACCGAACCCCAGATCCGATTCAGGGTGATCCCTGAGTCGGCGGCGGGGGTTCGCCGGTGGCGAGCGGACGGCGGTTGAGGTGCCGGTACTGAACCAAACGCTGGACTCGCCACGTAAGCCGATACGAAGCATAAATTCGATCAAAGAGCTAGCCGGTATCCGTGAAGATCGCTAGCTATGCCCGGTTATGTGCTCTGGCGCAGGACCAAAGCGGGCACAGTTGGCGATCACTCGATGGCGACGAGGTACCCATCCGGCGCCCACGCACCAGCGCCAGCTGCGACGGCTCACAAGGGGATGGGCTAGCCTCCATATCGCTACGCTACGTGGGCACGGCGGCTTATTCGCCTATGGAGGTGACGGCCTGTGGCCACCACTGAAGCAGTTCAGCCCCCAGGCGATCACCAGAATGCCGATGATCCACGGGGGTGGCAGGGCGGCTCGGTCGAAGTCCTCATTGTCCTGCTTCTCCTGGTTGTGGCGCTTCAGGGTCCGATCAACAAACTGGTGTCCGGGCCCGCCCTGCAGAACTGGATGACCGTGTTCATCGCGGTCGTCGCACAGGCCCTGCCGTTCCTCGTGCTCGGCGTGGTGCTGTCAGCGACCATCGTGGTGTTCGTCCCTGCGACGTTCTTCGCCCGCGCGCTGCCGAAGAAACCGGCAGTCGCGGTCGCGGTCGCCGGGGCGGCCGGGGTGGTCCTGCCCGGCTGCGAGTGCGCCTCGGTGCCGGTGGCCGGGGCGCTGGTGAGCCGCGGGGTCACGCCGGCTGCGGCGTTGGCGTTCCTGCTGTCCGCGCCGGCGATCAACCCGATCGTGCTGACCGCCACCGCGGTCGCCTTTCCGCGCAACCCCGAGATGGTTTTCGCCCGGTTCGGTGCGAGCCTGGTGGTGGCCTGCCTGATGGGGTGGTTGTGGCTGCGCTTGGGTCGCGCCGAGTGGCTCCGCCCGCCGGATCGTCCTTCGTTCGAGGGGGATGGCAAAGGCGCGGCGTTCTGGGGATCGGTGCGACATGACCTGATGCATGCCGGCAGTTTCCTCGTCGTCGGGGCGATGGCGGCGGCGACGCTCAAGGCGGTGGTCCCGGCCTCGTGGCTGCAGACGGTAGCCGGCATCCCCGTGGTGTCGGTCCTGGCGCTGGCGGTGCTTGCGGTGCTTTTGTCCATCTGTTCTGAGGCGGATGCTTTCGTGGCGGCGTCCCTGACGCAGTTCTCGCTCACCGCCCGGCTGGCGTTCCTGGTGGTGGGGCCCATGATCGACTTGAAGCTGTTCGCCATGCAGGCCGGAACGTTCGGACGCGGGTTCGCCCTCCGGTTCGCTCCCACCACGTTCGTTGTGGCTGTCCTGATATCCGCCCTGGTCGGGACGGTGTTGCTGTGAACCGGGAGGCGCAGGGAATCGTCTTGTTCGTCTTCGGCGGAGCGGTCCTGCACGCCGGCCTGACCGATGAGTACCTGCGCTACGTCCGAGCTGGGTTGCGCCCCTACCTGCTGATGGCCGGCGTCGTCCTGATCATCGCGGCCATGGCCACGCTCTGGTACGAGCTCCGGCCAGCAGCGCGGGCGGCGCGGGCGAAGCAGTCCGAGCCCGATGCGGGCCACGGCCACGGCCACCGCGAACCACGGATCGCCTGGCTTCTCGTCCTGCCGCTGTTCGCCCTCATCGTCGTTGCGCCGCCGGCGCTGGGCTCGTACGCCGCCGATCGCACCGGCACCGCGCTGACGAAGCCTCTCGGCTACGACACGCTGCCCGCCGAGGATCCGCTTCAGCTCACCGTGGTGGACTATGCCGGTCGCGCGGTCTACGACCATGGCCGCGCGATCAGCGGTCGGCGGATCAAACTCACCGGCTTCATCACCGTTGGTAGCCACGGGACGTACCTCACCCGCATGATGCTCAACTGTTGCGCCGCCGATGCCCTCCCGATCAAGGTCGCGCTGACCGGCAAGCTCCCCGCGGACGTGGTCCGGGACAGTTGGGTCGACGTGATCGGCACCTACTCCAGCAAGCAGCTCAAGGACGAGGTCAACGGTCGGGCGATCCCTTACTTCGAGGTCGGCCAGATCACGCCGGTGAAAGCCCCGGCCGACGAGTACGAGGACTAGGTGTACTGACCACGGGCGCCTGAAGATCCCCGCAGCCTTGCCCGGCCGGGGCGGTAAGAGTCACGCGGTAGCGGCCAAGCGTCGGGATTCTCCGGGTTGGCCAGCCACGGCCGTGGACCGTGACGAGCGACGAGTTCATCCGCGAGCGTCGGGCGATCGATGGCG